>NZ_PJJT01000079.1:0-112797 GCF_002929615.1 Cryobacterium sp. M91 | reverse complement strand
ATAACTATCGAAACTCTGTCACCATTTTATGCAGGGCAGATTCGGGCGATTGGAATGGCGTCCCGATCCACAAACAGCGTGCGCGGGCACGCCGGGCCCATATTGCGAACAGCGGGCCCATGATCTATCGTGGGCCCGCTGTTCGGGCCCGGGCCCGGGCCCGGGACCGGGCCCGGGACAAAGTGCAGGGTGTGAAACGCGGCAAGGGGGGCATGGAGCAGGACGAGGCCCCACGGACACTGCGGGGCGGCAGGGCAAGAGTCTCGGCGCACAGCGAGAGTCCACTGAACGCTGCGGCGCTCAGCGAGAGTCCACTGAACGCTGCGGCGCTCAGCGAGAGTCCGCTGAACGCTGCGGCGCTCAGCGAGAGATCGGGAAAACAGTGACATACCGGGTGCAGACCCCCAGATCGCGGGACTACCGAGCCGGCAGTCGCGTCGTTAGCGTTACGGCTTACGTAGACCTCGGCGAACACGACTTACCCTCGTAGCGCCAAGCCTGCCAGCCTCGGTCACCGCACCCTCGATGACCGGTCGTCTTGCCCCGAACAACCAGCGCGGCCGTGTCTTTCGCGGCAATCAGTACCCGACGCCATTGCTTTGCGAGAAGGATCCCATGGACGACCCGAAAATGCCCCCGTCGCCGACCGACAATGCGGGCAGGCACGAGACCCCCGCGGCGAGCGACGCCATCGACTGGCACCCCGTTTCGGCCCGCGATGCGCTGGACGAGAGCCGCCCCGGTGAGGTGCAGGTGCTGCCCCAGCTCCGTGCCCGCACCCGGTCACTCGCCGACGCCACGACCGGCACAGTGCCGGAGCAGCGCCACGTCCATGCCGCGCCGTTCGACGAGGAGCCACCGTTGCCATCCGCCGACCAGCCTCAGCCGGTGCACCCGCTCGAGCCGGCCGATAAAGCGCTCGGTCCGATCGACGCTGACCTGCTCGCGGCGCTCGAGTGTGTCGTCGCGCAGCACGGTTCCGACCTGCACGTCACCGTGGGGTCCCCGCCGAAGATCCGCCGGGACGGGGGTCTGGGCTCGATCGACAATGCGCCGATCTGGTCGGCGGAGAAGGCGAGCCGGGCGATCCGCAGCATCCTCTCTGCCCCGCAGCAGAACATCTTCGACCGCGATCACGAGCTGGACTTCGCCTACACGCTGCACGGCGCAGGCCGGAAAGCCAGCCGGTTTCGGGTCAATGTGCACCAGCAGCGGGGAACGCCCGGGGCGGCCTTTCGACTGATTCCGAGCGAGATCCAAGACCTCAAGTCGCTCGGTATCCCCGAGTCCGTGGCCGAGTTCGCGCAGCTTCCCCGCGGGCTCGTGCTCGTGGCGGGGCCGACCGGCTCGGGAAAGTCGACCACCCTCGCCGCGCTCGTCGACCTCGTCAACAGCACGCGGGCCGACCATATCGTGACCGTGGAGGATCCAATTGAGTTTCTGCACGCGCACAAGAAGTCAGTGGTGACCCAGCGCGAGGTGGGAGCGGATACGGCCAGTTTCGCATCCGCTTTGAAGCACGTGTTGCGGCAGGACCCCGACGTGATTTTGATCGGCGAGCTGCGGGATCTCGAGACAATTCAGGTGGCGCTGACCGCCGCCGAGACCGGGCATCTCGTCTTCGCGACCCTGCACACGCAGAGCGCGGCCCAGACCGTCGACCGCATCGTGGATGTTTTTCCGCCGCACCAGCAAAACCAGGTGCGCGCGCAACTGGCCCAGACGCTGCAGGGAGTGATCTGCCAGGCCCTGGTCAAGTCGGCGACCGGCATCGGGCGTGTGGCGGCCACCGAGAATCTCGTGACGACTCCGGCGATCGCCAACCTCATTCGCGAGGGCAAGACACACCAGATCGAATCGATGATGCAAACCGGGCGCGAGCGTGGCATGCACACCCTGGATCAGCACCTCGCCGAACTCGTGAACAGAGGACAGGTCACGCGCCAGGCCGCGCTGGAGAAGGCCCAAAACGCCGTGGGACTCGAGAAACTCATTCGTCGCAGCGACACGCCAGGACAGACCGGCGGCTTCTCGTTCGCCGCCGATCCGGGCTTCGTGGAGGCCGGTTTCGCTGCGGCTGGACTTGCGCCGGCGGGATTTGCGCCGTCTGGATTTGCGGAGAAGCCGTTTGTCGAGCCCAGCTTTAGGCAGACCAGCTTTCGTGAGGCGGCGGCCGGCCTGCCCGGCGCGAACGGCGTGGCCGCGGCGGACAGCCCGACCGCTGCGACCGCTGACCTCGCCCGGTCGGCGAGCTGATGTCGACCGCCGTCGCTTTTTCTTACACCGGGCGGGACACCGCCGGCAAGAACGTGAAGGGGCAACTCGATGCCCTGAGTGAGTCCCAGGTGGCGTCCCGGCTGAACACCCTGGGTATCGCCCCCATCTCGATCGCCCCGGTCGTGCCGGGAACCGGGCTCGGGCGGTCACTGACTCTGTCGGTCTTCGCGCGCGGAGTGCGCCTGAAGGACCTCGCCATCATGAGCCGGCAGTTCGCCACCATGATCGGGGCCGGGCTGTCGCTGCTGCGCGCCCTGAGCATCCTCACCGAGCAGACCGAGAGTAAACCCCTCGCGGCTGTGCTCGCCCTGGTCCGCGACGACGTCGAAGCCGGGCAGTCGATCTCGGAGTCGCTCGCGAAGCATCCGCTGACCTTTCCGCCGATCATGGTGAACATGGTTCGCGCCGGTGAGACCGGCGGCTTTCTCGACGGCGCGCTGAACTCGATCGCCGAGAACTTCGAGAAGGAGGTCAAGCTGCGCGGCACCATCAAGTCGGCGATGACCTACCCGGTGATCGTGCTGGCAATGTCGTTCGCCGCCGTGCTGATCATGCTGATCTTCATCGTGCCGATCTTTCAAGACATGTTCACCGGCCTGGGCGGCGCCCTGCCGCTGCCCACCCAACTACTCGTCACCCTCTCGGAATCGATGATCTACGTTGTACCGATCGGCGCGGTGCTCGGCGTCGCCTTCGCCCTCTGGTGGCGACGCAACAAACACACCGAGGCCGTGCGCCGTCGACTCGACCCGTTGCGGCTGAAACTGCCGGTGTTCGGGTTGCTGCTCAAGAAGATCGCGGTGGCACGGTTCAGCCGCAACTTCTCCAACATGCTCGGCGCCGGCGTCCCCATTTTGCAGGCGCTGAAGATCGTGGGGGAGACCAGCGGCAACTGGGCCATCGAAAATGCGTTGACCGAGGTCGGCGAGGCGGTGCGGCGCGGAAAGTCCGTCTCGGAGCCGCTGCTCGAACACCCGGTCTTTCCGGCCATGGTCGTGCAGATGATCGCCGTAGGAGAGGATGCCGGAACGCTCGAGTTGATGCTCGACAAGATCGCCGACTTCTACGACCAGGAGGTGCAATCTGCCACCGAGCAGCTCACCGCCATGATCGAACCGCTGCTGATCGCCTTTCTCGGCGTCGTCATCGGCGGCATGGTGATCGCCCTCTACCTGCCCATCTTCAGCATCGCCAGCATGATCAAGTAAGCCAGCACTGCCCTCGACCCCGCCTCGCGGGTCGAGACGCTGGCGTAAAGCGTGCCGGCTTCTCGACCCGCGGTGTGGGGCGTTTGGTGTGCCCGCGGAGTGCGAACGATCCCGTTGTGGGGGTGGGTAATACCCAAAATCACCCTCACTTGTGGGTCGTGCGGAAGAAAAATGGCCCCCTAATCTGAAGCTCCGATCGCACCCTCGGTCGCCAAGAAACACAGCACGTAAGAAACACGGAACCACGAGCCCTTACCCGGCTCGCTTTGTACGGCCCACTTCCAACCCGAATGGACACACCATGATTATTCGCCTGCTCGCTTCACTGAACCAGCGCCGCGCACGCTTCACCGAGAACCAGAAAGGGTTCACGTTGATCGAGCTGCTCGTCGTCGTAATCATCATCGGCATCCTCGCCGCCATCGCCATCCCGGTGTACCTCGGCGTGCAGAACAACGCCAAGGACGCAAGCGTCAAGAGCGACCTCGCCAACGCCAAGACCGCGATCATCGCGCTGCAGACGGAAGCCGGTGAGATGGTGGACGACGCCACTGCGATTGCTTCTATGCCGGGCATTGTCAATTATGGCTACACCGACGGCCCCAACACTGAGTCGATCGGATACAAAGTACTCACAGTCGCGGCAACTGGCGATCCCACATTCTGCATCGGCGCCACGAGCTCGACAGCAGCGAAGTTCTACGTGACCGACCTCCTGGGTATCACCAACGATGCAACGGACGCAGCACCGACCGGTTGCGTCTTCGAGTAACAGCCCCACCGGCGTGAGCCGGGGCCACCCCTTCGGGCCGCCCCGGCCACCCGGTTCTGCAACACCTCGACCTGATTCTCGCGAAGGAGGCCCTCGTGCACGCTCCAAAACAGCTCAGCCTGGGCCGCCGCCTCGCCCGAAACGACGACGGCGTCAGTCTCATCGAAGTGCTCGTGGCCATGCTGATCTTCGCCATTATCGCCGTCGGTGTCGGCTACGGACTCGTCACCTCCCTCTATCTCGGCAACGACGCACGGTCCCGCGAATCGGCCGTCAACCTGGCCGCGCAGGAGATCGACCTCGCCCGCTCGGCCGGAAACGTATTCGCCGTGCTCGAAAGCACCAGCACGGTCGTACAAAACGGCACGACCTTCACCCTGCACCGCTCCACCGACTGGGAAACCACCACCGGTGCCGACGGCAACTGCGGTTCCGGCGGCGGCCAGCTGCGTTACCGCCGCGTCAACGTCACCGTCACCTGGGATAGCATGCGCGCCACGACTCCGGTCGTGCGCGCCGACAGCGCACTCGCCCCCGGCAGCCGCATCAACGATCCAGCACTCGGCACCATCCTCGTGTCGGTGCTGACCGCCTCCGGCAGCGGCGCCGCCGGCGTGGCCATCTCCGCAGCGCCGGGTGTCGTCCCGAACGGCGCTGCGATGCTCAGCGAGGCACCAGCGGCAACGGATGCCGAGGGTTGCAGTTATCTGCTCAAGGTGCAGCCCGGCACCTATGACGTCACCGTCTCCCGCCCCAACTTCGTCGACAAAAATCAGGCGACCAGCGGGGCGCAGACGGTCGGCGTCGCGGCCGGACGAGCGGCATCCGTCGCCTTCGCCTACGATCTGGCCGGAACGGTCACGGCCCACTACGGCACCAACTATTCGGAGGGCACGACGCTGCTGCCGAGCAACCTGAGCACCACCTTTCGCAGCGCGTACGAGCCCTACGCAGCTGTCAACCCGAGCAGCGCGAACGTGCAGACCTTTCGACTGCACCCGTTCGGCTATGAGGTCCTCGCCGGCCGTTTCATAGCGGCTACCCCGGTCGCCCCCGGCTGCGTATCGGTCGACCCTGCTGCCTGGACCACCGCGGCCGCCGATGGGGCCATCGGCACCGCGGCCGCCTCCATCGGTATCCTTCCCGGCGGCAGTGCCACCGTCGACGTGCCGCTCGGCGTGCTGTCCGTGACCGGCCTGGCCGGGCAATTCTTGCGGGCCGAGACGACGACCGCCCCGGCCGGCAGCGGAGATCCGGGCTGCGGAGTCGCCACGACCTACAACTTCGGGCAGCTCCCCGCCGACGCCACGACCCAACTCGGCCTGCCGTTTGGCTCCTGGACCTTCTTCTCCGGTGCCGCCAGCGGCTCCGAGACGACGCCCGTGCCCGCTGCAAACCTCGCCGTGCTCACCCGGGGCGTGGCCGCCGGCGGCGTCGTCACCCTCGACCCGCGAGCGGTGGCGCCATGATGCCGTCCCGCACCAACGAGGCCGGTCTGTCGCTGGTCGAGCTGCTCGTGGCGATGCTGCTGCTCGGCGTGTTCATGACCATGATCTCGAGCCTCTATCTGAGCGCCTCCCGCTCGCTCGGCCAGGCCAAGCTGCTCACCGCGAACACCCGGCAGGTGTCCAACGGCATGAACGAGGTCGCCCGGGTCATCCGTGCGGCCACCGAGAACCCGGTGTCCGGGCATCCGCTGCCCGACCCGGCCCTCGTCGAAGCGACCCCGGAAGTGGTGATCCTCTATGCCTACGTCAACCTCGGCATGCCCACCCAACAGCCGGTGAAGATTCGCCTGTCCCTCGACGCCGACCGGCGACTGGTCGAGACCCGCTGGGCAGCCACCGCCCTCAGCGGCGGGTATTTCGGGTTTTCCGGCGAGCCGGAATCGTCGCGCATCATCGCCGAAACCGTGGCGCCGGGCGACCCCGGCACATTTCTGTTCGGCTACCGTGACGCCGCCGGCCTGCCTCTGCTCGGCTCGGGGGGCGACGGCAGGCTGCTCACCAGTACCGAGCTACGCAGCGTCGCATCCGTTTCGGTGAATCTCACGGTGCAGGCCACCGTGACGGATGCCCGCAGCGCGGTCACCCTGCACAATACCGTCGGCATGCCCAACGTTGCCGTCGCGGCGGGGGCGTCATGAGCGCCTACCCGTTCTGGCGCCCCTCCCGGCGCCGGAGCACCTGGACGCCCCGAAAGCGATTCGCGTTGCTGAGCGTCTTTCGTCGCCTCATCCGCCGAGAACCGGACGAACGCGGCGCCGCCCTCGTCGTCGTGATCGGCCTCGGCCTGCTGCTGCTCACCCTCATCGCTACCGCGATGACGTTCTCCGTCAGCGGCAGCCTCAAAGCCTCGAGCGACCAGAACTGGAACGGCGCCATGGCCGCCGCCTATGCCGGTGTGGCCGACTACGAAAGCCGCCTCGCCAACGACAACACCTACTACCGGTTCGGCAACCCGGCGGCAAGCTTCAGCGCGGGCAGCACAGTCACTGCGCCCTCGGCGGCCACCGAGAACCCGGCATTCGGCCTCGGCACCGACGGCGCCTGGGACACCGTCACCGGCAGCGACGGCACCGCGTCTTTCCGCTACGAGGTCGACAACGCGGCCTATGCGTCGTCGGGAGTGTTGCGCATCCGCTCCACCGGGCGGGTGGGAGCCGTGGCCCGCAGCATCGTCGCCAATATCCGGCAGGACGGCTTCATCGACTACCTCTACTTCACCGTGTATGAGATGCAGGACCCGGCGCAGAGCGGAATCACGACGTCCGGCTGCGCCGACACCTACGCCTGGGCCGGTCGGCCGATGCCCTCCGGCGGCACGAGCGTGTGCGGCGACATCGCCTTCGGCAGCAGCGACGTCGTCAACGGTCCGGCGCACTCCAACGACACCATGCGCATCTGCGGGGCCACGTTCAACGGCACGATCACGACGGGCGATCCGGGAGCGCCCGGTGCGAATTACCTCAAGAAAGCCTCCGACGGCAGCGACTGCTCTGGGCAGGTTTTCAACGGCGGCCAGCCGACGACCAGCCCGGTCATCGCGATGCCGGCTACCAACATGCAGCTCAAGCAGGAAACCCGGACGGACGCCGGTATCGACGCTCCGGGTTGCCTCTACACCGGCCCGACCAGCATCGTACTGAACAGCTCGGGCACCATGACCATCCGTTCGCCCTGGACCAAGAAGACCCGCATCGTCGGGGACCCGGCGACGTCGGGCAGCACGCCGGCGGCCTGCGGCCTGCCGGGAACGGCCAATGGCCAGCTTGGCTCGACGGCCGGCGCCACCGTCCCGGTGTTGAACGCGAACCTGCTCTTTGTCCAGAGCGTTCCGGGCGTCGTCACTGATCCGAACTATATGAGCAGCACCGACTGGCCCAGCGGCCAAAGCGCGGCCACCTGCTCCGTCGGCAACGGTATCGGCTTTCCCGTGACGCATGAAACCGCGCCAAGCGCCCGGTCCTATGACTGCCGCAAGGGGGATGCCTTCGTGATGGGCACCCTGGACGGCACGATGACCATCGCCACCGACAACTTTCTCTACGTCACCGGCGACATCATTTATTCGGATGCATCCACCGACGTGCTCGGGCTGGTCGCGCAGAATGCCATCTGGGTTTGGAACCCGTACTGCGACAGTACGCATGGGGAGGTTTGCCCGGGGGTTGGCCTCGGTGAAGGTGGCGCCATCCTGCCTGACAATCGGCGCATCGACGCGGCCATGCTCTCGCTCGACCACACCATTCAGGTGCAGAACTACGATCGCGGCGGCAATCAGGGCGTGCTGACCATCAACGGGTCGCTCGCCCAGAAATATCGCGGCTCCGTGCGAATGACCAACAGCGGCGGCGCCAACGGGTACAGCAAGAACTACACCTACGATCCGCGCTTTCGCTACATTGCGCCGCCCAAATTCCTCTCACCGGTGTCGGCCCGCTACAGCGTGAACCTGCTGGTTGAAGTGAGTTCGGCGTTCACCGCGCGGGGAGCGACGATTCCGTAATGACCGGCCGCGCCCAGCATCCACTCGTCAGTTCACCCATCCCTATTTATAAGGAGCACTTCTCGTGGCTCAGAGCATCGTCGGAATAGACATCGGCACCGCGCACCTGCGCGCCGTCGAGGTGCGGGGTCCCGGCAAGCCCCGGCCGATGCTGCTGCGCTATCACGAGGTGTCGCTGCCGCCTGGAGCCGTCATCGCCGGCGAGGTGATCGAGCCGAATACGGTGGCCGCCGCGCTCAAAGCGCTGTGGTCTGGCGGTGGGTTCCGTTCCCGCCAGGTAGTACTCGGCATGGGCAACCAGCGCGTGCTGGCCCGCGACCTGAGCGTGCCCAAAATGTCGCTCGCGCGCATTCGACAAGCGCTCCCGTTCGAGGTGCAGGACCTGCTGCCGGTACCGGTCGCCGACGCACTGCTCGACTTCTATCCCATCTCGGAGTCGACGACCGAGCACGGCCAAACCGTGAACGGGCTGCTCCTAGCGGCCGTCAAGGCGGCCGTCGTCGCCAATGTCTCCGCGGTACGTCTGGCGGGACTCAGAACCATCGACGTCGACCTGATCCCCTTCGCGGTCAGCCGCCTGCTGGTCACCCGCCCCGGCATCGACGGCGTCGTGGCCGTCATCGACCTCGGCGCGACGACCACGAGCATCGTGATCACCCGCAACGGTGTACCCCAGTTCGTGCGCATCATCCCCACCGGAGCCAACGATCTCACCCAGGCTCTCAGCGACGGTTTGCAAACGGATGCCGCCGCCGCCGAGCAGCTGAAACGGCGCGTCGGTCTGCCGGCCGCGACCGAATCGTCCGCCGCCGCAGTGCTGTTCGCCGCCGCAGTGCCGGATTCCAGCCCGATCGAGGCGGCCGCCGCCCGCATCATTGCGGACACCATGCACGACCAGCTCGGCAGCATCGTCAACACGCTCAGCTACTTCGCCAACACCCGGCCGAGCGATCCAGTGTCGGCCATCATACTCAGCGGTGGGGGAGCCGAGCTTCCCGGCCTGGCCGAGGCGGTCTCGAAATTGACCCGCCTCGGCGTGACCCGGGGGGATCCGCTCGCAACGGTGGGTCTCGCATCCGTTATCGATGCTCAAGCGCTGCGGCTGAGCAGCTCCGCCTACACCGTGGCCCTCGGCCTCGCGCTCGGGCGTGCAGCATGAGACGAGCTTCGAACGACGATGTGCCCGTCATCGGCGGCGACCAACGGGTCGACCTGCTGCCGCCGGAGGTGCGAGCCGAGCGGCGCGGCCAGCGGCAACGGCGCAGCCTCGCCCTCGGCGTCACGGGCATCGCCGTGCTCGTCGCCCTCGGAGTCGGCGCGTCAACAGCGCTCGCGCTGAGCGCCCAAACCAAACTCGCGACCGAGCAGGCCCGCACCGAAACCCTGCTGACCGAACAGGGCAAGTACTTCGCCGTGCGGTCGTTGCAACACCAGATCGCGCTGAGCGAGGCGGCGCAGCAGCTGGGCGCCTCGACTGAAATTGACTGGAAGGGCTACCTCGACGCAGTGCAGGGCACCCTGCCGAGCAGCGTCGCGATCGGCACGGTACAGGTGGATTCGGCGACCCCGCTCGCGGCATACACCCAGGCGACCGCACCGCTGCAGGGACTGCGGGTGGCGACCGTGTCGTTCACCGCGACGAGCGCCGTGCTGCCGGACATTCCAGCCTGGCTGAACGCGCTCAGTACGCTCGACGGCTTTGCCGACGCGCTGCCGGGCTCGGTCTCGCTCGACCAAAACTTGGGCAGCTATACCGTTACCATCACGATGCACGTCAATGACGTGGCGTTCGCGCACCGCTTCGACCCGCCGAAAAAGGACTAGCCATGGACAAGAACAAGCTCTGGCTCATCGGTTCGGTGCTGGTGACGAGCGTCATCGTCGTTCTCGGCGTGCTTCTCGGAGTGCAGCCGCAGCTGGACAGCATGAACGCCGCCGACGCGAGCCGGGCGGCCGTGCAGAGTACGAATGCCGGGCACGTCGCCCTGCTCGCCCGCCTCAAGCACGACTTCGAAGACCTGGACGCGCTGACCGCGACGGCTGAGGCGCTCGCCGAATCCGTGCCGAGCGGCTCGGCCATGCCGGCCTTCGTTGACCAGCTCGACGCCCAGGCCCAGGCGGTGGGCCTCACCCTCACCGGAATGACCGTGACCGAGGCGCAGGCCTATGTGCCTTTGCTGCCCGAGGTTCCGGCGGCTGCGACTTCTACGGGGTCGGCTGCGCCGGATTCAGAAGGCGCGTCTGCGGCGGCTTCTTCGGCCGCGGCGGCTGCAACGCCAGCGCCCGTCGCGCTGATCACGGAGAGCAACTTCGCCGCCTTCCCGCTGCAGATCACCGTGACGGGAACCTACGCCCAGGTGCTTGAATTCGTGGCCAGTCTGCAATCCGGGAGCCGGTTGTTCCTCGTGCACGGGCTCGATACCGCGCAGGCCTCCGGCGAAGAGACCTTGGTGGACGCGACCATCTCTGGACTGGTGTATTCGCTGGTAGCGGCGACGACATCCGTTGGATAATGGCGCGGCACGCCGAGTCTCCGTGGCATTTGCCGTGCCCTTGGTACAATAAAGGCCAGTCACGGCGAAGGCCACGAGGAGTTCAGCATGAGCGACAACACGCCACTTGACGGCAAGAAGAATTCTGAAACGGATGCAACGGCGTCGCCCGACGAGACCGCTCGCGGGCATGCCGTGCCGGAGCCTGCAGAAGTACTTTCAGCGGAGGCAGCTTCGCCTGAGCCGGTGCAGGAGCCCCTCGTCATCGACTATGACGCCATCAACGCCAACCTGACCGCGGCCGAACGTGCCGATGCCGCGACCGCTTCGGCGAACTCTCGCAACCTGTCGCCGATGTCGACGGCCGAGCCGGTTGCATCGGCTGACGTTGACGCCCCGAGCCTCGCCGACGACTACGCCGACTCCTATACTCCGGCGGCCACCGTGTCGGCCCGGAGCACGGCCATCGATTCAGAACCCGTGGTCACCCCGTCGGCTCTTCTCGTTGTCGGAACGCCCGCCGCCGCTTCCACTGTGCCGGTCGATGACGTGCCGGTCGATGACGTGCCGGTCGATGACGTGCCGGTCGCCGCGCCGGCGCCTGCTGCTCCGGCTTACGCCGCGCCCGCAGCCCAGTCGCCGATCTACGTGCAGGCGCCGACCAAGCCGCGCCTGCGCAGCAACCGGGGCGGTGGCATCCTGATCGCCTTGCTCGCCACGGTGGTTTTCGCCCTGCTCTACGCTGCAGCAGCCTTCATCATCATCGGAGTGACCAGCACCAGCGTCGCCGCGACCGTGACCGGGTTCACCACCTTTGCCGCACTGCCGGTCTTCTACATTCCCATCCTGTTCTTCTTCCTCGCCTATGTCGGACTGATCGCTCTGGTCAACCGGGGCGGCTGGTGGGCGTACGTGCTGTTCGGATTCATCGTCGCCGTCGTCGTCTACTTCTCTTACATCGGCGGGGCGCTGCTCGGCCTCGTCTTCGATGGAACGGCCGACACGGTCGGTGCCGCCGACCTCAGTCGCTTCGTGTCCTCGCTCTGGCTGAACCCGGGCGCGATCGCCGCCGGACTCATCGCCCGCGAGGTTCCGATCTGGGCCGGCGCCTGGATCGCCCGTCGCGGACGCCGCGTCACCGCCCGCAACCTTGAGGCCCGCACCGAGTACGAGCGCCTGCTCGCCGACGGCCCCCACCCCACCCGCCCGTAGCGTTCTGTTTTTGGCCCCGACCGTGGGGCCAGTTTAGAAACTTGGCCTGGGTTCACAGGGTGGGCCCGGTCTTCACGCCAGCCGCGGCATCCGCTTCGCTGCACCGTGTGCGGCGGCTCGCGCTGCGCCCGCGGGCCTACGCTAGAGCCATGCGGGAATACCGAAAGTACGCGATCACCATGGCGGCCTTTTCGGTCGTCCTCTATGTGGCCCTCATCGTGGCGTCATTCGGGGTGCTCAGCCTGCTGCTCAATCGCGACGTCATCAACGAAACGGATGCCGGTGCCCTCCTCGGCCCCCTCATGGTCACGACCGCGGTCCTCGCCCTGGTCTGGGTCATTCTCTCCGCAGTGCTGCGCTCGCCCGAGCGCCTCACCCAGGTGCCGCCGCTGCCGATCTTCCTCGCCGGAGTCGCTGCCTACCTGACCTATTGCGTCTTCGGGGGAGTCTTCTACAGCCTCGGCGCCGGCGAACTCTTTCGCTCGGTAATCTTCATCGGCGGCGAGATGACGAGCCCCTTCGCGATCTCCGTCGCGGTCTGCGGCTGGCTCATCGCGTTTCTCTACTTCGTCGTGCTGCTGGCCAAGCCCGACGGATCCGGCACTCCCGAGTGGCCCTGGCAGAAGGACGACGACAACGAGCCCCGATGATGGGGTCGTTCGTGTCCCCTCGCGGGTAACGCCGGTCGAGTACCCTTGTGCAGTATGGAAGGGTCCATCGAATCGCGCGTCAACCATGAGGTTGAGAACTGGCTGCGTTGGATCACCCGGTGGCGGCCCGCAACGCACCGCGGCCGCGCACGGCTTTGCCGTCAGTGCTTCGGCTCGCCGATCATCGCGTCGGCCGGACTTGCCGTCGACGTGCCCCACGTCGTGCAGCACGCCCTCTCAATGCACATGAAGATCGTCATCGACGCATCGGTCGATGAATACACCGAGCGCAACCTCCCGCTGCTCGCGCACGAACTCAACCTGAGCGAGCGCCGCCAATCCGCGCAGGCGTATCGCCCGGCCGAAGGACTCGAGCCGGAATTTCGCGGCCTCGACCTTGACCCGCAACCGGCAGCGGATGCGCCCTACCTCTTCACCTTCAGCGAGCTCGCCGGCCTGGAACCCCCCGACTCACCGCCTGCGGCCCCCAAGCCTGCCGCCCCGGGCAGTGATTTCGAGTCCGAACCCGGTCAAGGTCCCGGCCGGAACCCCCAGGCCGACCACGACCCAGACGAAACAGCAAAGGAGCGCCTCCCGCCGCTCACCCCCGAAGAAAAGGCCGCCCTCCGGGTAGAAATCGGCCTCGCCGACGAGTTCGCCACCCAGGTCGGCCGCCGGGTCTGTGCCCAACTCCGGCAACAGCAGTCTCGCCTGCTCGCCGCGATCGCCGAGCACGTCGAGCCCCAGGTGCAGGCCCTGCTCGCCGACCTCGACAGCACCCTCGACTCCCCGCTCTGGCCGCGCAATCCCTAGCCGAGCCCGCGCATCCGCTCTGATACGAGAAGCAAATACCGACCGGGCCCGGGCCGGGAAACTGGGCCCACGATAGATCATGGGCCCAGCGACCGGGCCCAGGCCCGGGAAGTAGAAGTGCAGGAGAAGGGGCGCGCGGCGGCACCTGCGACGCGGGGCACAACCCATTTGACCGTCAAGGCCCCGCCGGGCTAGAATTACCCGGTGTGCGCTTTGTCGTGCGCCTGAATTATGCCCTCCTGAGAGCACAGGCCGAGATTCCACACATGTAGGGCTGGTCGAAGGCCATGCCCCCACGGCATACCCACCAAAACACGCGCGAGCAATCGTGTGGGTTCAAGCGGGTCCAGATGAACTCGACCTAACTCGCAAGAGCTAAGTCGAATGCTAACCATCACAAAGCTGTCACCGTGCAGCAATATCAAGGAGTATTTAGTGCCCACCATTCAGCAGTTGGTCAGGAAGGGCCGTAGCCCCAAGGTCACCAAGACCAAGGCTCCCGCCCTGAAGTCCAACCCGCAGCAGCGCGGCGTTTGCACCCGCGTCTACACCACCACCCCGAAGAAGCCGAACTCGGCTCTTCGCAAGGTCGCCCGCGTCAAGCTTTCCAACGGCACCGAGGTCACCGCCTACATTCCCGGCGAGGGCCACAACCTGCAGGAGCACTCCATGGTGCTCGTGCGCGGAGGCCGTGTTAAGGACCTCCCCGGTGTGCGTTACAAAATCATTCGCGGCGCACTGGACACCCAGGCCGTCAAGAACCGTAAGCAGGCACGTAGCCGCTACGGCGCAAAGATGGAGAAGAAGTAATGCCCCGTAAAGGACCCGCTCCCAAGCGCCCTGTCATTGCCGACCCGGTTTACGGTGCACCCATCGTCAGCCAGCTCGTCAACAAGATCCTTCTCGATGGCAAAAAGGGCCTCGCCGAGCGCATCGTTTACGATGCCCTCGCCGGAGTGTCCGCCAAGAACGAGCTGGATGCCGTTGTCACGCTGAAGAAGGCACTCGACAACGTCCGTCCGACCCTCGAGGTGCGTTCGCGCCGCGTCGGTGGTTCCACCTACCAGGTTCCGGTTGAGGTCAAGCCGCACCGCGCCAACACCCTGGCGCTGCGCTGGTTGACCAGCTACGCCAAGGCGCGTCGCGAGAAGACCATGACCGAGCGTCTCACCAACGAGATCCTCGACGCGAGCAACGGCCTCGGTGCCGCTGTCAAGCGTCGTGAAGACACTCACAAGATGGCTGAAGCGAACAAGGCCTTCGCTCACTACCGCTGGTAGCTAGCTCCATCGAGCATTCCTGATCAGCTGTTCAGGCGCGTGTCGGCATAGTCGGCGCGCGCCTGAACACAGCTGAGAAGCGGATGCTTACGGCCCTGTTCTGCATTTCCACCCCTACCCGCTGGAGGACCCCCGTGGCACTTGACGTGCTCACCGACCTGAGTAAGGTCCGCAATATCGGCATCATGGCTCACATTGATGCTGGCAAGACCACCACGACTGAGCGCATCCTGTTCTACACGGGTGTCAACCACAAGATCGGCGAGACCCACGACGGCGCCTCGACGATGGACTGGATGGCGCAGGAGCAGGAACGTGGCATCACGATCACCTCCGCTGCGACGACCTGTTTCTGGGACAACAACCAGATCAACATCATCGACACCCCCGGACACGTGGACTTCACCGTGGAGGTGGAGCGTTCGCTCCGCGTCCTCGACGGTGCTGTTGCCGTGTTCGACGGCAAGGAGGGCGTTGAGCCCCAGTCCGAAACCGTGTGGCGTCAGGCCGACAAGTACGACGTTCCCCGCATTTGCTTCGTCAACAAGATGGACAAGCTCGGCGCCGACTTCTACTTCACGGTCGACACCATCATCAAGCGCCTCGGCGCCAAGCCGCTGGTCATCCAGCTGCCGATCGGTGCAGAGTCTGACTTCGAGGGTGTCGTTGACCTCGTTCAGATGCGCGCACTGACCTGGCGTGGCGACTCCAAGGGTGACGTGGAGATGGGCTCGAAGTACGCCATCGAAGAGATCCCCGCCGACCTCGTCGAGAAGGCTGCTGAGTACCGCAAGCTTCTGCTCGAGACCGTTGCCGAAACCGACGATGACCTCATGGAGCGTTACTTCGCCGGCGAAGAGCTGACGGTTGCCGAGATCAAGGGCGCCATTCGCAAGCTCACCATCAACAGCGAGATCTACCCGGTTCTCTGTGGTTCTGCATTCAAGAACCGCGGCGTTCAGCCGATGCTCGACGCTGTCATCGATTACCTTCCGACGCCGCTCGACGTGCCTGCCATTGAGGCACACGACCCGCGCGACGAAGAAAAGGTCATCATGCGTCACCCCGACGCCGAGGAGCCCTTCACGGCTCTCGCGTTCAAGGTTGCGGTGCACCCGTTCTTCGGTCGCCTCACCTATGTTCGCGTGTACTCGGGCCGTCTCGACTCCGGAGCCCAGGTCATCAACTCGACCAAGGGCAAGAAGGAGCGCATCGGCAAGATCTTCCAGATGCACGCCAACAAGGAAAACCCGGTGGCCTTCGTGACCGCCGGTCACATCTACGCGGTCATCGGCCTCAAGGACACCACCACGGGCGACACCCTGTGCGACCCGAACGCCCAGGTCGTACTTGAGTCCATGACGTTCCCTGACCCGGTTATCGAGGTCGCGATTGAGCCGAAGACCAAGCAGGACCAGGAAAAGCTGGGCCTTGCCATTCAGAAGCTCGCCGAAGAAGACCCCACCTTCCGTACCGAACAGAACCAGGAAACTGGCCAGACGGTAATCAAGGGAATGGGTGAACTTCACCTGGACATCCTGGTCGACCGCATGAAGCGTGAATTCAACGTTGAGGCGAACGTCGGCAAGCCCCAGGTCGCGTACCGCGAGACGATCCGCAAGGCCGTCGAGCGTCACGACTACACGCACAAGAAGCAGACCGGTGGATCCGGCCAGTTCGCGAAGATTCAGATCGCGATCGAGCCGATGGAAATCACTGCTGAAAAGTCGTACGAGTTCCTGAACAAGGTCACTGGTGGCCGTATCCCGCGTGAGTACATCCCCTCGGTGGATGCTGGAATTCAGGATGCGCTCCGCGTAGGCGTCCTGGCCGGCTACCCGATGGTGGGCGTTCGAGCCAGCCTGCTTGACGGCGCTGCGCACGACGTTGACTCCTCGGAGATGGCGTTCAAGATTGCCGGATCGATGGGCTTCAAAGAAGCCGTTCGTAAGGCGAACCCCGTTCTGCTCGAGCCGCTGATGGCCGTCGAAGTTCGTACCCCTGAGGAATACATGGGTGACGTAATCGGAGACCTCAACTCGCGTCGTGGGCAGATCCAGACCATGGAGGATGCGCAGGGCGTGAAGGTAATTCGCGCTCACGTTCCACTGTCGGAGATGTTCGGATACATCGGTGACCTGCGGTCGAAGACCAGCGGCCGTGCGGTGTACTCGATGACGTTCGAGAGCTATGCGGAGGTCCCGAAGGCTGTTGCCGACGAGATCATCAACAAGAACAAGGGCGAATAGCCCTCTATTCTGGCCTTCGGGCCGAATCGCTTCGGCCACCTGGCCCGAGTAACATAAGTAGACACATCCAGCGCATACCGGCCGCTCATAACGGCGGCCGTGAATTTGCACGCGAGTCCTGAGGAGGACCCACAGTGGCCAAGGCCAAGTTCGAGCGGACAAAGCCGCACGTAAACATCGGAACGATCGGTCACGTTGACCACGGAAAGACCACGCTGACTGCAGCGATCTCCAAGGTTCTTGCCGATAAGTTCCCGTCCAAGATCAACGTTCAGCGCGACTTCGCGTCGATTGACTCGGCTCCGGAAGAACGCCAGCGCGGCATCACGATCAACATTTCGCATGTTGAGTACGAGACCGACAAGCGTCACTATGCTCACGTCGATGCTCCCGGCCACGCTGACTACATCAAGAACATGATCACCGGTGCTGCTCAGATGGACGGCGCAATCCTCGTGGTTGCCGCTACTGACGGCCCGATGGCTCAGACCCGTGAGCACGTTCTTCTCGCCAAGCAGGTCGGCGTGCCGACCCTCATGGTCGCGCTGAACAAGGCCGACATGGTTGACGACGAAGAGATCATGGAGCTCGTTGAGCTCGAAGTTCGTGAACTTCTCTCCAGCCAGGGTTTCGATGGCGACAACGCCCCCGTTATCCAGGTCTCCGCACTCAAGGCGCTTGAGGGCGACGAGAAGTGGACCGCCAACATCCTTGAGCTCATGAAGGCCGTTGACGAGTACATCCCGGACCCGATCCGCGACAAGGACAAGCCGTTCTTGATGCCGATCGAGGACGTCTTCACGATCACCGGCCGTGGCACCGTTGTTACGGGCCGCGCCGAGCGTGGAACCCTCAAGATCAACTCTGAGGTCGAGATCGTCGGCATCCGCCCGACGCAGAAGACCACGGTTACCGGTATTGAGATGTTCCACAAGCAGCTCGACGAGGCGTGGGCCGGCGAGAACTGTGGACTTCTTCTTCGTGGCACCAAGCGCGAAGACGTTGAGCGCGGCCAGGTCGTCGTCAAGCCGGGTTCGGTTACGCCGCACACCGACTTCGAGGGCACCGCGTACATCCTCAGCAAGAACGAGGGTGGGCGTCACAACCCGTTCTACGCGAACTACCGCCCGCAGTTCTACTTCCGCACCACGGACGTCACCGGCGTCATCACGCTGCCCGAGGGCACCGAGATGGTTATGCCTGGCGACACCACCGACCTGACTGTCGCGCTGATTCAGCCGATCGCCATGGAAGAGGGCCTCGGCTTCGCTATCCGTGAAGGTGGCCGCACCGTCGGCGCCGGCACGGTGACCAAGATCATCAAGTAGTCTTTTTCACCTACTGATCTCCTAAAAAGGGTCGGGCCTTCGGGCCCGGCCCCTTTTTTGTACGCACGCGGCTGTCGGCACTTTGCAGACGGATGCCTCGGCCCCGCTCGTCGCGAGGGTGCCAGGGTCTGGGTTCCGGCGAATGGCGTTGCCCCCGGTTCCCTGCAGGATCCTCAGTTTTCGGTTATGGTCTGCCCATGCAGATATCTAAGCTCGAAGTGCGCATCCTGATGGCGATCGCGATCCTGGTGGTCGGCATCCTCGCCGTGGTGATCGTGCCGCGACTGGTCGGGTCCGCCCCCGCTGCCCAATCGGCCGTTGGGCCGGGAGCGTCCGCCCCGGCGCCGAGCACGATCCCTACCCCGACGCTTGCGCCGACACCCATTTCCTCGCCGACTGCGAAGACGGAACAGCAGATCCTCGACGACATTGTGGCGAGCACGGTCAGCGTCTACAGCATGTTGGTCTGCAACAGTCTCGACGAGTACGCCGCCCTGTCGATCCCCGAAATCATCACCAAGGTGCTGGCCGAATACCCGACATCGGGCCTCTCCGACCAGTCGCGTCAAATCATGGCCGAGCGAGTGCTGACCGAGTCCGCCGCCAAGAGCTGCACCGACCAGAGCCCGCGCGTCGCCGCCGGCATTCAGGGCTAGCCCCGCACAGCGCAGCAGAGTGTAGGACCGCGGCCGGCCGCGGGCCTACGTCTGCGAATCGCCCGACAAGAACGAGCCGACGAGACGCGTGCGACACGCCCGGGTTGCATGAAGTGGTAACTGTGTGGCAGACTCTTCTAGTTCAACACTTTCGGCGTGCGCTACGCGTCGCCGGAATCACTGCCAGGCAGTGCATAGTCGCGTCACCCTCTACGAAGAACACTTGTCGCAAGAGCAACGATCGCAGGCTAGGCCGCAGGGAGCAGAGCGCAGCATAAATCAACGATCTGGTCGGCGTGGGTAAAACCGTGTCGTCCCCCAGGTTCTGCTCTGGGAGTCGGCGTTGATGATGAGCGTCGTTTATTCGTACGTGAATCAAATTGACATTTGAACAGTGGTGCTTTCAGCAGCAGTGCTACTACGGCGTCCAATGCAACCTCGGCAAACAGTGCCGTTGTCTGTAAGACGCCTCGACAGAGAGAGAGTTCGACATGGCGGGACAGAAGATCCGCATTCGACTTAAGTCGTATGACCACGAGGTCATCGACATTTCGGCGCGCAAGATCGTCGACACAGTGACCCGTGCGGGCGCTACAGTCGTCGGCCCGGTGCCGCTTCCGACCGAGAAGAACGTGGTGTGTGTCATCCGTTCTCCTCACAAGTACAAGGACAGCCGGGAGCACTTTGAAATGCGCACCCACAAGCGTCTGATCGACATCATCGACCCGACCCCGAAGGCTGTTGACTCGCTCATGCGCCTCGACCTTCCGGCCGACGTCAACATCGAGATCAAGCTCTAGGGCCCGCGATGTCTTACGCAGATACCAAAACCACCAAGGGTCTCCTTGGCAAGAAGCTCGGCATGACCCAGGTGTGGGACGAGAACAACAAACTTGTTCCCGTTACCGTCATCGAAATCGCGCCGAACGTTGTCACGCAGGTTCGTACCAAGGCCGTCGACGGCTACAACGGCGTTCAGATCGCCGCTGGCCCCATCGACCCGCGCAAGGTCAACAAGCCCCTTGCCGGTCACTTCGACAAGGCCGGCGTCACGCCGCGTCGCCACATCACCGAGCTCCGCACCGCGGATGCCGCTGACTACAACCTCGGCCAGGAGCTCACCGTTGACGGTGTTTTCGCTGCCGGCACCAAGGTTGACGTCATGGGCACCAGCAAGGGTAAGGGCTTCGCCGGTGTTATGAAGCGTCACAACTTCAAGGGTGTTTCCTCTTCACACGGTTCGCACCGTAACCACCGCAAGCCCGGTTCCATCGGTGCTTCTTCGACCCCGAGCCGTGTCTTCAAGGGCATGCGCATGGCTGGTCGTATGGGTGGCGAGCGCGTAACCGTGCTGAACCTCAAGGTGCACGCTATTGACGCCGATAAGGGCCTCATGCTCGTCAAGGGTGCCGTTCCCGGTGCTCGTGGCCGCCTCGTATTCGTTCGCAACGCAGTGAAGGGAGCGTAGTCCTTATGGCTACAGCACTCGACATCATTGACGCCAAGGGCAAGAAGGCAGGCTCTGCCGAGCTTCCCGACGAGCTCTTCGACGTTCCCGCCAACATTCCTCTCATCCACCAGGTCGTTGTTGCGCAGCTTGCTGCCGCACGCCAGGGAACGAGCAAGGTCAAGCGCCGTGGAGAAGTTTCCGGTGCCGGCCGCAAGCCGTTCAAGCAGAAAGGAACCGGTCGCGCTCGTCAGGGCTCGATCCGCGCTCCTCAGATGACCGGTGGTGGAATCGTCCACGGACCGACCCCGCGCAGCTACGACCAGCGCACCCCGAAAAAGATGATTGCCGCAGCCCTCAAGGGCGCACTGAGCGACCGCGCCCGCGGTGGCCGCCTGCACATCGTCGAGGCACTGTTCACGGCTGAGACCCCCAACACGAAGATTGCCCTGGAGCTGCTCTCGCAGATTGCCACGAGCAAGCACGTGCTGGTTGTTCTTGAGCGTACCGACGAGATCACGTTGCGCAGCATTCGCAACATCCCGACGGTGCACATCCTCTCGTGGGACCAGCTCAACGCCTACGACGTGCTCGTCAGCGACGACATTGTCTTCACCACCGCCGCGTTCAACGCGTTTGTGGAGAGCAAGACCAAGAAGGAAGAGGTGGCCGCATAATGACTATCGCGACCAACAAGGACCCCCGCGACATCATCATCTCTCCGGTTGTCTCTGAGAAGAGCTACGGCCTGATTGACGAGGGTAAGTACACCTTCATCGTTGACCCCCGCTCGAACAAGACGGAGATCAAGCTCGCGATCGAAAAGATCTTCAAGGTGCAGGTCGCTTCGATCAACACCCTGAACCGCGTGGGCAAGACTCGCCGCACCAAGTTCGGCATGGGCAAGCGCAAGGACACCAAGCGTGCCATTGTCACGCTCAAGTCTGGCTCCATCGACATCTTCACGGCCGTCGGCTAAGCGACAGGCAGAGGGATAACTAATGGCTATTCGTAAGTACAAGCCCACGACCCCGGGTCGACGCGGTTCATCCGTTGCCGACTTCGCGGAAATCACGCGTTCCACCCCGGAGAAGTCGCTTCTGCGTCCCCTCTCCAAGACCGGTGGACGTAACAACCAGGGCCGCATCACGACCCGTCACATCGGTGGTGGCCACAAGCGCCAGTACCGCGTGATCGACTTCAAGCGCAACGACAAGGACGGCGTCAACGCCCGCGTCGCTGAAATTGAATACGACCCGAACCGCACGGCGCGCATCGCGCTCCTGCACTTCATCGACGGCACGAAGCGTTACATCATCGCGCCGAACAAGCTCAGCCAGGGCGACATCATCGAGTCGGGAGCCGGGGCTGACATCAAGCCCGGCAATAACCTGCCGTTGAAGAACATCCCCACCGGTACCATCATTCACGCGATCGAGCTGCGTCCGGGTGGCGGCGCCAAGATGGCCCGTTCCGCCGGAGCATCCGTTCGTCTGGTCGCGAAGGAGGGCGTTTACGCCCAGCTTCGTCTGCCGTCTGGTGAAATCCGCAACGTGGATGCTCGCTGCCGCGCGACGATCGGCGAGGTCGGTAACGCCGAGCAGTCGAACATCAACTGGGGCAAGGCCGGACGTATGCGCTGGAAAGGCGTTCGCCCGACCGTTCGTGGTGTTGCCATGAACCCGGTCGATCACCCGCACGGTGGTGGTGAGGGTAAGACGTCCGGTGGACGTCACCCCGTCAGCCCCTGGGGCCAGAAGGAAGGGCGCACCCGCCACCCGAATAAGGAAAGCGACAAGCTCATTGTTCGTCGCCGCACCGTCGGCAAGAAGCGTAAGTAGGAGTAGACGATGCCAAGAAGTCTTAAGAAAGGCCCTTTCGTTGACGACCACCTGCTTCGCAAGGTGTTCGCGGCGAACGAAGCCAAGAGCAAGAACGTAATCAAGACCTGGTCGCGCCGCTCGATGATCATCCCCGACATGCTCGGACACACCATCGCAGTGCACGACGGACGCAAGCACATCCCGGTGTTCGTCACCGAGAGCATGGTCGGCCACAAGCTCGGCGAGTTTGCGCCCACCCGCACCTTCCGTGGACACGTGAAGGACGACAAGAAGGGCCGTCGCCGCTAGCGCGGGGACGTGAAGGAGGAGAAGAAATGGTGGAGTCGATCGCACGCGTGCGTCACATCCGCGTTACCCCCCAGAAGGCTCGTCGCGTCGTTGACATGATCCGCGGCAAGCAGGCGCATGAAGCGCTGGGAATTCTGAAGTTTGCGCCCCAGGGCGCATCCGATCCGGTGTACAAGCTGGTGGCCTCGGCCATCGCCAACGCCCGGGTCAAGGCAGATGCAGCCAACACGTATCTGGACGAGCAGGACCTGTTCATCAGCCGGGCATTCGTTGACGAGGGTACGACCCTCAAGCGTTTCCAGGCTCGTGCCCAGGGTCGCGCATTCGAAATCAAGAAGCGCACCAGCCACATCACGGTTGTGCTCACCACTCCTGAGGAGGGTACGAAGTAATGGGTCAGAAAGTAAACCCCTATGGCTTCCGTCTGGGAATCACCACCGATCACGTATCGCGTTGGTTCTCTGACTCGACCAAGCCGGGTCAGCGTTACGCTGACTTTGTCGCAGAAGACGTCAAGATCCGTCGCCTGCTGAGCACCAGCCTCGACCGTGCCGGCGTCAGCCGCATCGAAATCGAGCGCACTCGTGACCGCGTTCGCGTTGACATCCACACTGCCCGTCCGGGCATTGTGATTGGTCGCCGCGGCGCGGAGGCCGAGCGCATCCGCTCTGACCTGGAGAAGCTCACCGCCAAGCAGATTCAGCTGAACATCCTCGAGGTCAAGAACCCCGAGCAGGATGCCCAGCTGGTCGCGCAGGGTATTGCCGAGCAGCTCAGCGCACGTGTGGCCTTCCGCCGCGCGATGCGTAAGGGCCTGCAGGGCGCACAGCGCGCCGGCGCCAAGGGTGTTCGTATCCAGGTGTCCGGTCGTCTGGGTGGCGCCGAGATGAGCCGCAGCGAGTTCTACCGCGAAGGCCGGGTGCCCCTGCACACGCTTCGCGCGAACATCGACTACGGCTTCTACGAAGCCAAGACCACCTTCGGCCGCATCGGCGTGAAGGTCTGGATCTACAAGGGCGACATCACCAACAAGGAACTCGCTCGCGAGCAGGCCAACGCTAAGTCGTCCCGCCCCGAGCGTCGTGACGATCGACCGCGCCGTGCACCTCGTGCAGATGCTCCGGCAGCGGCACCGGTCGCAGCAGGAGTTGAGGCTAAATAATGTTGATTCCACGTAGAGTCAAGCACCGCAAGCAGCACCACCCGGGTCGTACCGGCCACGCTACTGGTGGCACCACGGTCTCCTTCGGTGACTATGGCATCCAGGCGCTGACCCCCGCGTACGTGACCAACCGTCAGATCGAGTCCGCTCGTATCGCTATGACACGTCACATCAAGCGTGGTGGAAAGGTGTGGATCAACATCTACCCCGACCGCCCGCTGACCAAGAAGCCGGCCGAAACCCGCATGGGTTCCGGTAAGGGTTCGGTCGAGTGGTGGGTTGCCAACGTCAAGCCGGGACGCGTTCTCTTCGAGCTCAGTGGTGTCACCGACGCCGTTGCGAAAGAGGCACTTACCCGTGCAATTCACAAGCTGCCCCTCAAGGCACGCATCATCAAGCGCGAGGAGGGCGACGCATAATGGCGATCGGAACCAAGGAGCTCGCCCCAGTCGAGCTCGACACTTTTGACAATGAGAAGCTGTTCGAAGAGCTGAAGAAGGCCAAGGAAGAGCTGTTCAACCTGCGCTTCCAGTCGGCCACCGGTCAGCTCGAGAGCCACGGCCGCCTCCGCGCGGTCAAGCGCGACATCGCTCGCATCTACACGGTTCTCCGTGAGCGCGAGCTGGGCATTCGTGCAACCCCGGTCGCAGCCCCGGCTCCGGCCAAGGCTGAGAAGGCCGACAAGAAAACCAAGAAGGCCAAGGCCGCAGACGAGTCCACGGACGACGCTGCAGCCGAGACCGTCGAGACGAAGGAGGCCTAGTCATGGCGAAGACTGACGAAACGGTCGTCGCAGCCGAGGCAGAAGCTCTCGTTCGCGGTTACCGCAAGACGCTGCGTGGTTACGTGACCAGCGACAAGATGAACAAAACCATCATTGTCGTTGTCGAAGACCGCGTGAAGCACCCGTTGTACGGCAAGGTCATCCGCCGTACATCCAAGCTGAAGGCGCACGATGAGGCGAACTCCGCCGGCATCGGCGACCTGGTCCTGATCAGTGAGACCCGTCCGCTTAGCGCCTCCAAGCGCTGGCGTCTGGTCGAGATTCTTGAGAAGGCCAAGTAAGCCTCGCGCTTACTTGACGTAAAGGAGTTATAAAGTGCTTCAGCAAGAATCACGAGTACGGGTTGCCGACAACAGCGGCGCCAAGGAACTCTTGACCATCCGCGTTCTCGGTGGCTCCGGCCGTCGTTACGCCGGCCTGGGCGACGTCATCGTCGCCACGGTCAAGGATGCAATCCCGGGCGGAAACGTCAAGAAGGGTGACATCGTCAAAGCTGTCATCGTTCGCACCAAGAAGGAAACCCGTCGTCCAGACGGCTCCTACATCAAGTTCGATGAGAACGCTGCAGTGATCTTGAAGGCAGACGGTGACCCCCGCGGCACCCGAATCTTCGGACCGGTCGGTCGCGAGCTTCGCGACAAGAAGTTCATGAAGATCATCTCGCTGGCACCGGAGGTTATTTAATCATGGCCAGAATCAAAAAGGGTGACCTCGTACAGGTCATCAGCGGCCGCAGCCAGGCTCGCGGCGGAGACCGTGGCAAGCAGGGCAAGATCATCTCCGTCGACGTCGAGAAGAACCGTGTCCTCGTTGAGGGCGTCAACTTCGTGACCAAGCACGTTCGCGTCGGACAGACCCAGCGCGGCACCAAGACGGGTGGCATCGAGACCTTCGAAGCCGCCATCCACGTGTCCAACGTTGCCATCGTCGACCCGGAGACCAAGAAGCCGACCCGCGTCGGTTTCCGCCAGGAAGAGGTAACGAAGGACGGCGTCACCAAGACGGTCCGCATTCGTTACGCCAAGAAGTCAGGGAAGGACCTCTAATGACTGACACCGTTACCGGCACCGCCCCTGCGGGCACCGCACCCGTCAAGGCCCTGCCGCGTCTGAAGCAGAAGTACCGCGATGAGATCAGTGCCAAGCTCTCCGAGGAACTCGGCTTCACCAACGTGCACCGTATCCCCACCCTGACGAAGATTGTCGTCAACATGGGTGTCGGAGAAGCAGCACGCGACGGCAAGGTGATGGACGGTGCGGTTTCTGACCTCACCAAGATCACCGGCCAGAAGCCGCAGGTCACCAAGGCTCGCAAGTCCATCGCGCAGTTCAAACTGCGTGAGGGACAGCCCATCGGCGCCCACGTCACCCTTCGTGGCGACCGCATGTGGGAGTTCCTGGACCGGCTGCTCAGCCTGGCCCTTCCTCGCATCCGTGACTTCCGCGGCCTGTCCGACAAGCAGTTCGATGGTGCGGGCAACTACACCTTCGGTCTGACCGAGCAGGTTATGTTCCACGAAATCGACCAGGACCGCATTGACCGCGTTCGCGGTATGGACATCACGGTTGTTACGACCGCGAAGTCCAACGATGAGGGTCGCGCGCTGCTCAAGGCGCTCGGCTTCCCGTTCAAGACGGCCGACGCACAGAAGTAGCGTTTTTCAACTAGAGTTGGGAGCTTGCGCTTGCGAGCTCCCAACTCATGGTTGGCCCCGCCCTGCAGAAATGCCAGGCGCACACAGATTTTCACCCCGGAAGCCGTTCAACCGATCGGTTTCCTCACCACCACAGGTCGTCATTCGCGTAACGGATGATGAAACCAGGCGAGAAAGGCACCACAAAATGACAATGACAGATCCGGTCGCAGACATGCTGACCAGACTGCGCAACGCTAACTCGGCGTACCACGACACAGTGTCGATGCCGCATAGCAAATTGAAAGCGCACATCGCTGACATCCTCAAGGCACAGGGTTATATCTCTGCCTGGACCGTCAAGGATGCAACAGTAGGCAAGACCCTCACGCTGGACCTCAAGTTCGGTCCGAACCGTGAGCGTTCCATCGTCGGCATCAAGCGGGTTTCCAAGCCCGGCCTGCGCGTGTACGCAAAGTCGACTGAGATCCCCACGGTTCTCGGCGGCCTCGGCGTTGCCATCCTGTCCACCTCCAGCGGTCTGCTTACCGACCGCCAGGCTGAGAAGAAGGGCGTAGGCGGAGAAGTTCTCGCCTACGTGTGGTAACTGAGAATGTCACGTATTGGAAGACTCCCCATCCCGATCCCTGCCGGGGTCACGGTTGTGGCTGACGGCCAGGCCGTCTCCGTCAAGGGCCCGAAGGGCGAGCTCGCGCTCGTCGTTTCCAACCCCATCACGGTGTCGATCGAGGACGGTCACGTTCTCGTCACCCGTCCGAACGACGAACGCCAGTCGCGTTCGCTGCACGGTCTGACTCGCACCCTGATCAACAACCAGATCATCGGCGTAACCGTTGGTTACACCAAGGGTCTCGAAATCGTCGGTACCGGTTACCGCGCGGCGCAGAAGGGCACCTCTGTTGAGTTCGCCCTCGGCTTCTCGCACCCGGTCGTCGTCGAGCCGCCCGTCGGCATCGTTCTGACCGTGGAGAGCGTCAACAAGCTCACGGTCAGCGGAATCGACAAGCAGGCCGTCGGCGAGGTTGCCGCCAACATCCGTAAGATTCGCAAGCCAGAGCCATACAAGGGCAAGGGTGTGCGTTACGCCGGCGAGATTGTTCGCCGCAAGGCCGGAAAGAGCGGTAAGTAGCCATGGGACTCGGAACTAGAGGCAAGAGCAAGGCCGCCGCCCGCGGACGTCGACACACCCGTCTTCGCAAGAAGATCGAGGGAACGGCGCTTCGCCCGCGCCTCGTCGTCACGCGCTCGGCTCGCCACGTATTCGTGCAGGTCGTCGACGACAGCAAGGGATTCACCCTTGCGTCGGCATCCACGCTCGAAACGGACTTGCGCACCTTCGATGGTGACAAGACCGCCAAGGCCCGCAAGGTCGGTGAGCTCGTTGCTGAACGTGCGAAAGCCGCCGGCATCGAAGCCGTTGTATTTGACCGTGGTGGCAGCAAGTACGCAGGACGCGTCGCAGCCATCGCTGAAGGAGCTCGAGAGGGTGGATTGAACCTGTGAGCACTGAAAAGATCGAAACCACAGCACCTGTTGCTGCCGAAGCGGTTGCACCGGTTGAAACCGCTGCGTCCACGACCCCGCCGCAGAACGAGCCCCGCGAGGCTCGTCGTGGTGGCCGTGAGCGCAACCCGAACAAGGACCGCGGAAGCCGCGATGCCGACAAGAGCCAGTTCCTGGAGCGCGTCGTCACCATCAACCGCGTGTCGAAGGTCGTCAAGGGTGGTCGTCGCTTCAGCTTCACCGCTCTCGTCGTTGTCGGCGACGGTAACGGACTGGTCGGCGTTGGATACGGTAAGGCCCGCGAGGTCCCGACCGCTATCTCCAAGGGCGTCGAAGAGGCGAAGAAGAACTTCTTCCGCGTTCCTCGCGTTGGCCTGACCATCCCGCACCCCGTACAGGGTGAGGCCGCAGCCGGCGTCGTTCTGCTTCGTCCGGCAGCAGCAGGTACCGGCGTTATCGCCGGTGGCCCGGTGCGCGCCGTACTCGAATGCGCTGGCATCCACGACGTGCTGAGCAAGTCGCTCGGTTCGTCGAACACCATCAACATCGTGCACGCCACGGTCGAGGCACTGCACCAGCTCGAAGAGCCGCGTGCGGTTGCGGCTCGCCGCGGCCTGGCCTATGAAGACGTGGCTCCGGCCCGTTTCCTGCGTGCCGACGCTGCTGCAGCTGCAGCTGCAGCAGCCGCAACCGCGAAGGCAGGTGCCTGATGGCCCAGCTGAAGATCACACAGATCAAGTCCAAAATTAGTGAGAAGCAGAACCAGCGCGACACTCTTCGCAGCTTGGGTCTGCGACGCATTGGCGCCGTTACGATCCGCGAGGACAACTCGCAGAACCGTGGCTACGTCAACACCGTCGCTCACCTCGTAAAGGTCGAGGAGATTGACTAATGGCTGACGAGAAGGAAGCTACCAAGGTAGCCGACAAGCCCGCCGCGAAGAAGGCCGCTGCCCCCAAAAAGGCCGCAGCACCGAAGAAGGCCCCCGTTGCAGCCGAGCCGACTGAGCCCCGCGAGCACGTGCTGAAGGTACACCACCTTCGCCCGGCTCCCGGAGCGAAGAAGGCCCGCATGCGCGTTGGCCGTGGTGAAGGATCCAAGGGTAAAACCGCGGGTCGAGGCACCAAGGGCACGAAAGCGCGTTACAGCGTACGCGTCGGCTTCGAGGGTGGGCAGATGCCTCTGCACATGCGCACCCCGAAACTGCGTGGATTCAAGAACCCGTTCCGCGTCGAGTACCAGGTTGTCAACCTGGAAAAGCTCGAACTGCTCTACCCGAACGGCGGCGATGTCACCATCGCCAGCCTGATCGCCAAGGGTGCGGTTCGTGACAACGAAAAAGTCAAGGTTCTCGGTACCGGTGAGATTACCGTTAAGCTGAACGTGACGGTCGACAAGGTCTCTGCTTCAGCTGAGCAGAAAATTGTTGCCGCGGGCGGAACTGTAAAGTAAACCCGTAGACGCTCCATCGAGCTTGTCGAATCCGTCAATCGAGTTAAATCGTTTGGTGTGATTCGACAAGCTCGATCGTTTTAAGTCGACCCGCGCGGGTCGGTCTGCGTAAATATCTGGAGGCCTTTTTGTTCAGCGCCATTGCGCGGATCTTCCGCACACCCGACCTTCGCAAGAAGATCGGCTTCACCCTGGGCATTATTGCTCTGTTCCGCCTGGGCTCGTTCATCCCGGCCCCGTTCGTGGACTTCGGCAACGTGCAGATGTGTCTGGCAGCCAACCAGGGATCGAGCGGCCTCTACGAGCTCGTCAACCTGTTCAGCGGTGGCGCCCTGCTCCAGCTCAGCGTGTTCGCCCTCGGCATTATGCCGTACATCACGGCCTCGATCATCGTGCAGCTGCTGCGCGTGGTCATCCCCCACTTCGACACCCTCTACAAGGAGGGTGCCTCCGGTCAGAGCACACTGACCCAGTACACCCGGTACCTCACGATCGCCCTCGGCATTCTGCAGTCGACCACGCTGATCACTGTCGCCCGCAGCGGCGCCCTGTTTGGCACATCCGCCAGCACCGAGTGCACGCAACTGATCACCAACGACGCCTGGTACGCCATCATGCTCATGGTCATCACGATGACCGCCGGCACCGGCGTCATCATGTGGATGGGTGAGCTCGTCACCGAACGCGGCGTCGGCAACGGCATGTCGCTCATGATCTTTATCTCGATCGCAGCTTTGTTCCCCGGATCGCTCGGCTCCATCGGGCAGCAGCAGGGCCTCGACACCCTCATCATCGTGCTGATCGTCGGAATTCTGGTGGTCGCCGGTGTGGTCTTCGTCGAGCAATCCCAGCGGCGAATTCCGGTGCAGTACGCCAAACGCATGGTGGGGCGCCGCACCTACGGCGGCAACAACACCTATATTCCGATCAAGGTCAACATGGCCGGCGTGATCCCCGTGATCTTCGCCTCCTCTCTGCTGTACCTGCCCGCCCTGCTTGCGCAGTTCAACCAGCCGGCCGCTGGCACCGAGGCTCCGGCCTGGGTCGTCTGGATCTCCAACAACCTCACCGGTGGGGACCAGCCGCTGTACATGGCCATGTACTTCTTCCTGATCATCGGCTTCACCTACTTCTACGTGGCGATCACGTTCAACCCCGAAGAAGTCGCCGACAATATGAAGAAGTATGGCGGATTCATTCCCGGCATCCGCGCCGGCCGCCCGACCGCCGAGTACCTCGACTTCGTGCTGACCCGCATCACGCTTCCGGGCTCGCTCTACCTGGGCTTTATCGCCTTGATTCCACTCGTAGCATTCTCGGTTATCGGCGCCGACCAGAACTTTCCGTTCGGCGGCGCGAGCATTCTCATCATCGTCGGCGTGGGGCTCGAGACGGTCAAGCAGATCGACTCGCAACTGCAACAGCGACACTATGAGGGGCTTCTTAAATGACGCGCTTACTACTGATCGGCCCGCCCGGCGCTGGCAAAGGCACCCAGGCGGAGCGCTTGGCGCTCGCCTTCGATATTCCCGCCATCTCCACCGGCGACATTTTTCGCTACAACGTGACCAACAACACCCCGCTGGGGATCGAGGTCAAGTCGTTCATGGACGCCGGGGCATACGTTCCCGACACCCTCACCAACGCCATTGTCGCTGACCGGCTCAACGAAGCGGATGCTGCCGACGGCTTTCTGCTTGACGGCTACCCGCGCACGACCGACCAGGTCGCTGAGCTCGACCGTCTGCTAAGTGCAGCGGGTACCCAGCTCGACTTCGTCGTTCTCATCACCGCCGACACTGACGAGGTCGTCGCGCGGCTGCTGAAGCGTGCGGCCGAGCAGGGCCGCGCGGACGATACGGCCGACGTCATCCGTCATCGTCTGGACGTCTACGCGGAGCAGACCGCTCCGCTGATCGATGTGTACAGCGCTCGTGGCCTCGTCGTCACGATCGATGGCCTCGGTGCCGTTGAGGCGGTCACCGACCGCATTCTCGCGGCCCTGGCCGAGGGCGGCCTGCGCCCCGACAGCAGCACGCTCTAATACCCGTTTGGGGCCGGGCCTGACTCGGCCCATCATCATCTGCACCACCACGTAAATAAGAAAAGATCGCTCCCCTTCTCGGAGCTAGTTTGTAGGAAATCAGTGAGTTTTCGTCGTTCCATCTACAAGAACCCCGCCCAGCTGCGCCTCATGGTCGCGCCGGGCCTGGCCACCGCGGCATCGCTCGCGGCCGCCCGCGCGGCCATGGTGATCGGGGCCACAACCCTCGAACTCGACGCTGCGGCCGAGGCCGCCATCGTCGCGCTCGGCGGCAAGCCGAACTTCAAGCTCGAAGCCGGATATCACCACACTGTGTGCGCCTCAGTGAACGACGACGTCGTGCACGGCATCCCCTCCGGGCGACGCCTCGCGGCCGGTGACATCGTCTCGATCGACAGCGGAGCCATTATCGAGGGCTGGAACGGCGACGCCGCGTTCAGCTTCGTGCTGCCGGACGCGTCGCGGCCCGAGGTCGTGGCCGAGCGTCAGAAGCTGTCCGATGTCACCGAGCAGTCCCTGTGGCACGGCATCGCCCGGCTGCACACCGCACGCCACCTGAACGAGGTCGGCGAAGCCATCGAAGATTACGTGGAGTCGCAGGGCAGCTACGGCATCCTGACCGACTATGTCGGCCACGGCATCGGCCGTTCGATGCACGAGGCTCCGCCCGTGTTCAACTACCGCGTACGCCCCAAGGGTCCGGATGTGAAGCCGGGCCTCGTCGTCGCGATCGAGCCGATGGTCGTGCTCGGATCGATCGATACCTACACCCGGGACGACGACTGGACCGTCGCCACCAGCGACGGCAAGGCAGCAGCGCACTGGGAACACAGCATTGCCGTGCACAAGGACGGCATCTGGGTGCTCACCGCCGAAGACGGCGGCGTAGCCGGCCTCGCCCAGTTCGGCATCACCCCGGTCCCGATCCCGTAGCGCCGCTTCGCGAGACCGCCGTCGACCAAAGCGAGCGCCCCCCGCGAAAAGCGGGTCAGGCGGTCGCGCGGAACGTCTCGATGGCCAGGATGCCCGCGGCCGGGTTCTCCGACGACAGGTGCACGATCGAGAACCCGCCGGTGTCGAGGTCTGCGGCGTCGAACAGCGCCGTGGTCGGCTGACTCCCGGTAGCAAACGCGATTTCCCGCATGATCTCAGGCAGCACCGGACCGTGGCTGCACAAAACAGCGGTTTTGCGGGAGCGTACGCGCTTGCCGACGATGGAGCGAACATCCGCTTCACCGCTTTCGAGCGCGTCCTGGCAGATCAGATCCGTCTGCTTGATCGGGATGCCCGTAGCGGCGGCGAGCGGAGCCACCGTCGTGACGCACCGCACGGCCGTGCTCGAGATAATGCGCAGCGGGCGCCAGGCCGTGATCGTGGCCACGAGGTCCGTTGCCTGCGTGACCCCGCGTGCCGTCAGCGGACGACGCGCATCGGGGCCGGCGCCGGTGCGCGGCGCGGCCTTGCCATGGCGCAGCGCGATCAGCGCGAACGTGCGGGTGACGCCGGACTCGACGAGGGCGGAGAACGTCTCGAGAATCTCGACATCGGCCGGGTAGCTCAGGTAGCTGCGGGCCTTTTTGATGGTCACCCACTCGATCGCGGCGACCTCACCGTTGGGAACGAAGGTTGACCGCGCGATCGCGTCCGGCGTGATTTCGGCGGCCCAGTAGTGCACAATCTTGGTGCGGCCGTCGGGCATGTCGTAGTGCGACACCCCGAGCGGAACCCCGAGCGCCACGTCCAGCCCGGTCTCTTCCGCGACCTCGCGGACCGCGGTGCGGGGCAGCGACTCGCCAGGATCCACCTTGCCCTTGGGGATGGTGACATCGCCGTGCACGGTGCGGTGAATGAGCAGCACGTGCATGCGGCCGTCGATCAGGCGCCAGCAGACGGCTCCGGCGGCGTACACGTTCGGGTCGGTGGTCTTGACCGCCATCAGCGCCGCGCCGGCGGTCGTTTGCGGGCACTGATCTGCTGCATCAACCGGTTCTGCATGTCGCTGAGGTGCACGCCGTTCTCGTCGACGTCGTGGCGGGTCCAGTGACCGGTGTCATCGAGCCACCAACTGGAGGTTCGATCGTCCATGGCCCGTTCGAACAGCGCCTCGATCTCGAGCAGATGTTCCGGGTCGACCAGTCGCACGAGCGCCTCCACCCGGCGGTCGAGGTTGCGGTGCATCATGTCGGCGCTGCCGATGAACACCTGCGTGTCCCCGAGGTTGTGAAAGGAGAAGATGCGCGAGTGCTCGAGGTACCGGCCGAGAATCGACCGCACCCGAATGTTCTCGCTCATGCCGGGAACGCCCGGCTTGAGGCTGCAAATGCCGCGCACCCAGACGTCGACGTGCACGCCGGCCTGGCTGGCCCGGTACAGCGCGTCGATGATGTCCTCGTCGACCATCGAGTTGACCTTGATGCGGATGCCGCTGGTCGCCCCCGAGAGGGCGTTGTCGGTTTCCGCCTGGATCTGCTTGAGCAGGGCCTTGCGCAAATGCAGGGGAGCCACGAGCAGTCGCTTGAACTTCTTCTCGATGGCGTAACCCGACAACTCGTTGAACAGGCGGGTGAGGTCCTTGCCGACCTGGGCATCCGCTGTCAGCAAGCCGAGGTCTTCGTAGATGCGGCTGGTCTTCGGGTTGTAGTTTCCGGTGCCGATGTGGCTGTAGTGCCGCAAAACGCCCTTCTCGTAGCGCACCACGAGGGCGAGCTTGCAGTGCGTCTTGAGGCCGACCAGTCCGTAGACGACGTGCACGCCGGCCTTTTCGAGCTTGCGTGCCCAGGTGATGTTGGCCTGCTCGTCGAACCGTGCCTTGATCTCGACCAGGGCGAGCACCTGCTTGCCGCTGTCGGCGGCGGCGATGAGCGCCTCGACGATGGGGCTGTCTCCGCTTGTGCGGTACAGCGTCTGTTTAATGGCGAGCACGTTCGGGTCGGCCGCGGCCTGCTCCAGAAATGCCTGCACGCTCGTGGCGAATGACTCGTAGGGGTGGTGCAGCAGCACGTCGCGCCGTGCGACCGCCGTAAAGATGTCCTGCTCGGCGTTCGGCTCGCTCGGCAGCAGCTGCGCGGCCGTGGTCGGTACGTGCTTGGCGAAGTGCAGGTCGGGGCGGTCGATGCGCAGGTCGAACAGTCCGCCGAGGTCGAGCGGCGCCGGCAGGTGGTAGACCTCCTGCTCGGTCACGTCGAGTTCGCGCACGAGCAGCCCGAGGGTGACCTCGTCCATGTCCTCGGTGATCTCCAGTCGAATGGGCGGGCCGAACCGGCGCCGCAGCAGCTCCTTCTCGAGAGCTTTGATCAGGTTCTCGGTTTCGTCCTCGTCGATTTCGACGTCTTCGTTACGGGTGACCCGAAACACGTGGTGTTCCAGAATTTCCATGCCCGGAAACAGGTCGCCGAGCTGGTTGGCGATGAGGTCTTCGAGCGCGATATAGCGGATGCGATCAACCGACTCGGTGCGGTCGACCCGCACGAAGCGCGGCAGCATCGGTGGCACCTTGAGCCGGGCGAACTCTTGCTTGCCCGTTTTGGTGTTGCGCACCCGCACGGCCAGGTTGAGGGAGAGGCCGGAGATATAGGGGAACGGATGCGCGGGGTCGACGGCCAGGGGCATCAGCACCGGAAATATCTGGTTGGAGAAGTAGGTGCGCAGCGAGCGACGGTCGGCGTCGCCGAGGCTCTGCCAGTCGACGACGTCGACGCCGGCCGTGGCGAGGGCGGGCCGCACGAGGTTCTGAAAAGCGAGGGCGTGGCGATCCTGCAGGGCGTGGGCGGCCGCCGAGATGTCGCTCAGTACGTCCTGCGGGGCCCGGCCGACGTTCGTCGGAACGGCCAGACCGGTGAGGATGCGGCGCTTCAGGCCGGCGACGCGCACCATGAAGAATTCGTCGAGGTTACTGGCGAAGATGGCGAGAAAGTTGGTGCGTTCCAGCACCGGAAGGGACTCGTCCTCGGCCAGTTCGAGCACGCGCTGGTTGAAGGCGAGCCAGCTCAGCTCGCGGTCGAGGTAACGGTCGTCGGGCAGCGCCGGATCGAGTTTTGAGAAGAGTGGGTCGAAGTCGTCATCGAAGTCCGTTCCGAGACCCGAGTCCGCTTGAGTGATTTCGCCGTCCATCTGTCCATCCTGACACCCTTGGTCACGCCACCGCGACGAACCGGGTGAACGTCTGACGAAATATTCTCTGAGCCGTTGACTTTTCGGCGCGTCGCCCGGATTAACTCGCCGGTGTTACCCTGCGAGTCGGCTCCGACCGGATGAAATGGCCTCAGCCGGCGAGGCGGCGGTACTGCACGTCGACCGTGTGGTCGGTGAAACCGAGCGACCGATACAGGTGCACGGCGCCGGCGCTGTCGGCCTCCACGTAGAGGGCGGCTGTACTGCAGCCGGCAGCGTGCAAGCGCTGAAGCCCCGCCTGCATGAGCGCGCGGCCGAAGCCGTGACCGGCGGCATCCGGATACACCCCGATCACATAGATCTCGCCGATCGCCCCGTCAATTTTCAGCCAGTTGTAGCCGATCATGCGACCCTCAACGTCCCGCAGAATCAGAAAGTCGTCGCTGCTGAACCACGACTCGGCCTGTCGCGCTGCCAGGTCGGCCTCGGTAATAGCGCCCTGTTCCGGGTGCGTCGCAAACACGAGCGCGTTCAGGTCAACCCACTCCGCATCGTCCAGGCCTGGCCGAAATGCCGAAATGCCTGCGCCATCCAGGGAAACGGATGCCGACTCCATGGTGTCCGCCAATGTCTTGCGCAATTCCAAAAGGGTTCGCACCGCAACGAAGTTCAGCTCGACCGCCAGGGCGCGCGCGCCGGGGTGGTCGCCGTGCGACCACGCGGTCACTTCGCCGGGCTCGAGCGCGCCGAGTTCGCCCCATGCCGCCCGTCCGTACCCGCGTCGGCGACACTCCGGCGTAATAACCAGGTCGATTTCGCCGCGCCCAGCCAGCGCCGCCCCCACCAGAAGGTCGTTCGATCGCACCAAATAGGCGGTCCGCAGGCCGCTGTGCAGGTCGAACAGCCCCTGCTCGTTGAAGGGCGCGTAGCCGTCGAAGGCGAGCGCCTCCGCGGCGATGCGGTGGAATTCGGTCAGCCCGGCGGCATCCGTTTTACTAAGCGCGGAGAGAATTGGGAACTCGCTCATCGTTTTCCTCGTGCACATTGAACCGGTAGCCGACGTTGCGTACGGTGCCGATAAGCGATTCCTGGTCGCCCAGCTTGGCGCGCAGGCGCCGCACGTGCACGTCGACCGTGCGAGTGCCGCCGAAATAGTCGTAGCCCCAAACCTCGCTCAAGAGCTGTTCACGGGTGAACACCCGTGACGGATGCGCGGCCAGGAACCGCAGCAGTTCGAACTCCTTATAGGTGAGGTCGAGCGGTTTTCCGTGCACCTTGGCCGAGTAGCTCGCCTCGTCGATCACGACTCCGGCCGCGCGGATCGTGTTCGAGGGCACCGTCTGGGCGAGCCGGCCGATGCTCAGGCGGATACGGGCATCCACTTCGGCTGGGCCGGCCGTGTCGAGAATGACATCGTCGACGCCCCAGTCCGGACTGACCGCGGCCAGTCCGCCCTCGGTGATGACGAGAAGCAGGGGAGTAATGGTGCCCATCGTGCGCAGAATCTGGCAGAGCGACTTGGCCGCGGCAAGGTTGCTGCGGGCATCCACCAAAATCAGATCAGAATCCGGGGCGTGAAGGAGCTGATCCGCTTGGGCGGGAATCAGTTTCGCACTGTGTGACAGCAACGCCAGGGCGGGGAGTACGTCATTGTTGGCCGCCGAGGTCAGGATCAACAACTGCGCCACGGGCGCCCTCCAAGTGTCTCGAATTTCATACTAGCGTGCCACGGGATGCGACCGTTCAGGCACAATAGAGACGTGAGCTGGCACTGGAGAACGATCGCGACCGTGTGGTTACTGGCGATTGTGGGGGCCATTCTCACCGGATTGCTCGCCACGCCGGCGTCGGCGCTCGGCTGGTTCGGGCTCACCCTGGCCGGCTGCACGCTCGTCACGCTCGGACTGCAGATCGCCACCGGAACCAAAGAAGGTTACGTGAAACGGGTCACGCTGAGCATCGCCGGCGCCCTCGTGATCCTCGTCGCGGCGACGATTGTGGTCGCTCTGCTCTGAGCTCCCGCTAGACTCGCAGCATGGATCTGTTAGCACTGGAACTTTTCTTTTTAGGCCTGCTCGGACTGGCCAGCTTGTCGATCGCCTGGGTATCCGGCATGGTCGTTTTCAAGCTGTTCCGGGGGCAGCGGTAAGTACGCATGTTTGACCTTCCGGTCGGTTTGCCGTCCGAACTTGTTCCACTCTCCTGGTTGATCGGAGTCTGGGAAGGTTCCGGTGTGCTCGAATACAAAATCGGCGAGGAGTCGGTCAGCCGTACCTTCGGCCACCGCATCAGCTTCAGCCACGACGGTCTGCCGCACCTGAACTACAGCTCGTATACCTGGCTGGAGCCGCTGGCTGCGGCCGCCTCTAAATCGGATACCGCTGTGCCCGAGTCCGAGGGCGCTTCTGGTTCTGGCGCTGCTTTTGAGGCGGATGCCGCATCCGCTTTGGCTGAACAAAACGTTCCCTCTGAAACGGATGTCGCCACGCCGGCCCCGACGCTGCCGCCCGAGATGCTGTCCGACGAGAAGCTCCCGCTGGTCACCGAAACCGGGTATTGGCGGCTCAGTCGTCACCAGGGTGACGGCGACCCGGGGCCCGGCATGCTGCCGGGCATGGGGGAGCGCCCGTTCACCTCGGTGGCGGCCGTTGAAACGTTGCGCAATCGTGACGGTGGTTTCGACATCGAGGTCACGCTCGTGCATCCCGGCGGCGTCGCCGAACTCTACCTCGGCCAGGTAAAGGGCCCCCGTATCGACCTCGCCACGGATGCCGTGCTGCGCACCGCCGGATCCAAGCCCTACGCGGCCGCCACCCGCCTCTACGGCTTGGTCGACAATGACCTGCTTTGGGCCTGGGACATCGCCGCCCTGGGCCAGGACCTGCGCACCCACGCCTCCGGCCGCCTCGCCCGGGTCTCCTAGCCCTGCTTCTGTGCCATCTGGGTTGCCGACGCGTCGTGGCACTGGTAAAGGCTGGCGGGACTTGTTCGTAGGAGTGTTCTCAACGTGAACGAGTGCCACGAGTCATCCGACGCCCCACGCCTGTCGAATAAATCCGCGGGCCGTAGTGTTGTTAGTGCATGAGCCGTGCCAACGAGCACGCCCCCAAGCACGATCGCCGACCGTCAACCCGGATCGGCAGAATTGAGTGCCATGACTGACCCGGCAACAACCGTCTCACCGCTGCTCGGACTGCCCGGCGCGGTGCAGTCCGCGGGAATCGATGCCGGCGTCGCCGCGCACTACGGCAACCCCATGATCGAACAACGCTCGCTCGTTGCCGGACACGCCATCGTCGACCTCTCGCACCGCGGCGTGCTTTCCGTCGCCGGCCCCGACCGTCTCAGCTGGCTCAACTCCATCGCCAGCCAGGAACTCAAAACCCTCGCCCCCGGCGAATCCACCGAGATGCTGTTGCTCGACCCCAACGGACACCTTCAGTACGCCGTCCGCGTGCTCGATGACGGCGTCGAAACCTGGCTCCTCGTTGAGGCCGCCGAGCTGCCCGGCCTGCAAACCTTCCTCGACCGCATGAAGTTCATGCTGCGGGTGCAGGTCGTCGACCACACCCTCGCCTACGCCACCATCGGCGCCATGACGGATGCCCCCGCCTCCGTTGGCATCACCGCCGCCGCCCCGAACGGCGTGCCGCTGACCTGGCTGGATCCTTGGGCCACTGTCGCCCGAGGCGGCTATCAGTATGCCGAGGCGCCCGAGCATCCCGGAACCCGCTGGACCTACACCGAGACCCTCGTGGCCCGCGCCAGCCTCCCCGCCCTGCGTGACGCACTCGCCGCCGGCGCCCTCACCGTCAGGCCCGAGTCCGCCACGCCCGCCGCAACCGCGCCCGCCTCCGACCCGGCCGCCCCAGTCCCAACCGGCGCTGCAGCATCAGCTTCACTGGTAAAACCGGCCGGACTGCTCGCGCTCGAGGCGCTGCGCATCGCCGCGTGGCGTCCGCGCCGGGCCCGGGAGGTCGATGAGAAGAGCATCCCGCACGAGCTGGACTGGCTGCGCACCGCCGTGCACCTCAGCAAGGGCTGCTACCGCGGACAGGAAACCGTGGCCAAGGTGCACAACCTCGGCCACCCGCCGCGCCGCCTCGTCATGCTGCACCTCGACGGGTCGGAAGGCGTGCTGCCTGCGCCCGGCGACCCGGTGCAGGCCGACCGCGTCCGGCCCGAAGCCGAGCCCGAACGGGTCGTTGTCGGCAGCATCACGTCGAGTGCCATCCACTATGAGCTCGGACCGATCGCGCTCGCCGTGATCAAGCGCACCATCCCGGGCGCATCGACGCTCTACGTCGAGTCCGAGGGCATCTCCATCTCGGCCGGCCAGGAGATCATCGTGCCGCAGTCCGCCGGGTCGGTCGCCGACATTCCCCGTCTGCCCCGCCTCGGAGTTCGCACCCCCGTTCGCTGACCTTCCAGGGTCCCCGGGCTCGCCGACTTTCGATGGCTTATTCAGGAAATCCTCTGTGACGGATGCTGCTTCCCGCGTGTAGGCGCGGGTGGCAGCACCCGTTGTGACCAGTTTTCCTGAATTAGCCCCCGCCGGCGGGTGCGCTCCGGCGCAATTGCGTCACCCACGCTCGATAGAGTGGGCACATGTCTGCCCCCTACACACTCGTCCTCCTCCGCCACGGCCAAAGCACCTGGAATCAGCAGAACCTGTTCACCGGCTGGGTGGACGTTCGCCTCAGCGAGCAGGGTGCCACCGAAGCCGCGCGCGCCGGTGTACTGCTCAAGGACGCCGGCCTACTGCCCGACGTGCTGCACACCAGCCTGCTGTCCCGCGCCATCCAGACGGCGAACCTCGCGCTCGAAGAAGCCGACCGCTCGTGGATCCCGGTCAAGCGCTCCTGGCGCCTCAACGAACGCCACTACGGCGGACTGCAGGGCCTCGACAAGGCGGCCACCCAGGCCAAGTTCGGCCAGGAGCAGTTCATGCTGTGGCGCCGCTCCTACGACACCCCGCCGCCCGTGCTCGACGACTCCAGCGAGTTCTCGCAGGCGCACGACGCGCGCTACGCCGACCTCGGCGACGACCTTCCCCGCACCGAATGCCTCAAAGACGTCGTCGAGCGGATGCTGCCCTACTGGCAGTCCGACATCGTGCCCGACCTGCAGGCGAACAAGACCGTCCTGGTGACCGCGCACGGCAACTCCCTGCGTGCCCTGGTCAAGCACCTCGACGGCATCAGCGACGCCGACATCGCCGAACTGAACATCCCCACCGGAATCCCGCTGGTATATCGGCTCGGCGAAGACTTCATGCCGCTTGGCCCGGGGGAATACCTCGACGCCGAGGCCGCCGCCGCCGGAGCTGCCGCCGTCGCAGCCCAGGGCAACAAGAAGTAGCCCCCATAGAAGGCCCCGGAGCAGGTGCTCCGGGGCCTTCTATGTGCCCGCAGGTTATGAGCGCGCCCGAAACTGGTGCGCGCTACGCCCGTTACCGTAGCGGCTACCGATATCGGGCGCTCACCCGTGCCGCAACCGGGCGGGGCATCAGTTTCACGCAAAAGGCCCCGCGAGAGCATGCTCCGGGGCCTCTCACGTGCAATAAGTCAGTCGTTGTTGTCCTGGTGCCAGGCCCCCGTGCCGAGGTACTGCACCTTCTTCGCGATGGACACAGCGTGGTCGGCGAACCGCTCGTGGTACCGGCTGGCCAGGGTCGCATCGACGGTGTCGGCGGCGAGCCCCTTCCAGGTTTCGCCGAGCACGGCGTCGAACACGCTCACGTGCAGCGCGTCGACCTTGTCGTCTTCATTACGAATGGTCTCGGCGAGGGCCATGTCCTGGTGCAGGAGTAGCTCGGTGAGCATGTTCGCGATGACCACGTCGAGCGCGCCCATTTCGGCGAACGTGCCGCGCAGTCCCTTGGGAATGACTTTGTCGGGAAAACGGTAGCGGGCCAGCTGGGCGATGTGCGTCGAAAGGTCGCCCATCCGCTCAAGGGAGGCGCTGATGCGCAGGGCACTCACGACAATTCGCAGGTCGCGGGCGACCGGCTGCTGGCGGGCCAAAATGGTGATCGCGAGCTCGTCGAGCTCGACCGTGAGTTCGTCGATCTTCTCGTCTTCGGTGATGGCCTCTTCGGCGAGGCTGACGTCACTCTCGTTGAAGGCGCGAGTGGCCTTGTCCATCGAGATGGCGACGAGCCGAGAGATCTCGACTAGTCGTTGTTGAACTTCTGCCAGCTCCTGCTGGAATACGTCGCGCATGCTGTGGTCCTTCCTTGCCGCGCGGGCACGCACGGGCCTGTGAGACCCGCCTTGGCCTCCGACCTAGAATGCCGGATTTAGGTTAACGGCAGGTGCCGTGGTCTTGAACACTTTCTAAAGTACAGGTCTCCGGCGGCCTTCGCTGCGAAGTAGAGCCCCAGAGTGTCAGTAACCTGTAGGTTATGGAATCGACGTTGCTGGTGTTGCTGTCGCTGGCACTCGGCCTCGGCGTCGGGGCTGGCTTCGTGACCCTGTTGCACGTCGCCGAACGGCACGGACGCCGCGCCAGCGAAGTGGTCAACCCGGCCGTGCCTGACGGAATCGACCAGGTGCTCGACGCCCTCGAGACCGCCGGCGTCGTGCTCGACCCGTCCAACAACGTCATCAAGACCAGCCCGGGCGCCCTCACTCTCGGTCTGGTCTGGAACCATCAGCTCGTGCATCCCGAACTGCTCGAACTCGCCCGACGAGTGCGCAGCACCGGCGAGCCGATCAGCGAAGACCTCGTGCTCTCCCGCGGCCCGTTCGGCGACGCAAGCATGCGGTTTCGGGTGCGCCTGGCCCGGCTCGGCACTCGCTACGTGCTGCTCCTGGCCGAAGACCGCACCGAAGCCTTCCGCCTCGACGAGGTGCGCCGCGACTTCGTCGCAAACATCAGCCACGAACTGAAGACCCCGATCGCCTCCGTCGGTCTGCTCGCCGAGGCGCTCGACAAGGCAGCGGATGAACCGGCGCAGGTTCGCCGCTTCGCCAACCGGTTAACGACCGAGTCGGCCAGGCTCGGCCGCCTCACCCAGGAGATCATCGAACTGTCCCGGCTGCAGGCGCAGGACGTGCTCGCCGAGCCGGAGAATCTCAGCGTCGACGACATCGTCGCCGCGGCCGTCGACCAGAGTCGGGTCGTCGCCGAGGCGGAACGCATCACCATTGTTCTGGGCAAGAAGTCTGGTGCCCACGTCTACGGCGATGAAGCCCTGCTCATCGTGGCCGTGCACAACCTGGTCGCCAACGCGGTGAACTACTCCCTCGAGGGATCGCGCGTGGGCGTTGGCGTGCGCCTGCAGAAGGGCATCGTCGAAATCACCGTCACCGATCAGGGCGTCGGAATTGCCGAGGCCGATCTGGACCGGGTCTTCGAACGGTTTTTCCGGGTCGACCAGGCCCGTTCGCGCCACACCGGCGGAACCGGACTGGGCCTGTCCATCGTCAAACACGTCGTGCAGAACCACGGCGGAGACATTCGCGTCTGGTCCCAGCCGGGCAGCGGATCCACCTTCACCATCCGTCTCCCCGAGGCGGCGCAGCCGATCGAACCCGGCCCCAAGAAGCCGCAACCAGCCGCACGTGCGGCCGCAGGAGACACACCATGACACGCATCCTTCTGGTCGAAGACGAGAGCGCGCTGAGCGAGCCGCTGAGCTTCCTGCTCGAACGTGAGGGCTACGAGGTCGTCGTGGCCGAAGACGGGCCGAGCGCGATCAGCGAATTCGACCAGAACGGCAGCGATCTCATCCTGCTCGACCTCATGCTGCCCGGAATTCCGGGCACCGAGGTGTGCCGTGAGATCCGCACCCGGTCGACGGTGCCGATCATCATGCTCACCGCCAAGGACTCCGAAATCGATATCGTCGTCGGGCTGGAACTCGGCGCCGACGACTACGTGACCAAGCCGTATTCGACGCGCGAACTCGTTGCGCGCATCCGTGCGGTGCTCCGGCGCCACGACGATCAGGGCGGCGATGACGACGACACCACGCTTGCCGCCGGCACCGTGCGCATGGACGTCGAGCGGCACGCCGTCTCAGTGTCCGGCGAACTCGTGAATATGCCGCTCAAGGAATTCGAGCTGCTCGAGTTTCTACTGCGCAACGCCGGCCGGGTGCTCACCCGCGGTCAGCTCATCGACCGGGTCTGGGGCACGGACTACTTCGGCGACACCAAGACGCTCGACGTGCACATTAAACGCATCCGTTCGCGCATCGAGGCGGTCCCGTCTGACCCGACCATGCTCGTCACCGTGCGCGGGCTCGGTTACCGCTTCGAGGCCTGAGCAGTCACGGACGGGCGGCATCCGCTTGACCAGGCGGGCAGTGGATTCGCGCACCCGCGCGCGTCCCGCCGGCCGCGCGGCGCAGGCTGCCGCAGACATAAAACAGGCCGCCGTCCCCGAGAGAATGGCGGCCAGTGTGCCGAAAAACCTACGCTGCGGGCGTCTCAGCCGGCTCGGGGGTCTCGGTCGGCGCGAGCGTCGGCAGCAGGGTCGAGTACTCACCCTGAGTGCCGGTCAGCACCGGCAACAGCAGCTCGACGCCGGTCTCTTCGCCGTACTGGAAGAACACCGGAAATAGCGAGCCGGGCTGGCTGTCCATGTTCTCGAGAATGACCGATTCTTCACCCTCGGTGCCGAACGTCACGGTCGTGTTGGCCTCGACCGGAATATCCTGCGTGACCGTGCCGGTGCTGGACTCGTACTGCACGACCAGGTTCTGCTCGGAGTCGGTCGTGTTCACGACGGACACGATCAGGTTCGCCAGTTCACCGTCGGTCGAGAGCAGCAGACCGTTGCGAATGTGGATCTCGCCAACATCACCACTGACTCCGTCGCTCGCGTTGTATTCGATCGAGGTGGCCTGCGGTGCGAAAAATCCGCATGCGCTCGTGCCCAACAGAATGCCGGCCGCCAGTACAACGGATGCAGCGATGCGCGCTCTCACAAGACCTCCATACCGAAGCAGCGTTCGACGGTGGGCCGGCGCTGCAGAATTCGCTTTGGCACTAGCTTAGCGGCGAGTCTGGGCGGTGACATGTCGTCGCCGCGCCTCGCGGGGGCGCGCGTACTTTAGCACTACCTTGATGTGGTATTCTGGTCGTTGCTGAAGGGATCCCTATGCTGTTTGAGGTTGGCGAAACTGTTGTTTATCCCCACCACGGCGCTGCGACGATCACCGAGGTGAAAACGCGCATCATCAAGGGTGAAGAGAAGCTCTACCTCAAGCTCAACGTCACGCAGGGTGATCTGACAATTGAGGTTCCCGCCGAGAACGTCGACCTGGTCGGCGTGCGCGACGTGATCGGCCAGGAGGGCCTCGACCAGGTGTTCGAAGTGCTGCGGGCACCGTTCACTGAGGAGCCCACCAACTGGTCCCGCCGGTACAAGGCCAACCTCGAGAAGCTCGCCAGCGGCGATGTCATCAAGGTATCGGAGGTCGTGCGCGACCTGTGGCGTCGTGACCAGGACCGCGGCCTGTCCGCCGGTGAGAAGCGCATGTTGGCCAAGGCCCGGCAGATCCTGATCAGCGAGTTGGCCCTGGCCGAGAAGACCGATGAAGAGCGGGCCTCCACCGTTCTGGATGAAGTCCTCGCTTCCTGATTCTTTATTTTGCTTCGTGAGGGGCGGTGCCGCGAGGTGCCGCCTTTTGCTTGTCCATCCCGCTGCATCGCCCAGATAGATACCCTCCAGATATGACTGTTCCCCTCCTGCCGCCGGCCAGCCCGCTCGACGACCCCTCACCCGATTCGCCCACCGTTGCCGTGATCATCGTCGCTGCCGGCAGCGGAATTCGTCTGGGGCACGCCGAACCTAAAGCATTCGTTTTGCTGCATATGCGCCCCCTGCTCGACCACGTCCTAGATTCCATTTTTGGAATGCGTTCGCCCGTGCAGATCATCGTTGTTGCCCCCAGCGAGCGGGTAGCGGATGCCCGCGCCATCGCCGCCGCTGCTGCGGCTCGTCACGAGTCGCCCGCGGCGGCCCTAACGATCGTCGCCGGCGGACGCACCCGCCAGGACTCCGTCGACCTGGGCGTCGCAGCCCTGCTGCCGGGTGTCGACGTGGTGCTCGTACACGATGCCGCGCGTGCTCTCACCCCCGCCAGCTTGTGCGATGCCGTCGTCGACGCCGTGCGCTCCACCGGGCACGGCATCATTCCGGGGCTCCCGGTCGTGGACACCATCAAACGGGTCGCCGCCTCCGGCGCCATCCTCGGCACCGTCGACCGATCCGAACTCTCCGCCGTCCAGACCCCGCAGGGATTTCCCCGTGCCATGCTCGCCGCTGCCCGCGCCTGGGCCGTGCAGAACGGCCGGTTCGAGGCGCTCACCGACGATGCGGCCCTTGTCGCCGACGCCGGTCACCCGGTCTCCGTCATTGCCGGCGACGCCCTCGCCTTCAAGATCACCACGCCGGAAGACCTCGACCGAGCTGACTTGATCCTGCACGCCGCCGCAACCCCGCCGCTGCTCCCGCTCCTGCCGCGCATCGGGACTGGCCTTGACGTGCACGCCTTCGCCGCCGACACTGAGCCTGACGGCACCACCGAGCTCTGGCTGGCCGGGCTGTATTGGCCGGGGGAGCGCGGCCTCAGCGGGCACAGCGACGGCGACGTCGCCTGCCACGCTATCTGCGACGCCCTGCTCGGCGCCGCCGGTCTCGGTGACATCGGCAGCGTGTTCGGCACGACTGATCCGCGGTTCAGCGGCGCCCACGGCGACGTTTTTCTCACCGAAACGGTGCGCCTGGTCGCAGCCGCCGGCTACCAGATCGGCAACGTCTCGGTGCAGATCATCGGCAACCGCCCCAAGTTCGCGCCGCGTCGGGCCGAGGCCGAAACGCGACTCGCCGGCATCCTCGCTGCACCGATCAATATCGCAGCGACCACGACCGACGCCCTCGGATTCACCGGTCGCGGCGAGGGCGTCGCGGCGACGGCCACGGCGCTGCTCTACCCGCTACCGCCCGCGGCACCAGAGCCGGGTCAGACCCCTGACCTAAACTGGGAGGTGTGACCATGCAACTGTACGATTCGAAGGCCCAGGCCTTGCGTGACTTTGTCCCCCTCGAACCGGGCCAGGTCGGAATGTACGTGTGTGGACCCACTGTGCAGTCCAGCCCTCACATCGGTCACCTGCGCAGCGCCCTGGTCTACGACCAGTTGCGCCGCTGGCTCAGCTACCGTGGACTGAACGTCACGTTCGTGCGCAACGTCACCGACATCGACGACAAAATTCTGATCAACGCCAAGGGCTCGAGCGAGCAATGGTGGGCGCTGGCCTACCGCTACGAGCTGGAGTTCACCGCGGGCTATCAGCGCCTCGGCATTCTTGCCCCCACCTACGAGCCGCGCGCGACGGCGAGCATCACCGAGATGCAGACCCTCATCGCCACCCTGATCGAACGCGGCAACGCCTACCCGGCCGCTGACGGTTCGGCCGACGTGTATTTTTCCAGTGCGAGCTGGGCCGCCTATGGCGCGCTCACGCACCAGTCGCCGGGCAATATGGAAGCGGCAGCGGATGCTTCGCCGCGCGGCAAGCGCGACCCCCACGACTTCGCCCTGTGGAAGGCCCACAAGGAGGGCGAGCCGACCTCAGCCGCCTGGCCATCGCCGTGGGGCGTTGGTCGCCCCGGCTGGCACATCGAGTGCTCGGCTATGGCAGCCCGCTATCTCGGCGACCGGTTCGACATTCACGGCGGCGGACTCGACCTGCGGTTTCCGCACCACGAGAACGAGATGGCTCAGTCGAACGCGGCCGGCAGCGAGTTCGCGAACTACTGGGTGCACAACGGCCTGGTGAACGTGAACGGGCAGAAGATGTCCAAGTCGCTCGGCAATTCCGTGTTCGCGGCCGAACTGCTCGACCAGGCTCGCGCCATCGTCGTTCGCTATTTTCTCGGCGCGGCCCACTATCGCTCGACCATTGACTACAACGACGGGTCCCTGGCCGAGGCCGAAGCGGCCCTCGAGCGCGTCGAAAGTTTTCTCGACCGTGCAGACCGGCGCCTCGCCGGTACCCGGTTCGCCGGGAGTGGCGTCGAGGTCGTGCCCGACGAGTTCGCCGCGGCCATGGACGACGACCTTGCCGTTCCGCAGGCGCTCGGCGTGTTGCACGACACCGTGCGGGCCGGAAACGCCGCGCTGGATGCCGAAGACCTGCACGCTGCGGCATCCGCTCGCAGTGAAGTACTCGCGATGAGCGAAGTGCTGGGAATCAACCCTTTGTCGCCCGGCTGGGCCGTGGCGACGGACGAACCGGCCATGGTGGCCCTGAGTGCGTTGGTCGAGCGGCTGCTCGGCGACCGCAACCTCGCCAGGGAAAACCGCGACTACGCGGCCGCAGACCGAATCCGGGACGAACTCGTCGCCGCCGGAATTACCATCGAAGACACCCCGTCGGGTGCCCATTGGAGCTTTGACTGATGAAGAACTTAGACCGCAAATCGCGTACCGGAGCGGTGCGCAAGGGCAGCCGTGGAGCCCAAGTCGGCTCCGGCGGCCAGGGCCGTCAGGCGCTCGAGGGCAAGAAGCCCACGCCTAAGGCCGAAGACCGTCCGTACCACCCCGCGGGCAAGCGCAAGGCTGCTGCCGAGCGCTTCACCGCGGCCGGCGGCTTCAACTCCCGCCCCGCAGCGGATGCTTCCGCCAACCGCGGCGGCTCGCGCGGCGGCCCCGCTGCTCGCGGCGGTGCCCGCGGCGCATCGCAGGGCGGCCCGCAGCGCGGCACCGGCAACACCGGCGGCGGTGGCTCTTCGACCCGTCGCGCCCAGCAGATCGACGAGCACGAGATTGTCACCGGCCGTAACTCGGTGCTCGAGGCGCTGCGCGCGAAGATTCCGGCGCTGACCCTGTACATCGCGGCGCGCATCGAAATGGATGAGCGCGTTAAAGAGGTGCTGCTTATGGCGACGAGCCGCAACATCCCCATTCTCGAGGTCATGCGCCCCGAGCTTGACCGTCTCGCCGGTCGCGACGCCGTGCACCAGGGCCTCGCGCTCAAGGTTCCGGCCTACGAGTACGCGCACCCGATGGAGTTGCTCGAACTGACCATCAGCCGCGGCCATAAGCCGTTGTTCGTGGCCCTCGACGGCATCACCGACCCGCGCAACCTGGGTGCGATCATCCGTTCGACCGCTGCGTTCGGCGGCCACGGCATCATCGTTCCGCAGCGTCGCTCGGTCGGCGTCACCGCCTCAGCCTGGAAGACCAGCGCCGGCGCCGCCGCCCGAACGCCCGTCGCGATGGCGAGCAACCTGACCCAGACGCTCAAGGCCCTCAAGGCGCAGGGCGTGTTCGTGCTCGGCCTGGCCGGCGATGGCGATGTGTCGCTGCCCGACCTCGGCACCGGTTTCGCCGAGCGCCCGATCGTGATCGTCGTCGGCAGCGAGGGCAAGGGCTTGTCCCGCCTCGTCACCGAGACCTGCGACGCGATCGTCTCGATTCCGATCAGCGCCTCGACCGAGTCGCTCAACGCCGGAATCGCCGCCGGCGTCACCCTGTACGAGGTCTCCCGCCTGCGCGCCGAGATCAAGAAGGCCAAGCAGGCCGCGAAGCAGTAGCACCTGCGCGGCGGCCCGCGCGCCGCTGCCGCCGTGTCCTTTTGCGACGGGGCCCGGGCCCGGTTCCGTAAGGTGGGCCCGGCCGGGCAAGCGGGGCGAGGTCGACGTGCGCTCCGCGGCGGCCCGCGGCTCTCCTCCACAGCGGATGCCGCCATCCAGTTCCCACAAGTCCGCCATCTTTTCGACGCTCGAGACCCGTACCCGGTAAAAAGTAGCCATGCTTGACAGCCTGGATCTACCAAATGCCCGCAACGAGGGACTCATTCTTGCCGAATCCCTGCTCGCGTCGGGACTCACCACCCATGCCGTGCGCGCACTCCTTGCGAATGGGCAGCTGGTGCGCATCCGTCGTGGAATTTACGCCCTGGGGGCGGCCTGGCGCTCCGGCCACAGCGAGGACCGATATCGACTCTTTGTGCGTGCCACCGTCCTCGCGGCCGAGCAGCCGCTGCTACTCTCGCATCATTCGGCGGCGGTGCTGCATGGCCTGCCCATCATCGGCCCGTGGCCGCAGGTCGTGCACGCGATCAACAATGACACCGCTGGCGGGAGCAGTGCCCGATTCACCACGAGTCATCGCAGCGTGGTCGAGCCCGAAACAGTCACGGTGAACGGATGCGCCGCCACCAGCCTTCCCCGCACCCTCATCGACGTGGCAGCCAATTCGACTTTTCTCGTCGGCGTCACGATGATGGACCACGCCCTACGAGTGGAGCAGGAGCGCGCGGAGGCGGAACGCCGGCATGGAACCCTTGGCCCCCCGGTCCTCACCAAAGACGCGCTGTATGCCGAACTCACCAGTGTGCATCCGCGGAACGGAGGCGCTCAGGCGCGCCGCGCAATTGAATTCGCGAATCCGCTCTCAGCTAACCCGGGCGAGTCCCTCAGTCGCGTTCGCATGGCCGAGTTGGGCTTCGAGATTCCCGACCTTCAGGTGCGTTTTGTGGTGAAGGGGCGCGAGTACTGGGTCGACTTCTTCTGGCAGAGTGTGCGCAAGATCGGCGAATTCGACGGCGAAATTAAGTACACCCGGGGTGCCATTCTGGGGGACCGTCATCCCTCAGAAGTTGTCACCGTTGAAAAGGATCGCGAGAACCTGCTGAGACCCGGTGTCAGCAGCTTCGATCGGTGGGACTGGGACACGGCCTACTCGCCCCGCCTGTTTTACGAATTCCTGACCGAGCACGACGTTCCCCGAGCCTAATCAGTAAAGCGGATGCCCGCCGCCTCACGATCCGACCTTGGCGTCAGAGTGGTGTTCTGGTGCTCCAGGCCTACCTTACGGAACGGGGCCCATGATCTATCATGGGCCTCGTTCCGGGCCCGGGCCCGGTCGAAGAATAGGAGGGAGCTAGACCTTGAGGGTCCAGTCGTCGGCGTCATCGGGGTCGACCGAGGTATCGTCGCCGAGCTGCACGCGGATCGGCAGCGTGATTGCGCCAGTCAGCGGGTCCAGCACGGTTGCCTCGTCGCGGCGGTGCCGCAGCACATCCTGCACATACGAGGTCACGGCCTCGGCCAGCGGAATGTCCCGCGACTGGTTCTGCGCCATGTACCAGCGGTGATCGAGCAGCTGGTGGAACACCTGCGCCCGCTCGAGCTTGCCCTGCATCTCCACGGGTATCGCCCGCACCACCGGCTCGAACACGCGCACGAGCCACTCGTGCGCGACCATTTCCTCGTCGGCGGCCGGCGAACCATACGCAGCGCGGTAGGAGTCGAGGTCGTTGAGCAGCCGACGAGCCTGGTTCTCTTCGGCATCGAGGCCGGTCAGGCGCAGCAGGCGACGCTGATGGTGGCCGGCGTCGACAACCTTGGGCTGAATCCGCACGCGCGAACCGGTCCCATCGGTCTTGATCGCGAGTTCCTCGATGTCGAAGCCGAGGTTATTGAGGCGCTCGACGCGTTCGGTGATGCGCCACCGTTCGGAACTGGAGAACGACTCGGAGCCGGTGAGCTCCTTCCAGAGCAGCCGGTAGGCCGCAACGATGCCGTTGCTGATCCGGATCGGGTCGAGTTCGTCGGCGACGCGGCCGCCGGCTTCGAGGTCCATCAATTCGCCGGCAATGTTCACCCGGGCGATTTCCAAATCGTTCTCGCGCTGGCCGTTCGACAGCCCACCGGAATACAACTGTCCGGTCTCGGCGTCGACGAGATAGGCCGCAAAGGCGCCGGCATCGCGCCGAAACAGGGTGTTCGATAGCGACACGTCGCCCCAGAAGAATCCGATCATGTGCAGCCGCACCAGCAGAACGGCGAGGGCGTCGACCAGCCGGGTGGCAGTATCCGGGCGCAGGGCGTGCGAATACAGGGCGCGATAGGGGAGTGAAAACTTGAGGTGCCGGGTGACCAGAACCGAATTCAGGGGGTCGAGGTCGGCATCCGTTCTATTGGTGATGACGGCGACCGGCTCGACACAGGGAATCTCGAGGTTGGCCAGGGTGCGCAGCATGTCGTACTCGCGCTTGGCCATCTCGCTTGTGGTCTCCTTGATGGCGACCACCCGCCCGCTCAGGTGAGCGAACCGCACCAGGTGCCGGGAAATGCCCTTGGGCAGCGAGGCGATGTTCTCGTTCGGCCAGGCGTCCAGGGGCAGATGCCACGGCAGGTCGAGCAACGCCGGGTCGGCCGTGGCCGCGGTGATATTGAGGGAACCGCTCATAGTGTGACCCTAAGAAAAAGGCTGGAGGGAGCAAACTCCCTCCAGCCGAAAGCCAAAATACTCGAAAAGCTGACTAGTCGGTGACGGCGCCGCCGAGGCGCAGGCCGGTTTCAGCGTCGAACACGTGCAGGTGGTTCGGGGTAGCCGTGAGGTACACCGTCTCGCCGGCGTTCGGGTGCGAGCGGCCGTCGACGCGAGCGACAATGTCGGTGCGCTTGCCCTCGATCGTGGAGTGACCGTAGAGGTAGCCGTCGGCGCCGAGCTCTTCGACCAGGTCGACCTCGATCTGCAGGCCCTCGCCGGCGGTCGACGACATCTGGATGTCTTCCGGACGGATTCCCACGGTGACCTTCTTGCCGGTGGAACTGGCCAGGGTGTCGCGCTGCACGGGAACGGTCGCGGTGCCGAACTTGATGCCGCCGTCGACGGTGTCCGCGAGGAACAGGTTCATCGCGGGGCTGCCGATGAAGCCGGCCACGAAGACGTTCTGCGGCTTCGCGTACAGGTCGCGGGGCGAACCTACCTGCTGCAGGATGCCGTCCTTGAGTACCGCAATCCGGTCGCCCATGGTGAGCGCCTCGGTCTGGTCGTGGGTCACGTAGACGGTCGTGACGCCGAGTCGGCGCTGCAACGAGGCGATCTGGGTACGCGTCTGCACGCGCAGCTTGGCGTCAAGGTTGGAGAGCGGCTCATCCATCAGGAACACCTGCGGCTGACGCACGATCGCGCGTCCCATAGCAACACGCTGACGCTGACCACCGGAGAGGGCCTTCGGCTTGCGGCTGAGGTAGGGCTCCAGGTCGAGCAGCTTGGCGGCCTCGAGTACGCGGGCGGCACGCTCGTCCTTGTTGATGCCGGCGATCTTGAGCGCGAAGCCCATGTTCTCGGCGACGGTCATGTGCGGGTACAGCGCGTAGTTCTGAAAGACCATGGCGATGTCGCGGTCCTTCGGCGGAACATCCGTCACGTTGCGGTCACCGATGAGGATGTTGCCGTCGTTGACCTCTTCGAGGCCGGCGAGCATCCGCAGCGAGGTGGACTTTCCGCAGCCGGACGGGCCGACCAGAACCAGGAACTCGCCATCGGCGACCTGCAGGTCGAGCTGGTCAACAGCGGGCCTGGTGGAACCAGGGTAGAGCCGAGTTGCCTTGTCAAAGGTCACTGAAGCCATGATTATTACTCCTTCACCGGCAGGAACGTGCCGGACGATCCGTTGTGAATAGGAATTATCCGCCGCACGCCGAAGCACACGACCTTTTTATTATTGCACGACGGATGCCTCGCTGCCGGTTTTCGCCCGCCCGCCCCGTTTGGTCGATTCCCAGTCAGGGGATCTACTATTCGAAAGGTGCGCTAACGCGCGCGCTCACTTCTCGAAAGCGATCTTTATGACTATTGGCGGACCCAGCGACAGCAGTCCCTCAAAAAACCGACGCCGTGACGCGGCCCGCATCAAGGCCAAGCAGCTGCGCGTCAGCCAGAAGAAGAAGGACCGCCGCAACAAGGTCTTCCTGCAGGGCGGAATCGGCATCGCGGGCATCGCCATCGTCGTGCTCGTTGCCGTCATCATCGTCAATTCGATCAAACCGGCCGGTCCCGGCCCCAGGAACATGGCGAGCGATGGCGTCCTCATCGGCGAAGGCATGATCACGGCCCTCACCCCGGCGCTGCAGCCCGACGCCGCAGCTCGGCCCTCCGAACCCGATCCCACCGGTGCCGTCGCCAACATTCGCGTCTACCTGGACTACCTCTGCCCGTTCTGTGCGGACTTCGAAGCAGCCAATACCGAGCAGATCGCCGAGTGGGTCGACTCCGGTGCCGCCACCATCGAAATTCACCCGGTGTCGATTCTCAAGAGCAAGTCCGCCGGCACCAAATACTCCCTGCGAGCCGCCAACGCTGCAGCTTGCGTCGCCAACTACTCGCCCGATGACTTCTTCGACTTCAACTCGGCGCTGTTCGTTGACCAGCCCGAGGAAAACAAGCCCGGCCGCAGCAACGATGAGCTCAAGGCCGTGGTCAAGGATTCCGGAGTGCGCACCGCGCTCTCCAGCATCAACACCTGCATCGACGACGGAACCTTCGAGTCCTGGGTTCAGGCCGCCACCGACCGATCCCTCGACGGTCCGATCGCCAACTCGTCGATCAAGGCCATCACCGGCACCCCGACCGTTCTGGTCAATGGCAAGCCCTACACCGGCTCGCTCGATGACCCCAAGGAATTCGCCTCCTTCGTGCAGCAGGCCCTCGGCGAGACCTACTCGACCTCGACGCCGACCCCCACCCCGACACCCGCCGGGTAGCTATTAAGCGGATGCTGCTGCTCGCGCCGTTGCATCCGCTTCGCCTGGCCGATGGCGGCAAAGGCGCGGGAATCATTTAGGATGGTCTTTCGAGGCCCTGGTCTCATGCCGGCCTGGCGCAATTGGTAGCGCACCACTCTTGTAAAGTGGGGGTTACGGGTTCAAGTCCCGTGGCCGGCCCTCTCAACCCTTACTCCCCACTGGGATGTAGGGGTTTCTTTGTGCCGCCAAGGTCGCACAGGGCCGCCACGTACACTGATGGCTGGGGTTTTTCGAGCGGATGCCCGCTGCAGAAACCCCGGGAGGAAACACACATGAGCCTGATCCGGCTGAACGATGTCAGCATCCGCTTTGAGAACACGCAGATTCTGCGCGAGGCGTTCTTTCGCCTCGAACCCGGCGACCGGGTCGGCTTGATCGGTAAGAACGGCTCCGGCAAGTCCACCATTCTCAAGCTGATTCTCGACCAGGTCTCGCCAGACGCCGGCGAGGTCACCCTCGAAGATGGCATTCGGGTCGGCTATTTCTCCCAGTTCTCCGAACTCAACGGTGCACAGACCATAACCGAGGTGCTCGACGAACTGTTCGTGGCCGTGAAGGCAGTTGAGGCCGAGCTCGCCGCGATTGATGCGGCGATCGCCCTCGATTCCTCGGCCAGCGCCGAACTCGACCGGCTGATCGGGCGGCAGGGCGAGCTGTTCGAGGAGATGGATCGGCTGGACGGCTGGGACTACAAGCGGCACATCGACACCGCGCTGACCACCCTCGGATTCAACGAGGCGCACCGCGTCTGCGCGATCGATGAGCTTTCCGGTGGCTGGCGTAATCGGGCTGCCCTGGCCAAGATCGTGCTGGAAGCTCCCGATGTACTGCTGCTCGACGAGCCGACCAACTACCTCGACGTGGCCGGGGTTGAGTGGCTCGAAGCCTGGTTCAAGAGCTTCAAGGGTGCTGCCATCGTCGTCTCGCACGACCGTAAGTTTCTCGACGCTGTCGTCACCCGCATCATTGAGGTCGAGAACTTTCACCTGCACGAGTACCCCGGCAACTTCGGCGAGTACATCGTGCAGAAGCAGTTTCGCCTCAAGACCCTTGAGGCACAGTTCGTGCACGAATCCGAGCTGCTCGCCTTCGAAGCCGAGGGGATCGCCGACCGTCGGGAGGCCGCCAAGGCCGAGAGTCGTCAGCTCGGCAATCAGCTGGCGCACATCAAGAAGTCGCGCACACCGCGCCCGGTCGACCAGATCATCACCGAGATCTACGGCAACCTGCACGTCAAGGACGTCCTCTGCCGGGTCGACGGCCTGGCAAAAAGCTTCGGCGACAAGGTGCTGTTCGAAAACCTCAGTTTCGAGGTGCGCCGCGGCAACCGCATTGTCGTGCTCGGCAGTAACGGCAGCGGAAAGACGACCCTGCTGCGGGTGCTCACCGGCGAGGAGAGCGCCGACCACGGTGACGTCGCCTGGGCCAGCGGCGCCGGCGTTGTCTCGTACAACCAGATTCTCGCCGAACTCGACGAGAGCGACACCGTCAGTCATGCCGTCAACGCCATGCCCGGCAGCCTCGCCCTCACCGCGACCAAGAAGTCGGTCAACCGTTTTCTGACCATGTTCCAGTTCAGCGAGGCCGACCTCAAACAGAAGATCGGTGCTCTCTCGGGCGGTCAGCGCGCCCGCGTCGCCATGGCGCAATGCCTGCTCTCCGGAGCGTCGGTGCTGCTGCTCGACGAGCCGACCAACCACCTCGACATGTCGAGCACCCAGGTGATGGAACGCGCCCTCGTGCACTTTCCCGGGGCCGTCGTGGTGGTTAGTCACGATCGCTTCTTCACCGACAAGATCGCCAACCGCCGCCTGGTCTTCGGCAGCGAGGGTGCAGCCCCCGGCGAAATCGAGGTGCGCGCCGCCTGACGCGCCAAGCCTCGCCCCGCGCGCTGTTTTCGACCGGGCCCGGAAACCGGGCCCATGATAGATCATGGGCCCGGCGACCTAAGGTGGGCCCCGGGCGAATCGGAGCCCGACCAGGCAGCACCGGGCAGAACCCGCACGCACCCATCTCGTAGTATTGCCAAGTGACAGAGGACAGCGCACGGACCCGAACGGATGCTTCGGCCGCGCCAGCGGCATACTCTGTGCCGATTTGGCTGGCGCTTCTGTTCTCGGTGCTGATCGGGGCCATGTATGCCGTGCAATCGCGCGTGAATGGCGAACTCGGGCATCAAATCGGCGACGGATTCACTGCCGCCGTCATCTCCTTCGGCTCCGGGCTGGTCATTCTCAGCCTTGGCCTCGTCGTGTTCCGAAGCGGGCGCCGCGGCCTGCAACTCGTCACTCGCGCGGTGCGAGCGAAAACCCTGTCCTGGTGGCACCTGTTCGGCGGCCTGGCCGGCGCGCTGTTCGTACTGTCGCAGGGCCTTGTCGCCGCGCCACTCGGCATCGCCCTGTTCACTGTCGCCGTTGTGGCCGGTCAGACCGTGAGCGGTGTGCTCATAGACCGGTTTGGCATCGGTCCGGGTGGGCGCCGACCGCTGCACGCGTCCAAAATAGTTGGCGCGGTGCTCGCCTTGGTCGCCGTAGCCTGGACGGTGAGCGGCGAATTGGGCGGCAGCGACGCGCTCTGGCTGCTCGTGCTACCCCTCGTGGCGGGTATCGGCCAGGGCTGGCAGCAGGCCGTGAACGGTCAGGTGCGGGTCACCGCGCAAAGTGCGCTCACGGCAACTTTTCTGAACTTTCTCACCGGATCCGTCGCGCTCGTACTCGCGGCGCTCGTGCACGGTGTGCTGGTCGGTTTCGCCCTCGATCTGCCGGGCAACCCGTGGCTCTATACCGGCGGGCTCATCGGCTGCATCTTCATCGCCGGCGCCGCGCTCGTCGTGCGTACCACCGGCGTGCTCATGCTCGGCCTGTGCATCGTCGCCGGCCAGCTGCTCTGCGCCCTTGCGCTGGATCTGCTCGCGCCCACTCAGGGGCATCCGGTCGGCGTAACGACCCTGGCCGGAACCGCGCTCGCCCTCGTCGCCGTGGTCATCGCCGCGGTGCGCTGGCACCGGCCCGGCCACGCCCGCACCTGACCGCAGCCCTTGAACGTCCTGTTCCTTCCGCCCGGGCCCGGAAAGGGGCCCCTGATAGATCACGGGCCGGCGCTCCAAGGTGGGCCGGGGAAGAAGCGTACGGCCCCGAGCTACAGCACCCCCAAAAACTCCTCCGGATCAATCGACAGCCGCACGCACGGTTTCGACTCCTCGGGAATTCCCCCAACGTAGAGCCAGCCAAGCAGCTCTTCCCCGTCGGCAAGGCCATGCAACGCTCGCACCGGCGCCGATCGCACCAACGGCCCGGTGCGCCACATCGCCCCCCAGCCGGCGTTTTCGAGCAGCAGCGTGAGAAGGTGCGCGACGCCCGCAGCCGCGGCATCCTGTTCCCAGCCAGCCACCTTGAAGTTCACCTGCCGTGACGCGACGATCGCGATCAGCAGCGGTGCGCGCAGCGGCTTGGCGGCCAGCTTGATCGCTTCGAGCCCCTCACAAGCGGATGCCGCCACAAACGCCGCTCCGAGCCGGTCGCGGGCGTCGCCGCGCAGCTCGAGCAGCCGCCACGGACGCAACGCGCCGTGATCCGCCACCCGCGCGGCCGCCGCCACGAGCGGCAGCAACTCCGCCCGGCTGGGGGCGAGTGTCGTCACCTTGGAGTAACTGCGCCGGTCAGCGACAGCTTTGAAGACCGCCGCGGTATCCGTTCTGAAACCGGTCGTGTCCCGGCCGGGAAGACCAGGATTCGCTCCGGCCGAACCTGCCACTTTCGAACTGGCAACCGCACCCGTCATCGACACCGCGCTACTCAGCGGGCGTGAAGTTGAGCGACAGCGAATTCATGCAGTACCGGTCGCCGGTCGGAGTGCCGAAACCGTCGGGAAAAACGTGGCCGAGGTGCGAGCCACAGTTCGCGCAGCGCACCTCGGTGCGCACGCTTCCCAAGGAGCGGTCCTCAAGCAGTTCGACCGCTTCGGGCCGAACCGACTCGTAAAAGCTCGGCCAGCCGCAGCCGGAATCGAACTTGGTGCCACTCTGAAACAGCTCGGCGTTGCAGGCGCCACAGGTGTAGAGGCCGGCCCGACCCTCGTCGAGCAGCTCGCCGGTGCCGGGGCGTTCGGTGCCGGCTTCGCGCAGCACCGCAAATTTCTCCGCGCCCAGTTCGGAGCGCCATTCGCTGTCTGACTTCTTGATTTCGTAGTCCATGTTCAGATCCCTTCGTTCCGGCGACCGGGCACTGGCCGCGTCTACTAAGCCTAAACTCGCTTGGCCCCGCGCGCATTCCACACGGCGTGTCCCACCGCGGCAGGGCGTGCCGGAGGCAACATTCAGCCGCCCGCAAATAGGATGAGCCTGACGGACAGCCAACCGGGGGAGGGATGCAGCAATGACTGAGCACGCCCCGACAACCCAGTTGAGCGAACGCGACCAGGCCGTGCTCGCCTTCGAACGGCAATGGTGGCGGCATGTCGGCGCCAAGGAGGAGGCCATCCGGGCCACCTTCAGCCTGTCGACCGCCCGGTACTATCAGTTATTGGGCGCACTGGTCGACTCACCGTTGGCGTTGGCTTTTGATCCCATGCTGGTGAAACGATTGCAGCGGATGCGTTCCGTCCGATCCGAGGCACGCGCCAGTCGTTCGCTGCCCACCCGCGACTAGGCACCCACCCGCTTTTCGGCCAGCACGGAACCTTGCGCTGCAGCTCGATTCCGGCCCGGCCGGCCAACCAAGGATTCCACCACCATGGCGAAAAAATTTGCGAAAGACCGTTTCGACACCCACACGCATGCCCTCGACCGGGTGGGAGCCCACCGCGCCCCCGGCAAGAGTGGACGCGGCTGGATCGGATTCTGGTGGGCGCTGGGGGCCACCGGGCTGTTGATCGCCATCGGTGCAGTCGGCATCCTAGCAATCAATAATCGCCTCGACTTCTCCAACATTCCCGGGCTGCCCGCGAGCAGCGCAACCGCGACGCCCGCAGCGACCGCCGTCCCCACTGCCGTTGCCACCGTCGACCCGGCGCAGACCATCAACGTGCTCAACGGGTCCGCGAACGACGGCGTCGCAGCATCCGTCAGGGACACACTCACCGCTGCAGGCTGGGTGGTCAATGCCACCGGGAACGCCAGCACGGACACTGAGGCGACCACAGTGATCTACTACGCCGATGCGAGCCAGGAAGGCGCCGCCCGCGGCGTCGCTGCCTCCCTTTCGGGAGCGCAGATCGTGGTCTCCACCAATTTCGTTGATTCCGGCGCCAGTATGACCGTCGTCGTCGGCAACGACTATGTTTCACCGGTTGACTGAGCAAAACGCGAAAGCCGTGGTCGTAGCGGCCACGATTTGATTCGTCAAGCCCCTAGTCTTCTGTTCCGATTTCAGTAATGTGCGTTTTGGTCACACATTTTGTTCGGGCAATACCCGCCCGGATCAAGAAAGCTCGCCCAAGGAAACTTGCACCAGTAGGTAACTTGTAACAGATGTCTTGCTCTCGGGGATTTGCTGCTCGCACAGGATGAACGCAGTCTCTGCGGCACGGCCCGGAACAGCCAATGGGCGGTTGCCGTTGAAAACTGAGCAAGGAGTGACACATGGCGAACGGAACCGTAAAGTGGTTCAACGCTGAAAAGGGTTTCGGCTTCATTACTGTCGACGGGGGAGGGCAAGACGTCTTCGTCCACTACTCCGCTATCGACATGAGCGGGTACAAGGTTCTTGAAGAAGGCCAGCAGGTCGTCTTCGAGGTCGGTGCCGGAGCGAAAGGCCCGCAGGCTGAATCGGTGCGACCGGCCTAACCCGCCTCGCAGTTCACACTAACGCCGCCCGCTGCAACGGGCGGCGTTAGTGTTTACCGGTGACTATGAAAAATACGGCCCGCACCGCTCGACCGCTTCGGGCAGCGGGGCTGCTCGCCCTCGTGCTGCCGGCACTGCTCCTGAGCGCGTGCAGCGGCAGCACCCCGGCCCCCTCCTCGACACCGACCAGCACGGCCTGGACCTCTGACTATGTCGCCCCGGCGGCGACCGAGATCGCACCGCTAACCGGGCTGAGCGTCGAAGGCGGCTCGTCGGCCCACCCGTCCCTGGCGGCCAAGATTGACAACCACGTTGCGGCCCGGCCGCAGGTTGCCATTGACCGTACCGACGTCGTGTTCGAAGAACTGGTCGAGGGCGGCATCACCCGCTATGTCGCGGTCTGGCAGTCAAGCATTCCCGATCAGCTCGGACCGGTGCGGTCGATTCGGCCGATGGATCCCGACATTATCGCGCCGTTCGGCGGCCTGGTCGCCTACTCCGGCGGCCAGCAGCGATTCGTCGACGCGATGAATGCGACCGGCCAGATCAGCGCCATCTTCGACTACGACACGAGCGGCTTGTTCTCGCGGTCCTCCGCTACTTCAGCCCCGCACAACGTGATCCTCGCCGCGTCGGAATTCGTCAACCGCAATGCCTCCGTCGCCCCGCCCGCCCAGCAGTACGCCTACGCGTCCACCCTCGCCGCGGCATCCGCTGCCACGGACGGTACGCCGATTTCGGTGATCAACACCAGATTTTCCAACTCCAGCGCCCGCAGCTGGACCTGGAACGCCGAGGCGGCCGCCTACCTGCGCGCTCAGGATGGCGCGCCCGACCTGACCCCCGAGGGGGCCCAGCTCAAGGCCACCAACGTGGTCGTACTGCGGGTCGATGTAACCGTCTCCGACAGTATCCCCAAGACCGAGTTGATCGCCTCCGGTGAAGCGTCAATCTCGTCCGGCGGCAAGACCCTCGCGGCCACCTGGAGCAAGGACGCCCAGACGTCGCCGATCCGCCTCATCGACGCCAACGGAGTGACAATTCGGCTGGCACCGGGCAATACCTGGTTCCAGTTGGTGCCCAACGGCACCGGCTCGGCCGATCTCGTTCCCTGACAGCTGCAGATAGCCCGGCATCACTCCGGATGCTCGCTTGCACTCTCGACCCCAGAGTGCCAGAATCGATCTAGCACTCTCGTCATCCGAGTGCTAACCCCATCATCGTTTGGAACGTCCGGGAGGGACGAGTTACACATATGGCAAAAATCATTGCATTCAATGAAGAGGCCCGTCGTGGGCTTGAGCGCGGCCTGAATATTCTCGCCGACACCGTCAAGGTCACCCTCGGCCCGCGCGGCCGCAACGTCGTTCTGGAGAAGAAGTGGGGCGCCCCCACGATCACCAACGACGGTGTGTCCATCGCCAAGGAGATCGAGCTCGACGACCCGTACGAGAAGATCGGTGCCGAGCTCGTCAAAGAGGTCGCCAAGAAGACGGATGACGTAGCCGGCGACGGAACGACCACCGCAACCGTCCTCGCCCAGGCTCTGGTTCGCGAAGGCCTGCGCAACGTCGCAGCCGGCGCCGACCCGATCAGCCTCAAGCGCGGCATCGAGAAGGCCACGGCAGCTGTCATCGCCGAGCTCATCGCCAGCGCCAAGGAAATCGAAACCAAGGAAGAGATCGCGGCCACGGCTTCCATCTCTGCCGGCGACACCGAAATCGGCGCGATCATCGCCGAGGCCATCGACAAGGTCGGCAAGGAAGGTGTTGTCACCGTTGAGGAGTCGAACACCTTCGGCACCGAACTCGAGCTCACCGAGGGCATGCGCTTCGACAAGGGCTTCCTGTCGGCGTACTTCGTCACCGACCCCGACCGTCAGGAAGCGGTCTTCGAAGACCCCTACATCCTGATCGTCAACTCCAAGGTCTCCAACATCAAGGACCTGCTCCCCATCGTGGACAAGGTCATCCAGACCGGCAAGCAGCTCCTCATCATCGCGGAAGACGTCGACGGCGAGGCCCTGGCCACGCTCGTTGTGAACAAGATCCGTGGCATCTTCAAGTCCGTCGCCGTCAAGGCTCCGGGCTTCGGAGACCGTCGCAAGGCTCAGCTGCAGGACATCGCCATCCTCACCGGTGGACAGGTCATCTCGGAAGAGGTCGGCCTCAAGCTCGAGAACGTCACGCTCGACCTGCTTGGTAACGCCCGCAAGGTCGTCATCACCAAGGACGAGACCACGATCGTAGAGGGTGCCGGCGACGTCGAAGCCATCGCCGGCCGCGTTTCGCAGATCCGCGCCGAGATCGAGAACACCGACAGCGACTACGACCGCGAGAAGCTCCAGGAGCGCCTCGCCAAGCTTGCTGGCGGCGTTGCTGTCATCAAGGCCGGAGCCGCAACGGAGGTTGAGCTCAAGGAGCGCAAGCACCGCATCGAAGATGCAGTGCGTAACGCCAAGGCCGCCGTCGAAGAGGGCATCGTCGCCGGTGGTGGCGTTGCACTGATCCAGGCCGGCAAGACCGCATTCGAGAGCGAAGCAGTTCTCGCTCTCGTCGGCGACGAGGCAACGGGCGCGAACATCGTGCGCGTCGCCATCGACGCTCCGCTCAAGCAGATCGCACTCAACGCGGGCATGGAGCCCGGCGTTGTCGCCGACAAGGTGCGCAACCTGCCCGTCGGATGGGGCCTCAACGCCGCCACCGGCGAGTACGTCGACATGATCGCTGCCGGCATCAATGACCCGGTGAAGGTCACCCGCTCCGCGCTGCTCAACGCCGCGTCGATTGCCGGACTGTTCCTCACCACCGAGGCCGTCGTTGCCGACAAGCCCGAGAAGAACTCGGCTCCGGCCGGCGACCCCTCGGGTGGCATGGACTTCTAAGTCCCCGCCAGCTGGCACCACACAAAAGTGGGCGTCTCCCTCGGGAGGCGCCCACTTTTTTCATGTTCCGCCGCCGAGGTGCGAGGCTGACCGCATTATTCGCAAAAATTGGGCCCGGACTCACACCTCGGCGCAGGTCAGCGGATGCTGCGGGCCGCCTTCACCAAGTCGGCGCAGCGCTCACCGATCATCATCGTGGTGATATTCGGGTTTACTGTGACGAGAACCGGCATGACCGAGGCGTCGGCGACGCGCAGGCCGGCGACTCCCTTGACCCGCAGCTCGGGATCGAGCGGCGCGAGCACATCGTCGACGGCGCCCATCCGCAGGGTTCCGGCCGGGTGGTAGACCGTGTTGTGGGTCTTTTCGATGTACGAGGTGATTTCGGCATCCGTTTGCACAGCGGCGCCCGGATACAGTTCCTCGCCGGCCCACTCGGCCATGGCCGGCTGACCCACGATCTCCCGGGCCTTGCGGATGCCGGCGACCATGACGCGCATGTCGTGCGGGTCGGTGAAGTAGCGCGGATCCACCATGGGCTTATCGCGGTAGTCGCTCGAGCGCAGCTTGACCGTGCCGCGGGAGCGTGCCCGGGTGACGTTCGGCGTCAGGCAGAACCCGTTCTCCGTCGTCGGGTAACCCTGACGGGCGGTGTGCATGTCGAAGGGCACCGAACCGTAGTGGAACATGAGGTCGGGGCGGTCGAGGCCCTCCTCGGTCGTCGTGAAGATGCCGGCTTCCCACCACTGGGTGGAAGTCTCGGGCATCGGCTGCTTCGCTTCCCACTGAATCACGCCCTCCGGGTGGTCTTGCAGGTTCTCGCCGACGCCGGGGGAGTCCGCTAGTACCTCGATGCCAAAGGAGGCAAGCTGCTCGGCCGGACCGACGCCGGAGAGCAGGAGCAGCTTGGGCGAATCGATGGCGCCGGCCGAGAGTATGACCTCGGCGCGCGCGGTGAGCTGGTGGGTCTTGCCGAAGCTGACATCGACGACCTGTACGCCGGTACAGCGCTTGTTCCCGTCGAAGGTGAGTTTGCGGGCTCGCATGCCGGTGAGCAGAGTGAAGTTGGCACGATCCCGAATCGGGTGAATATACGAAACGGATGACGACGCGCGCGTTCCGTCCGCCTGCCGGTTGATCTGGAAGAAATTCGCGCCGTTCACAACGGTCGTACCGGAGTTGAATGTTGTGCGCGGGATTCCGGTCTGTTCGCAGGCGTCGAGGAGAGCCACGCCGCACGGATCGGTGGCCGGCACGTTCATCAGGTGCACGGGGCCGTCCTGGCCGTGGTGCGGGGCCCGGTCCTCGTTGGTTTCCAGACGCTGGAACAGCGGGAAGGTGGTGGCGGCGTCCCAGCCGGTGGCTCCGTGCTTGAACGCCCAGTCGTTCAGGTCTTCGGCCGGAGCCCAGAACGCGATGCAGGAGTTGTGGCTGGAACAGCCGCCGAGCACCTTGGCACGGGCGTGGCGCATGAACGAGTTGCCGTGCTCCTGCGGCTCGATCGGGTAATCCCAGTCGTAACCGCTCTCCAGCAGCTCCATCCAGCGGTCGAGCTGGAGGATGACGTCGATGCCACGGTCGTCGGGACCGGCCTCCACGAGGGCCACCTCAAGGGCAGGATCCTCGCTCAGCCGGGCGGCGACAGCGGCCCCGGCGGAACCACCACCGATCACGATGTAGTCGAAGTCGGTCTGGGTCAGTAGGGTCATCGGTGGTCCTAACGTGCGGCGAACCAGCCGGTGACGGCCGGTGCGGTGTTCTGGTAAATGTGCTTAGTTTCCTGGTACTCGCCGAGGCCCATCGGGCCGAGCTCGCGACCAACGCCGGACTGGCCGTAGCCGCCCCACTCCGCCTGCGGCAGGTAGGGGTGAAAGTCATTGATCCAGACGGTTCCGTGCCGCAAGGCCTTGGCCATGCGCTGGGCCTTGCCGGCGTCCTGGGTCCAGACCGCTCCGGCCAGGCCGTAGACGGTGTCGTTGGCGATGCGCACGGCCTCGGCTTCGGTCTCGAAGATTTCAATCGTCACGACCGGGCCGAAAGCCTCGTCGATCACGACGGACATGCCGCTCGAAACCTGGTCGAGCACGGTCGGCGTGTAATAAAAGCCCTGCGCGAGGTCGCCTGCGCCCCAGGTTCCTCCGCAGCGCAGGCGGGCGCCCTCGGCGATGCCCTTCGCAACGTAGGCGGTGACTTTGTCGCGGTGCGCTGCGCTGATCAGCGGCCCGGTTTCGGCCTTCGGGTCAAACGGTCCGCCGAGACGGATCTGGTTGGCCCGGCGCACGAGCTCGTCGACGAACTTCTCGGCAACGGATGCTTCCACCACGATGCGCGCGCCGGCCGAGCAGACCTGCCCCGAGTGCACGAACGCGCCGTTCAGCGCGTTGTCCACGGCGGCGTCGAAGTCGGCGTCGGCGAAGATCACGTTGGGATTCTTGCCGCCGAGTTCGAGGGCGACCTTCTTGACCGTTCCGGCGGCGGCCGCTGCGATCTTCCGGCCGGTCTCGAGACCGCCGGTGAACGAGACCAGGTCGACGTCGGGGTGGCTGGAGAGCGGGGCCCCGGCCACAGCGCCAGCGCCGAGCACGAGGTTGGCGACGCCGGCCGGCAGGCCGAGGTCGTCCAGCAGCACCATCATGAGCATGCTGGTGTGCGGGGTGAGCTCGCTCGGCTTGAGCACGAAACTGTTACCGGCGGCGAGGGCCGGGGCGATCTTCCACGCGGCCTGCAGCAATGGGTAGTTCCACGGCGCGATCAGCCCGCAGACCCCGACGGGCTCGTGCACGATGCGGCTGACAACGTTTTCATCGCCGGCATTGACGATGCGTCCGCTGTCCTGCCCGGCGATCTTGCCGAAGTAGGCGAAGCAGTTCGCGATGTCGTCCATATCGATTTCACTCTCGACCAGACGCTTGCCGGTGTCGAGCGTTTCGGCGCGGGCGAACTCGGCCCGGCGCACGCGCAGTTCAGCGGCGACGCGCAGCAGAAAATCACCACGTTCGGGCGCCGGAACGCTGCTCCACAGGCCGCTGTCGAAGGCGGTGCGGGCCGCGCGGATCGCAGCATGGACATCCGTTGTGGTCGCCTCGCTGACCGTGCCGACCAGGCTCTGATCGGCCGGGCAGTGGATTTCGCGGGTGCCGGCGTCGCTCGCTGGTACCCAGGCGCCGCTGATGAACAGCGTGGCCGGCGGCGCGGTATCGATCGGTGTGTTCATTGCTTGACCTCGTCCGATTCAAAATCGGCTTCCCAATTGTCTTTAGCCACCTGGTCCTCGGCGAGGGCGGTGTTTCCCGGCTCTGCCCGGTTCAGGTGCAGAAAGTCGAGGTGGGTTTCGTAATGATCGAGCACGTCAGTGATGACCTGCTCCTTGCTGTAGCCCATGAGGTCGTAGCCGTGGCTGCCCTCGAGGGAGAAAACCTCCATGCGGTAATACTTGCCGCTGGCGCTCGCCGAACGCACCGCATAGGTCGGAGTGTCGAATTGCACGGGGTAGATCTGGTATTTGAAACCACGCTCGTCGCCCATCGACACGTTGAGGTCGAGGTGCGGAATCTGCAGACCATCGACCACGCCCTGCGATAGCGTCACCTCGGCACCCTGCGTCACGAGCTCGTCACGCACTTCCTGCAGGGCGGGCAGGGCCACGCTCGACACGAAGCGTTCGGCCTGGCGTGGGCCAGGGTAGCTCATGGCGCGGGTCAGCCGCTGACGCCAGTTGCGCGCCCGCGCCGGGTCGGTGCTGCGGCCAGACAACAGGCCGGGCAGGCTGGCCCGGTAACTGTCGGTGAGCGATTGCTCCAACCGAAGCGCCCGATACAGCCCGAGCATGACGAGCAGCAGCACCGCGGAGAAGGGCAGCCCCATAATGATCGTGGCATTTTGCAGGGTCGGGATGCCGCCCACCAGCAGCATTGCCATGGTCAGCACTCCGGTGGTCACCGCCCAGAAGATGCGCAGCCACTTCGGGCCGTCGGACTCGGAGTCCTTGAGATGCGAGGTGAAATTGGCCATGACGAGGGCGCCGGAGTCGGCGCTCGTGACATAGAACAGCAGTCCGGTGAAGGTCGCGATCGCGGCGGTGGCCGGGGCGAACGGGAACTCGGCCAGCAGCGAGTAAAACGCACGCTCCGGCGAATTCATGGCGACCTCGCCGAAGCCGGCATCTCCGCCGATCACGATAGCGAGGGCGCTGTTGCCGAACACGGCGATCCAGATCAGGATGAACGCGAACGGCACGATCATGGTGCCGGCGACGAACTCGCGGATGGTGCGGCCGCGGCTGATGCGGGCCAGGAACAGCCCGACGAACGGCGCCCAGGCGATCCACCAGGCCCAGAAGAACAGGGTCCACCAGTTGAGCCATTCATCGGGGCGGTCGTAGGCGAAGGTGTCGAGGGTCATGGCCGGGAACCGGCTCAGGGTGTCACCGATGTTGAGGACGATGGCGTCGAGCAGAAAGCTCGTGTTGCCGGCAATCAGAATGAACAGCATGAGGCCGACGCTCAGCAGAACGTTCAGCTCGGACAGTCGACGAATGCCCTTCTCGACCCCGGAGACGACGGAGATCGTGGCCATGACCACACTCAGGGCGATGAGCGAGCCCTGCACGAGCAGGGTCTCCGGCGTTCCGAACATAAAAGTGAGGCCGTAGTTGAGCTGGGCGACGCCGATGCCGAGGCTCGTGGCGATGCCGAAAATGGTGCCGAGGATCGCGGCGATGTCGACCACGTCGCCGATCGGGCCGTGGATCTTCTTGCCGAAGATCGGGTACAGCGCCGAACGGATGCTCAGCGGCAGGTTCTGCCGGTAAGCGAAGTAGCCGAGGGCCAGACCCATGAGGGCGTAGAGGGCCCAGCCGGTGAGGCCGTAGTGGAACAGGGTCCAGACCATGGCCTGGCGGGCGGCCTCAACGGAGCTGCCATCACCGGTGGGCGGAACGAGATACTGGGTGACCGGTTCGGAGACCGAGAAGAACATGAGGTCGATGCCGATTCCGGCGGCGAAGAGCATGGCGGTCCAGGTGAACAGGCTGAACTGCGGCCTGGAGTGGTCTGGCCCGAGGCGGGTCTTGCCGACCCGGGACAGCGCGACGACGATGACGAAGACCAGCACGACAGTGACGATCAGAAAGTAATACCAGCCGAGGTTGACCGACACCCAGCCGACGACGGCAGCAATGACGTCGCTCGCGTTGCTGGGGGCGAGAATCGCCCAGAGGGCGATGGCAATGATGCCGGAGGCTGAACCGAAGAAGACCGTCTTGTTCACCCGGGTTTTGTTCTCCGGGGGGAGGCCAGGCGGTCCGGTCGATGGTTCGGTGGCGGGAGTGTGGGCAGAGAGAGTCATCTCATCCTTGGTGCTTGGTGTGATGTCGAGGTGGCGCCGGCCGCGTGTGCGCGGGCTGGCTGTCCGAGTGGCCGCGGTGGCGGCGTACGCGCGTCTGTCAGTCTAGCAACCGAAAATCCGCGTCTTTCCGGGCTTTTTCGGGATGCGCTGGGTGCGGTAGTGCTATCCCGCGCGAGATAACACACTCCGACCGGCCACGAATCGCCTACCGCGCGAACAGCCGGGTGTTGGCTTGCTCGGTCTCGGCGTACTGCTGCCCGGCCAGGCTCAGCGCCTGGTTGAGCAGGGTCAGGCTCTCTTCCAGCTGCTGATGCATGCCGCGCCACTCGGCGAAAGCCCCCTGGAACGCGGCAGACGCCTGGCCGGTCCAGAACCCTTCGAGGCTGGTGAGCTGGGCGTTGAGCTCGGCCACATCGGCCTGCACCCGCCCGATCGTGCCGCGTGCGGTGTTGGCGGTGCTCTGCACCGCATCGCTGTCGACCTGAAAGCTCGTCATGGTGTGCCTTCCTGCTACTCAAACATGGATGTTGGTGACCATGAGCGTAGAAGGCGAGCGTGCAGCATCCGCTGCCCGGCAGTCAATTTGTGAATGGATGCCGCCTGCCGCGGCCGGTGCAGGAGGGCCGCTACGGAATGACGGGCTGGGCGTGCAGCGGCGCGCTCGGCGTGCCGGCGAGGGGGAGCGAGACCCGGAAGGTGGCGCCGCCGCCGGGGGTGTCGACGACGTCGACGGTGCCGTTGTGGCTGGCGACGATGGCGGCGACGATGGCGAGGCCGAGGCCGCTGCCACCGGTTTCGCGGGCGCGGCTAGAGTCGGCGCGCCAGAAGCGCTGGAAGATCTTCTCCCGAATCTGCGGCGGGATGCCCTCGCCGTGGTCGACGATGGCGATCGATGCCCGCAGGGTGCGCGGGTCGACTGCGACCTCGAGTTCGATCGGGCTGTCTGAGGCGGTGAACCGCATCGCATTGCCCATCAGGTTGGTGATGACCTGGCGAATCTTGTTCTCTTCGGCCATCACCACGGGCGGCAGCTGGGGCACGACGGGCAACACAGTCAGGCCGGCATCGGGCAGCACAGCGGTTGTGCGGCGCGGTTTGCGGGTGCGCAGCCGGGCCAGGGTGGCGCCGGCGAAGGCAATGGCACCGGTCGGAGTGCCCGTTCCGGACGGCCGGGTAATCGTGCCGGTGGTGACGCTCTCCGTTCCATCGTTGTCGATCTCGCCGGAGTCACCGAAGTGGTGGTCCAGATCGGCGTCAGCCTCGAGTGACACAAGCACGGGCGGGGGAATCACCACCGTCACCTGGCGGCCCGGTGAGCTGGCCATGGTATCGAGGGCGGCGTCGCGGGCCAGCGGAACGAGGTCGACCGGGGTGAGCGCGAGCGGCTTGGTCTCGTCGAGGCGGGCGAGTTCGAGCAGATCCTCGACCAGACCGCCCATACGAATGGCCTCTTTTTCGATGCGTTCCATGGCTTGGGCGACATCTTCGGGGGTCTGCAGGGCACCCATGCGGTACAGCTCGGCGTAGCCGCGCACCGAAACCAGGGGGGTGCGCAGTTCGTGGCTGGCGTCGCCGACGAAGCGGCGCATCTGGTCAATGGTGCGGGCGCGGTCTTTGAAGGCCCGGTCGATGCGGCTGAGCATGATGTTGAGCGAGCGGTTGAGACGACCGACCTCGGTGTTCGGCGTTGCGCCGCCGAGACGCTGGCTGAAGTCACCGTCGGCGATCGCCGCGGCGGTCTGCTCCGCCTCGCGCAACGGCACGAATGTTGTGGTGACGAGCACGCGGGTGAGCATGGCGCCGATCAGCACGACCCCGGCGCCGAAGCCCAGAAAGATCGTGAGGTAGGTGGCCATGGTGTTCTCGGTGGGCCGCAGCGACACGGCCATGACGAGGGTGCCGTAGGTACCGGTGGGGCTGATCACCACGGGAACCATGATCGCGTGAAACTCGGTGTCGTGGGCGGCGTCCCACAGAGTTTGAATCTGTCCGTCAAGCTGCGAGACCCGTTTCAGGTCGAGCGGCATGCCGACAACCGGCAGCTCGGCGTGGTCGCGTTCCTGCCAGGTGCGGGTGATCAGCGCGCCGTCTTGGTCGTACAGGGCCACGAAATAGTCCGAGGCGACGCCCTCGGTATCACCCTGCGAGAACACGCTCGACGAGTAACCGCTGAGCGCGGTCTGCGTGTCGACCTGCAGCTGGGTGTCGACCTGGGTCACCACATACTGCTTGAGCATGGCCATTGTGCCGATGCCGGAAACGAGCAGGCCGAGCGTGAGCATCAACACCGTGACACCGGTGATCTTGGAACGGAGGGAGATGCTGCTCCACCGCCTGGACAGGGTTTCGTGCATAAGGGGATTTAGTCTACGAAAGCTCGCTGTGTATAACGAACGCCGTGACTACGCCTTGGCGGCCTTGAGCATGTAGCCGAAGCCACGCTTGGTCTGAATGAGCGGTTCGCTCGAGTGCACGTCGACCTTGCGGCGCAGGTAGGAGATGTAGCTCTCCACGATTCCGGCGTCACCGTTGAAGTCGTATTCCCAGACGTGATCGAGGATCTGCGCCTTCGACAGCACCCGGTTGGGGTTGAGCATGAGGTAGCGCAGCAGCTTGAACTCGGTCGGGCTCAGTTCGATGGCCTCGGTGCCGACGAGAACCTCGTGGGTGTCCTGATCCATGGTGAGTTCACCGGCTCGAATGACGGCATCTTCATCGGCGTGCATGGTGCGACGCAGGATGGCCTTGATCCGGGCGACGATCTCGTCGAGGCTGAACGGCTTGGTCACGTAGTCGTCGCCGCCGACGGTGAGGCCGGTGATCTTGTCTTCGGTGTCGTCCTTGGCCGTCAGGAACAGAATCGGGGCCGTGTAGCCGGCCGAACGCAGGCGCTTGGTGACACCGAAACCGTTCATGTCGGGCAGCATGACATCGAGAATGATAAGGTCGGGTTCCTCCTCGAGCACGGCGGAGATAGCCTGCGCGCCGTTGCCCACTGCGCGTACGGCGAAGCCGGCGAAGCGGAGGCTGGTGGTGAGTAGGTCGCGGATATTGGGTTCGTCATCGACGATAAGGATGCGGGGGCCGTCAGTCATGCCCCCAGTATCTGCGTGTTAGCTGAAGCTTTACTGAGAGTGAGTCCGTGTGCGGGGATCGACGGCCGATGATCCGTTCCGCGGCAGGAGTTGGCGACATGATGGAATGGAACAATCGATTTGTTCCAATGGTGAGGACCGTTATGACACGCACGAGAATCAACTCCGCTCCGGGAGTGATGCTTCCTCAACTGGATGCTCCGCGCCGGTTGATCGGCGGCCGCACCTTCGATTTCGATCGCGAGGTGGCCGTGATGGCCATCGTCAATCGCACGCCGGACTCGTTCTACGACCAGGGTGCAACGTTCGCGCTCGACGCATCCGTTTTGGCGGCGCAGAAGGCCATTGCCGACGGGGCAGACTGGGTCGACATCGGTGGCGCCAAGTTCGCGCCCGGGCCAATCGTGCCGATCGAGGAGGAGATCGACCGGGTCGTTCCGGTGGTCGAGGCGCTGCGCGGCGCCGGCGTGGTCATCTCGGTCGATACCTTCCACCCGGCCGTGGCCGCCGCGAGCATTGCCGCCGGCGCGCACGTGATCAACGACACCACCGGCGTGCACGACCCGGCGATGGCCGACGTCGTCGCCGACAGCGATGCCACCCTCGTGATCACCCACAGCCTCGCGGCGCCGCGCATGCCCTATCCGGCGCCGCAGTACGACGATGTTGTCGGCGAGATCAGCGCGTTTCTGCTCGCCCGCGTCGACCGAGCCCTCGGGCGGGGGATGCGGGCCGACCGCATCATCATCGACCCCGGCCATGACCTCAACAAGACCACGCGGCACTCGCTCGAACTCACCCGCAGGCTCGGCGAGATTACCGGGCTCGGCCTGCCGACGCTGGTGGCCGTCTCCAATAAGGATTTCGTCGGGGAGAGCCTCGATCGGCCGCGCGGTGAACGGGTCGACGGGTCGCTGGCCGCCATGACGGTCTGCATTCTGCAGGGGGCGCGGATCGTGCGCATGCACAACGTGCGCGCGGCGGTCGATGCCGTGCGCATGACCGAGGCCATCCTCGGGCTTCGGCAGCCCGCCTACGAGCGTCACAACCTCGCCTGATGCGCGCCGAGCTGCCGCCGCGGGCGGAACTTATCGAGCACTACCGGGTGGCCGACCGCGGGGCGCCGCGGACGCGCGTCAACTTCATCGCGAGCCTCGACGGCGCCGCAACCATCGACGGCCTGAGCGGTGGCCTGAACAACGCCGACGACAAACTCGTGTTCGACACCCTGCGGCTACTGACCGACGTGATCCTCATCGGGGCCGGCACCGTTCGGGCCGAGGGCTACGGTGGCATTCGTTTATCAGCGGATGACGCGGCCTGGCGCACGCAGGCGGGTCTGGCCGCCCAGCCTCCGCTAGCCGTGGTGTCGGGGCGTCTGGATCTCGACCCGCGGCATCCGCTTTTCACGGAAGCCGTGACCCGCCCCATCGTGCTGACCCACGCCGCCGCCCCGTCAGACCGGCGGGCCGCGCTCGCCGCGGTGGCCGACGTGATCGTGTGCGGCGACGAAGAAGTCGAGCCGCACCGCGTGGTGGCGGCGCTCGCCGAACGCGGATTGCCGCAGATCCTGTGCGAGGGGGGGCCGCACCTGTTCGGCGACCTGCTCGCGGCGGACTGTGTCGACGAGTTGTGCCTGAGTTTCAGCCCGGTGCTGGTGGGGGGCTCTGCTGGGCGTATCGCCGTCGGCGCTAGTGCTGTGACCCGCGCTATGGAGTTGCTGCACGTGCTGCGCGCCGGCGACATGCTCTTTCTGCGCTACGCCCGATCCTGAGCGCGCGCTCGTTGCTGAGCCGTGAGTGTTGGGCGAATTAATCGTTTCAACGCCGCGAAACTCACGGCTCGGCGAGCGAAACTCACGGGTCGACTCTGCAAACTCACGGGTCGGTGGCCGTGGCGCTAGGCGGGATTATGCGCTGATCCCGGCGTCTGCATCCGCCTGGGCCCGCTTTCCGGGCCCGGGCCCGGGAGGTAATCAGGCGCGCGGGAGAGGAGCTAGGCGGCCTCGAGGCTGTGCGAGTCGAGGATCGTGTAGCTGTAGCCCTGCTCGGCGAGAAAGCGCTGGCGGTTCTGGGCGAAGTCCTGGTCGACCGTGTCGCGGGCGACGAGGGTGTAGAAGTTCGCCGACAGGCCGGACTCCTTCGGGCGCAGCAGCCGGCCGAGACGCTGGGCCTCTTCCTGGCGGGAGCCGAACGAGCCGGACACCTGGATGGCCACGGTCGCCTCGGGCAGGTCGACCGAGAAATTGGCAACCTTCGACACCACGAGCACCTTGACCTCGCCCACCCGGAACGCCTGATACAACCGTTCTCGCTCGTCGATTGGGGTGGCACCGGTGAGCTGGGGAGCGTTCAAGACCTCGGCGAGTTCGTCGATCTGGTCGAGGTACTGGCCGATCACCAGGATGCGTTCGCCCTCGTGCTTCTGGATCAGTGCCTGCACCACGCCAAGCTTGGCCGGTGCGGTTGCGGCCATGCGGTACCGCTCGTCGTCCGCTGCCGCGGCATAGCTGAGCCGCTCCGACTGTGGCAGGTCGATGCGCACCTCATAGCAGTTGGCGGGCGAGATGAAGCCCTGGGCTTCGATCTCCTTCCACGGTGCGTCGAACCGCTTGGGGCCGATCAAGCTGAACACGTCGCCCTCGCGGCCGTCCTCGCGCACCAGGGTGGCGGTCAGGCCGAGGCGGCGGCGCGCCTGCAGCTCGGCGGTGAGCTTGAACACGGGTGCTGGCAGCAGGTGCACCTCGTCGTAGATCACCAGGCCCCAGTCCATGGCATCGAGCAGCTCGAGGTGGGCGTACTCACCCTTGCGCTTCGCGGTGAGAATTTGGTAGGTCGCGATGGTGACGGGCTTGACCTCTTTGACCTGCCCGGAGTATTCGCCGATCTCGTCGGGCGTGAGCGTGGTGCGCTTGAGCAGTTCGTCGCGCCACTGTCGCGCCGAGACGGTGTTGGTCACCAGGATGAGGGTGTTGGTCTTCGCTGTGGCCATGGCTCCGGCACCGACCAGTGTCTTACCGGCGCCACAGGGCAGCACGACCACGCCGCTGCCACCGTCGAAGAAGCTCGCGACGGCCTTGTTCTGGTAGTCGCGCAGCGCCCAGCCGTCTTCGCGCAGGGCGATGTCGTGCGGGGTGCCCGGCGTGTACCCCGCGAGGTCCTCGGCCGGCCAGCCGAGCTTCACCAGCTCCTGCTTGAGCTGCCCGCGCGCCCACGGCTCCACCAGGTACGTTTCCGGCGACGGATGCCCGATCAGCAGCGGCGCGATGCGCTTGGCTCCTGCTATCTCGGTGAGAACGGCCTGGTCGCTGCTGTGCAACACGAGAGCGCCCTCGGAGTCGCGTTCAATGACGAGACGCCCGTAGCGACCGACAGTCTCGGTGATGTCCACGCTGACCGTCTGGGGTATGGCGAATTTAGAATATTTCTCCAGCGTGGCGAGCATGTCCGAAGCGTCGTGGCCGGCCGCCCGGGCATTCCACAGACCCAGCCGCGTGATGCGATAGGTGTGGATGTGCTCGGGGGCTCGTTCGAGTTCGGCGAAGACAGCGAGGTCGTGACGAGCATCCTCGGCAAGAGGGTGGGCGACTTCGAGCAACACCGTGCGGTCACTTTGGACAATCAGGGGGCCATCAGACATAGCGCCTAATCCTACTCGCGTCGGGTGACGTCCCTGGCACCCGGCTGGTTCCGCGCACTCAGCCAATGCTCGCGCTGGGTGTCCCGATCGGTCAGGGTGCCGGGGTGATGCTCAGGATGCTCTTGAGCGGCAGGGTGCGCTCGATGTCGGCGCGTCGGTCGCGAGCTCGGAAGCGGCCGTTGCTGACACTGGCCGGTTGCAGCAGATAGTCCACGACCGAGCCGCCGGGCATCGCGATGCTGACCAGGATGGTCTGCTTCGCTTTGATGGCGGAGTCGAGCTGGCGGGCGAGCCAGGCATCCGCGACCGACACGCCGTGGCCGTCGCCGGCGCGGAGTTTCTCGACCAGGTTCAGGGCCGGATCTTTCGGCGGCGTCTCGGTGATCCGGGCGACCTGGTGTCGCCGCAGGTGCACGATCTCACCGTGTTCATTCTCAGCGGCGACGGGATAGCGCGCATCGCTGAGCGCCCAAAACACCGCGTCGCCGCCGAACCGACTGAGCAGGCGCTCGCCGTCGTCGGCGCGCACCAGCCCGAGTGGGGCGAGGGTCTGATCGACCGCGATCGTGTTCAGCAGCGCGGCATCCGCTGAAGAAACGTAACTCAACGCGAGGGCGGCGTCCTCGGCCAGGGTACCCACCCGTACACGACCGTAGCGGGCGGCCGACTCGTTGATGAGGTAGTCCACCGGCTGGGGAATTCCGGTGAGCGAGATCGATGCCAGGAAGGCCAGCAGGGACTTAGCGTCCTCGCCCGCGGCCAGCGCACGATTGACGGATGCCGCGGTGATGCGATAGCTCGACGCCAGTTCCCGACTTTCCACGTCGGCCATCCCGCGCAGGCGGGCATCGATCGACGGGGCCAACGGGCCGGGGGACACCATTGACAGGTCGTGCTGGAGATACACGGCACCGACCTCGGTGGGCAGGGCGGCCACCATGGTCGCCACGGCCGCCTCGGGGTCGCCGCGCAGCACGCTCGCGCCGGCGGTGCTCGTGGTGTCGTGGGCGGTGATTCCGATCAGTTCGGCGTCACGGGCAAACTCGGCCAGCTGCGTCTGCATCCACTCGCCGCCTGCCGGGTAGAGCCAGGCTATGAATCCCGATAGCGCCTCGCCCCAGAACAGTCCAGCCTGCCGCGGCAGAATGTCGGCGACGATCGGCGGAAGGGCCGCCTGCCAGGCCGCAGCCAGGGCTGCCCAGCGGGAGGTAGTGCCCTCGAGCAGCCAGGCCTCGCCGGCCTCGGTTTCCATCCAATACCCGTCGGAGCGGGCCAGCAGGTCTGCGCGCGCGGCCAGAGCCACAATCGGGGCGACCAGCTCGATTTCGACGGTCATAATGGCGGCCAGGCGCTTCGTGTCGGGTAGGCCGAGTCCGCCGCGGCTGAGCTCGCGGGCCGGCTCGCGGCTGAGCTCATTGACCAGCTCGGCGATCGACGATACAACCGAGAAGGCGCGCTCGGCGGCGAGCTGGTCGATGAACGGGATATCGGCGTCCGGCACGGCGGCTACGGCAGCGGGGGAGACCGTGGTGGCCAGATCGGTGGCTCCCGGAAGGCCCTGGGCCGGCCATTTAGCCAGGTGAGCCGAGACGGCGTCGTAGGGGATGCAGCATCCGTCCGCGCGAACGGTGAGCAGCAGGGCGTCGAGGGAGTCGGCGCGGGCGGCCACATCGACGGCCGTGACCTCGGCGGAACTCAGTGCTGAGAGCCGCCCGGCGACGGCGTGCAGGCTGGGTGCCGAATCAGCGCTCGTGCACTCGCCGGCGACGGCCAGGACGGCCAGGACGGATCGGTCCAGGTGGCTGAGCGCCAGCTGGATACTGTCGGGGTGCAGCAGTGCCTCGGCGAGGTCAAAAAAATCGTGGATGCCGCTCGCGCTCACACCGCGCACCCCGATCACGTGCCGCAGCTCGGCATCGGACAGGGCCCGGAGTCGTGACGCGAGGCCGAGCATTACTCGCGGTCTCGTCGGGCTTCGCGACTGCGGCGAACTCCCACCGTGACCATGAGCGCGATGACCAGCAGGAATCCAACCGGCAGACCGAAGGTCGGGAGGACGATAACGGATGGCCAGATGCCCTGCCCGAATTGCGCCGCCTTGACGCCCATCGCCGTAGCCGCGATCACCGCGATGAAGGCGAGGATCGACAACCCGACCACGCTCGCGACCATGTAAGCGAGAACACGTTCTATCCGGCTGACGGGTCGTGGAGTTTGATTGGTCACAGCCTAAGGATACGGGCACGCAGCGGCCGCAACCGAATATGCTGGGTGCACACCCCGCACTTTTTCGTGCGCCCAAAACTCAGTGAGGTTCAGATGCCTACCGGCAAGGTCAAGTTTTACGACGAGGAGAAGGGTTTTGGCTTCATCACTTCCGATGACGGCCAGGAAGTCTTCCTCCACGCTTCCGCCCTGCCTTCCGGCGTTACCGTCAAGGCCGGCGCGAAGCTCGAATTCGGCATCGCCGATGGCAAGCGCGGTGCTCAGGCGCTCTCGGTGCGGGTGATTGAAGCTCCGCCAAGCCTGTCCAAGATCAACCGCAAACCCGCCGACGACATGGCGATCATCGTCGAAGACCTGGTGAAGCTGCTCGACGGCATCGGCACCAACCTCAAGCGCGGGCGCTACCCCGAGTCGAGCCATAGTAAGAAGATCGCGGCGATGCTGCGCAAGGTCGCCGAGGAACTGGATGCCTGACGTGCCCGACGTCCAGCCGACCGACGTCCAGCCGACCGACGCCCAGCCGACCGACGCCCGGCCGACGACGGCGAAACCGACCGACGCCACCCTGCTCGCGGCTGTCGATCTGGCCCGCGCTGCGCTTTTGGAGATCACCGACGAGGACACGATCGGCGAGGTGATCGGGCACCTCGATGAGGGCGAACTCGTGATCTCGCTACTATTCGACTGCCTGATGACGGGCTATCCGGGCTGGCGCTGGACGGTTTCCCTGGCCCGAGTCGATGAAAACGCCGCGCCGACGGTGCTCGAGACCGAGCTCACCCCCGGCGACGATTCCTTGCTCGCACCCGAGTGGGTGCCGTGGTCGGATCGACTGGTCGAGGACGACTCGGAGGCGGATGCCGACGATTCAGAATCAGAGAATTACGACGACTCTGACGACGACGACGACTCTGACGACGACTCTGACGACGACTCTGACGACGACGACTCAGACGACGACAACGACGATGAGTCCGACGGCGACGACGGCGACGACGGTGACGACGACTCGCTTGACGCCCTCGACGGCATCGATTTCGATGAGGCGCTAGCGGCGGCGGAACTGAACCCAGGCGAGACCGGCGAGTCCGAGTCCGACGCCGATCACAGCGCACCACAGCCACCAACCCGGTCCCGCCGCGCTCGCCGCCCCTGACGCCTGCGGCGCCGTGAACTCAACGACGAGTGCGGCGCCGAGGGCCATCAGCCAGAGCAGCGTACCCACGACCAGTGCCGTGCGGGCATCCGTTCTGGCGGGCAGCGGATCGGGTCGCCGTTCACTGTCTTTTAACCAGAGACGCATGGCCCGATCCTTTCGCCCGCGGTTCGCGCTAGTTGCCGAGGTGGCCCACGACGTGTTCGATCGACGCGACGAGCTTCTTGACGTCCTCAGGGTCGATCGCGGTGAAGGTCGCGATGCGCAGCTGGTTGCGGCCGAGCTTGCGGTACGGCTCGGTGTCGACAATGCCGTTGGCGCGCAGCGCCTTGCTGATCGCTGACGCATCGATGGCGTCGTCGAAGTCGATCGTGACGACGACCTGCGAACGGTGGGTCGGGTCCGCCACGAACGGGGTCGCGTAATCGACGCCTTCCGCCCAGTCATACAGAACGGATGACGATGCCTGGGTGCGCGCGGACGCCCACGCCAGTCCGCCGCTCTGGTTGATCCAGTCGATTTGGTTCTCCATCAGCAGCAGCGTGCTGAGGGCTGGAGTGTTGAGCGTCTGGTTCAGGCGCGAGTTGTCGACGGCGTTCTTGAGGCTGAGGAATTCCGGAATGTAGCGGCCGCTCGCAGCGATACGTTCGACTCGTTCGAGGGCCGCCGGGGAGAATAGGGCGATCCACAGGCCGCCGTCGGAGGCGAGGTTTTTTTGCGGGGCGAAGTAATAGACGTCCGCCTGGCTGGCGTCGAAGTCGATGCCGGCGGCGGCGCTCGTTGCATCGATGACGGTGAGGGCGCCGGCATCGCCGGCGACCCGGGTGACCGGGGCCATGACGCCGGTCGAGGTTTCGTTCTGGGGCCAAGCGTAGACGTCGATGCCGCCCTTCACGATGAAGTCGCTGCGCGAACCAGTGTCGGCCTTGATCACGTCGGGGGCGTCGAGCCACGGGGCGGCAGCCGCCTTGGCGAATTTGCCGCCGAACTCGCCGAAGACCAGGTTCTGCGCGCGCTTCTCGATCAGCGAGAACGCTGCGGCGTCCCAGAAGGCGGTCGAGCCGCCATTGCCGAGCACGACTTCATAGCCGTCCGGAATGCTGAACAGCTCGGCGAGGCCGCCACGTACTCGGCCGACGAGGTCCTTCACGGGGGACTGGCGGTGCGAGGTGCCGAGCACTCCCGTGCCGAATCCGAGCAGGTGGTCGAGCTGTTCTCGCCGGATTTTCGATGGGCCGCAGCCGAATCGTCCGTCGAGGGGGAGCAAATCGGTGGGTATGAGAAGGTCGGCCATGCCGTAATTCTAGTTGCCCTCCCACTGGCAGGTAGGCTTGTGACGCTGTGCGGGCCATTGCCGAGGCCGCCAACGAGGCACCCTTCCGTCACCAGATGAGCGGTGCGCGCACGAGCTGAACGAAGGGCTGCGGATGAGCGATCTGATCGACACCACCGAAATGTATCTCCGCACTATCCTCGACCTGGAGGAAGAAGAGATCGTGCCGTTGCGGGCGCGCATATCCGAGCGCCTCGGGCACTCCGGCCCCACGGTCTCTCAGACCGTCGCGCGCATGGAACGGGACGGCCTCGTCGTCGTCTCCGGCGACCGGCACCTGGAATTGACGGTGGCGGGCCGCAGTAAGGCCGTGCACGTGATGCGCAAGCACCGTCTGGCCGAGCGCCTGCTCAGCGACGTGATCGGGCTCGAGTGGGAGTTCGTGCACGATGAGGCCTGTCGCTGGGAGCACGTGATGAGCGAACAGGTGGAACGTAAGATTTTGGAGTTGCTCGGTCACCCCACCGAGTCTCCGTATGGCAATCCGATTCCGGGTCTGGACGAGTTCGGCGAATCGGCGGCCGTGGCGTTCATGGCGGGAGTGACCAACGTGGTGGCGGTGGTGGCGAGTTCACCCGAGCCGGTGACCGCGGTCATCCGTCGCCTGGGGGAACCGGTGCAGTTCGACCCCGAGCTGCTGCTGCAGCTCAAGCAGAGCGGCGTCATGCCCGGCGCCACCGGAGTCTTCTCGGTGGCCGGATCATACGTTCTAGTCCAGGTCGAAGGTTTTGGTGCTGGCCTGGAATTGCCCAGTGAGGTCGCCAGTCACATTTTCGTCAGCACACCGGATGGCTACATCCCGGTCGTTCACTGAGATCCAGCCCGCATCGCTGGTCGACGGATGCCGCCGGTCGCCTCCCGGGGACACGCGTTCCGTTACCAATTCGTTAGAAAAATGGTATTTCAGGGTGACAAATGGGTGTGCTTCTTGTAGCCTCGGGGAGTCCCACAGATCAGAAACGGTCGAAGGACTCTAGTTAGGACGCCTGTTCGCCCCGTCTCTTGACTAGGAACACACCCGCGATTAGCGAAGTGGACGGGACAACAACCTAGTGTTGTCGAGGCGCCGGAGGTTAAAACTTTGGCTGCATTAGGAACGAGAAGGTCCCGCCGCGGGCTGAGCCGAACATCCGATGCCCTGGCAGCAGTGGAATCGACGGCAGACACCCACCGAGCGCTGCCCCGCGCTGCCCCGAAGAAGCGCCGCAGCCGCCTCGGCAATGCCGTCGTCATGACCCTCGCTACCGGCATGATCGCCACGATGGCCCTCCCGGCCTATGCCTTCGCCCCCGGTTCGAACGAAGCCAGCTTTCAGGCCAGTGAATCCTCCGAGATGTCCAAGGCTCAGGCTCAAGCCGTTGAAGTCGACGCGCAGGCAGCGACCGTGAGTGTTGCTCGCGAGGGATTCACCGCCACCACCCCGGAGGAACTTGAAGCTGCCGTTGCTGCTGCCGCGGCCGAAACCCGCCGCATCGAAGTTGCCGCGCAGATGACCTCGTACGCCGCGAGCTACTCCGGCCCGAGCGTCGCCGACTACCTGGCCAACCCGACCTACCCGAATTTTGATCTCGCATCCGTTTTCAATGTGGCCTCGCAGTATCAGGGCGTGCCCTATGTCTATGGCGGCGCCACCCCGGCCGGCTTCGACTGCTCCGGCTTCATCATGTACGTCTATGCGCAGTTCGGTATCAGCCTGCCGCACTCCTCGACGGGCCAGGGTGCAGCCGGAACCAAGATCGCGATCGAGGATGCCGTGCCCGGCGACCTCGTGATCATGGACGGCCACGACGGTTTCTACGCCGGCAACGGCAACATTTTGCACGCGCCCTATACGGGCCAGTCCGTGCGGATCCAGCCCATCTGGACCAGCGACTACTACATCGTACGGATCGGCATCTAAGTCGCCCCCGCGGTGAACACTGGGTAACAGCTCACACCGATGGCGCACACAGGTTTCCCTGTTGCGCCATTTGTGGGTTAACCTAGTGCCCTGATGTAGTTGTAGGTCTTTAGGAGAGCCCATGCATGAGCGACGCACTATCCACACCATGGATGTGCGCGGTTGCGAGTGCTTTCGGCATAGTTGTCAGAGCGAGAAGAGCTGCGTGAGCAGCCGTAAGGCGTTGTCATTGTGACGGCGCCTTTTTTGTACCCTCTCTCGCGCTGTCACGCTCCTGTTCTGTACGCATCGGATGTAGTTCGAATGGCTGGAAGCCGTCCAGCCTCCTTCGAAAGGGAGCGCATGCGCACACTGGTACTCAATGCGGGCTATGAGCCCCTCGCCGTTGTCTCGTTCAAACGAGCACTCATTCTGGTGATGAACCAGAAGGCGACGATCGTGCAGTCCGATCAGAATCACCCCGTTTTCGCGGCGTCGGGCTCGTGGGATCGGCCGAGCGTTATTCTGCTCACGCGGTACGTGCGCATTCCCATGTCGAGACTCGTGCCGGTCAGTCGCCGCGGAGTGTTGCGCCGTGACGATCACCGCTGCTGTTACTGCGGTAAGTCCGCGGCCACGATCGACCATGTGCTGCCGCGCTCGCGCGGTGGCCGCGACACCTGGGACAATCTTGCCGCCTGCTGCCTGCGCTGCAATAACCTCAAGAGCGACCACACACCGGCCGAAATGGGGTGGGAACTGCGCTTCACCCCGCGGATGCCGCAGGGCACGACCTGGGTCGTGCGCGGTATCGAGCGACCGCTGGAGGACTGGGACGCCTATCTGGCACCCGCCGCCTGACGGCACCAAAGCGGATGCGCTGGCGTGCGCCCTTAAGGTACGTCCGAGCGACTGCTGCAGTGCGACTGCTGCAGTGCGACTGCTGCAGCGGGGCTACTGCAGCGTCCGCGGCACGTGGGGTACTGCGGGCTTTCGCGTCAGCGACGTTGCGCAGGCTAAACTTGCCCGGCCAGCCTCTGTAGCTCAACGGAAGAGCAGTTCCGTCCTAAGGAAACGGTTGGGGGTTCGAATCCCTCCAGGGGCACACCGGTTTACGACCCTGCATCCCTCGCAAAATCTGAGATGCAGGGTTTTTGTGTTTCTCGGGCGCCGGAGGCCAACACCTCGCTGCCACACGTTGCCGTGGAGACGCTCGCGTTGAAGGCCGCTGCGAGTCGCAACTCGCCTATTCGATGATTGTGCGGAAGGCTGCGAGGGTTTAGGAATCCACGGGGCGTTGCACTTGGATTGGCGAGGTTTCCGTGTCGTGGGCCGCTGCCCTCACGCCGCGCGCGTCATTATGTAGTTCGTCGTAGAGGTGAACGGCCGCCTCTTCCTTCAGACGTGTCCAGGTGGAGTTCGATGCGTGCTTCAAGGTCAAGTACTCCATTCGTCCCCGGATGGCGGGACGTTACCCAGTATCCGCGGCTGCGAGCCGGGAAATGCTGTTGCGACGCTCCCCGAGGTGTCGACCCAGGGGGAGCGGATGCGCAAGCACACTTCATTGAGACTCTGCACGCCACTGCCAGGCCGGACGACCCCCGGCGGGGGTTGTTCACCTGCGCGTTACCGGTGAGTTCTAGACTGGTGTTTTCGCGCCGTGCACCACTGCCACGACCTGATCAAGGAGCAGTGTGAGCGAGCACCAGAGCCAAAGTCACCCGATCGCGTCCGACCGGGGCGGGCGCGGCCAGGAGGTGCTGGCGGCGGGCCACCGGGCCAAGCCGGCCCGCACCCTCGCCGACATTATTGCGGAAACCGCGGCGCAGCATCCGGAGGCTTTGGCCCTGGAAGATGCGGCCGGAACGATCAGCTATCGCGGCCTGCTGCGACGCGTGCAGGCACAGGCGAATGCGCTGAGCCTGGCCGGGGTGCGGCGCGGCGACACCGTGGGAATTCGCATTCCCTCCGGCACCCGCGACCTGTATGTGTCGATCCTGGCCACGCTGCTGGTGGGTGCCGCCTACGTTCCGGTCGACGCGGACGACCCGGAGGAACGCGCCCGGCTGGTCTTCGCCGAAGCCCACGTGGTCGGCATCATCGGGGAGGGCGGCGTGTTTGCGCCTCGCGACGGCCTCGACGTGCAGGCCCTGCGCGCTCGCCGTGTCGGACCGCACGAGGATCCCGCGCTGGTCTTTCCGACCGGCAACATTCCGACGCCCGATGACGATGCCTGGGTCATCTTCACCTCCGGCTCGACCGGCGTGCCCAAGGGCGTCGCCGTCACCCACCGCTCGGCGGCCGCGTTCGTCGACGCCGAGGCCGGACTGTTTCTGCGGGACGAACCGATCGGGACCGGAGACCGCGTGCTGGCCGGGCTCTCTGTGGCCTTCGACGCGAGCTGCGAGGAAATGTGGCTGGCGTGGCGCAACGGCGCCTGCCTGGTTCCCGCCCCGCGCTCGCTCGTGCGCAGCGGCGCCGACCTCGGCCCGTGGCTGATCACCCACGGCATCACCGTCGTCTCGACCGTGCCGACCCTCGCCGCGCTCTGGCCGGAAGAGTCGCTCGAGGCCGTTAGGTTGCTCATCTTCGGCGGTGAGGCCTGCCCGCCCGAACTGGTCGCCCGCATTGCCACCCGCGGACGCGAAGTGTGGAACACCTACGGCCCGACCGAAGCGACCGTCGTGGCCTGCGGCGCCCTCGTCAACGGCATCGGCGAGATGCGCATCGGCCTCCCGCTCGACGGCTGGGACCTCGCCGTCGTCGACGCGGCCGGGCACCGGGTCGCCGAGGGGGAGACCGGCGAGCTCATCATCGGCGGCGTTGGTTTGGCCCGTTACCTCGACGCCGAGAAGGACGCCGAGAAATATGCGCAGCACCCGCAGCTCGGCTGGGATCGCGCCTACCGCAGCGGGGACCTGGTGCGCTTCGAAACGGCGGGCCTTGTCTTTGCCGGGCGCGCCGACGACCAGGTGAAACTCGGCGGCCGCCGCATCGAGCTCGGTGAAGTGGATGCTGCCCTGGGCGCTCTCCCCGGAGTCGCTGGCGGCGCCGCCGTGGTCCAGACCACCCCGGCCGGCAACCACATTCTGGTCGGCTATATCGCCCTCAACGCGGACGCCGCGTTCGATCGGCCGGCTGCGATTGACCGGCTGCGCGAGGAACTCCCAGCCGCACTCGTGCCGCTGCTGGCCATCGTCGACGCGCTGCCGACCCGTACCTCGGGCAAGGTCGATCGGGCTGCATTGCCCTGGCCGTTGCCTCAATCGGCCGATGAGACCGCGGCGCTGTCACCGACGGCCGAGTGGCTGGCCGAGGCGTGGGCATCCATTTTGGGCGTGCCGGTGACCGGCCCCGACGATGATTTTTTCGCCCAGGGCGGCGGTTCGCTCTCAGCCGCGCAATTCGTGTCGGCTGTGCGGGCCCGGCACCCCGAAACCACCGTCGCCGACCTCTACGACCACCCGCGCATCGGCTCCCTGGCCGAGGAACTCGACGCGCGCACTCCCGTGGAAGTCCCAGTCGTGCGCACCGTGCTGCCGACACCGGCGCGCAGCCAGCTCGCCCAGACCCTGCTCGGCATTCCCCTGCACGTGCTCAGCGGCGCCCGCTGGCTGGTCTACCTTGCCATCGCAAACAACCTGCTGAGCCTGGCCGGGGCGACCTTCGCGCCGACGCTGTCCTGGTGGTGGGTGGCGCTCGGTTTTGCGCTGTTCGTGACGCCGCCCGGCAAAATGCTGATCGCGGTGATCGCATCGAGGCTGCTGCTGCGCAACCTGGTGCCGGGTAACTATCCGCGCGGCGGCTCCGTGCACCTGCGGCTGTGGCTCGCCGAGCAGGTGGCGCTGCTCGTTGACGCAGCGAGCCTGGCCGGTGCCCCCTGGATCAGCTATTACGCCCGGGCGTTGGGCGCAGAGATCGGCCGCGACGTCGACCTGCACTCGCTGCCACCGGTCACCGGTCTGCTCACCATCGGCGCCCAGGCCTCGATCGAGCCCGAGGTCGACCTGGCCGGCCATTGGATCGACGGCGACGTGCTGCGGATCGGCCACCTGCACGTCGGTGCCGACGCCCGAATCGGCTCGCGCAGCACCCTGCTCGGCGGGGCCCACGTCGGGAACGGCGCGGAGATCGAACCCGGCGCTGCAGTTTCGTCCCGCGTGCCACCGGGGGAGCGCTGGGCTGGTTCCCCGGCCCGCCGGGCGGGGTCGGCAAGGCGTCCGTGGCCGGCCGAGCGGCCGGCAAGGGCCAGCCGGTGGCTCGGCGCGTTCGCCACCGGGTCCGTCGCGATGACGGCCATTCCCACGCTGGCCCTCGCGCTGGGCGCCGTCATCGTCGGCGGTGCCGTCGGCGACGCCGGCAGTCTCGGTGTCGCCGCGCTGCGGGCAGCGCTGATCATGCCGGTCGCGGTTCTGGCCGGTGGACTCGCCTACGCCCTGCTCGTGATCGCCTTCGTGCGAGCCCTCGGTATCGGGCTGCGCGAGGGCTACTATCCGGTGCGCAGCCGCATCGGCTGGCAGGTCTGGATGACCGAACGTATCCTGGACGGCGCTCGCAACGTGCTGTTTCCGGTCTACGCGAGCCTGCTCACCCCGACCTGGCTGCGCCTGCTCGGCGCCAAGGTGGGCGCCGACGTCGAGGCGTCAACCGTGCTGCTGCTGCCCTCGCTGACGACGATCGCGCCGGCCGCTTTTCTCGCCGACGACACCATGGTCGCCTGCTACGAACTCGGCGGCGGCTGGATGCACATTGGCCCGGCCAAGATCGGCCGCAAGGCTTTTCTGGGCAACAGCGGCATGGCCGGCCCCGGTCGTACCGTGCCGCGCAACGGGCTCGTCGCTGTGCTCTCCTCGACGCCGCGCAAGGCCAAGCGCGGCTCCAGCTGGCTCGGCAACCCGCCGGCCCGCCTGCGGCGCAGGCAAACGGATGCCGACGACTCGCGAACGTTCCACCCTCCCGTACGCCTGAAAGTCGCCCGGTCACTCTGGGAACTGCTGCGCATCGTGGCCGGCGTCACCGCCGCGTGGATCGCGCTGCTCGTACTCGCCCTGCTCGACCTGGTCTGGCTCAGGCTCGGACTTGGCGCGGCCATCGCCCTGTCCGGCGTGGTCATGCTCGTGGCCGGCGCGGTCGCCGCCGGGGTCACGACGGTGGTCAAGTGGACGCTGGTCGGGCGGATCGACGCGTCGGAGCATCCGCTTTGGTCATCGTTCATCTGGCGCAACGAGGTGTCGGACAGTTTCGTGGAGATGGTGGCTCGCCCGTGGTTCGCCGAGAAAGCATCGGGCACGCCGGCGCTCGCCGTGTGGCTGCGCACCCTCGGCGCCACGGTGGGGCGCGGTGTCTGGTGCGAAACGTATTGGCTGCCCGAAGCCGATCTCGTGCGACTCGGTGCCGGCAGCACGGTGAACCGCGGCTGCGTCGTGCAGACCCACCTGTTTCACGATCGGATCATGCAGCTTGACGCGGTCGAACTCGCCGAGGGTGCCACCCTGGGCCCGAACGGTGTCATTCTGCCAGCGGCGTCAATCGATGCCGGAGCGACCGTCGGCCCCGGCTCGCTCGTGATGCGCGGCGAACGCGTGCCGACCGGGTCGCTCTGGTCCGGCAACCCGATCACGCCGTGGCACCAGCCGCCGTGGTCGAGCGTGGAATAGTTGACTGATGGGCCAGACTCTGCAGACCACTCACGGTGCCGCCAGCGCCGGCGACCCCTATATTCCCACCTCCGGCAACGGCGGCTACAGCGCCGAGCACTATGAGCTGACCCTCGACTACCGAGTGGCCACCAACCGGCTGAACGCCACCGCGATCATCACCGCGCGGGCGCTGATGCGGCTGGACCGATTCAGTCTCGATTTCGCCGGGCTCAGCATGGAAAAAGTCACAGTGAACCGCGCGCGGCCGGCGAAGGTGACGCACACGGCCCGCAAACTCGTGATCACGCTCGCCACACCGGTGGAAGCCGGGGCCCTGTTTGAGGTCGTGGTGCGTTATCGCGGGGCGCCGCATCCGGTGCGCAGCAATTGGGGTGATGTCGGCTGGGAAGAACTCGACGACGGCGTACTCGTCTCCGGGCAGCCCTGCGGGGCCCCCTCCTGGTTTCCGTGCAACGACCATCCGAGCAACAAGGCCACCTTTCGCATCACCGTCGGCTGTGAATCCGGGTACACCGTGGTGTCCAACGGGGCGCTGTCGGCACAGTCGAGTCGCTCTGGGCGCACCAGCTGGACCTTCGACGTGCGGGAGCCAATGGCCACCTACCTCGCGACCGTGCTGATCGGTCGGTACCGCCGCCGCGACCTCGCCGCCCGGCCGGTCGCGCACAGCCTGTACTTTCCGGCTGAACTGGCCACCCGGGTCGGCACCGACTTCGCCCGCCTCACCGAGATGATCGCGTTCTTCGCCGACCGATTCGGGCCGTATCCGTTCGCGTCATACTCCGTCGTCGTCACCGAGGACGAGCTGGAGATTCCGCTCGAGGCGCACGGCCTGGCCGTGTTCGGCAGCAACCACGTCGACGGCAACCACGGCGAAGACCGGCTGATCGCCCACGAACTGGCGCACCAGTGGTACGGCAACAGCCTCACCGTGGCCCGCTGGCAGGACATCTGGCTGCAGGAGGGTTTCGCCTGCTACGCCGAATGGCTCTGGGAGGAGGAACGCGGCGGTCGCACCGCCGACGTTCTGGCCGCCCTGCACCGCGGCAAGGTCGCTGCGCTGCCCCACGACATCGTCGTCGGAGACCCGGGCCCGCACGCCATGTTCGACGACCGCGTTTACAAACGGGGAGCGCTCGCCCTGCACGCCATTCGCAAGTCGCTCGGCGACGAGGCCTTCTTTTCAGCCCTGCGCGCATACACGTTGGCCCGGCGGCACGGGTATGTCTCCACCGATGACTTCATCGAGTTCTTCGCCGAGCACACCGGCAGTCGGGCGATCGGCGGGTTCGTGGCTCGCTGGGTGCAAGAGCGGCCCCTGCCAAGCCTCTAGCTGCGCTGGGTGCGGTAGCGGGCTCTGCCGAGCCGATAGCCGCGCTGGGCGGGTGGCCCGGCTCGTGCGCTCCGCTGGAGTCGTGCCAGTGCGCGGGGTGGTGAGTGGCCTCGGGGTCGCGCGTATCGCGGGTGTTGCGCCGCTGCGCGGTAGTTGGGCCTCCCGCGCAGCGGCGCAAGTCCCGCGCAGCATGAAATGGATGCCGGCGGCGGCGCCTGTGGGCACCAGCAACAGGCATCCGTTACGCTGCGCCTCACGTTTGGGGGAGCAGCACGATCCGGGGCGCTTCCGGGCCGAGGGTGGCCACCGTGCCGACCAGGCCTGGGCCGGCGTCGAAGCCCGCCAGGTGCAGGTCGGCCAGATCGAGGGAAGCGCCCGGCCAACTCAGCAGCTGCCACCGCGGCTCCATCACGAGAACGGATGCCGCCGCTTTCGGGTATACAGCGGTCAGCTCCCGCGGGTCCACCGTCAGCCCCGCCCCGGACAGCTTGAGCACCGCTTCCTTCGCCGTCCAGAGCGTCGCGCGCACCCGGTCGCGTGCCGCCATCGGCACCGCCCACAGGGCTTCTTGCTCGGGCCCGTTGAACGCGACGTCGTCGAACCCGGCCCAGCCGACCGCGCTGACGCTCTCGATATCGACACCGATCGGCCCGGCCAGCGACACGGCGACGGCGACGGTCGAGGCGGCGCGGCTCAGGCTCACGAAGGTGCCCGGGGGCCGCAGCACGCGGGGTTTCCCGTGTGCGCCACCGCAGCGCTCGCAGCGCTGCGCGATGGTGACCTCGGTGAGCTCAACCCGGCAGACCCGGGCGACGGCCTCGGCCAGGTGCAGACGGTCGGTCTCAGGGAGCGGCGCCCGCGGAGCCAGGAAGAGGGAGACATCCGTTTGCGTCACTCTGCAACCGTACGCGGTGGCAAACTAGGAGCGAACAAGGAGAGCCCATGGCCCTGGTGGACAACGCGGTTTACGTGGACGGGCATCGGGTTTCGACACCGCCCAGCCTCGACGAGACCTTCGAGGTCATGAAGAAGCATAAGGGCTTCGCCTGGATCGGACTGTACCGGCCGAGCGAGGAGGAAGTGCGGGCCGTCGCCACCGAGTTCAGCCTGCACCACCTGGCCATTGAGGATGCTTTCAAGGGCCATCAGCGGTCGAAGATCGAGCGGTTCGGCGATATTTTGTTCGTGGTGCTGCGCCCCGCTCGCTATATGGACGACGAGGAACGCGTTGAATTCGGTGAGCTGCACGTCTTCGTCGGCCCGGACTTCGTCGTCACCATCCGTCACGCGGAATCGCCCGACCTCGCCCAGGTGCGCCAGCGGATGGAGCAGGCACCGCACCTGCTCGCCCTCGGCCCGGAAGCCGTGCTGTATGCGATTCTTGACCAGGTCGTCGACGAGTACGGGCCGGTCGTGGCCGGCCTCGAAAATGACATCGATGAGATCGAAGACCAACTTTTCGACGGTGACCCCGAGGTCAGCCGACGCATCTACGCCCTGTCCCGCGAAGTGATCGAGTTTCAACGAGCCACCCAACCGCTCGTGGGTATGTTTGAGGCCATGCAGCGTGGCTTCGACAAATACAACGTCGACCTGGAACTGCACCGGCACCTGCGCGATGTGCTCGACCATACCCTGCGCATCGTTGAACGCGGCGACGCCTTTCGGCAGCTGCTGCAAAACGCGCTGACCGTGCACAGCACCCTCGTGGGACAGGCCCAGAACGACGAAATGCGGCACCTGTCGGAGACCAGCCTGGCGCAGAGCGAAGAGGTCAAGAAAATTTCCAGCTGGGCGGCGATCCTGTTCGCACCGACCCTGGTCGGAACCATCTACGGCATGAACTTCGACCACATGCCCGAACTACATTGGACCCTGGGCTACCCGTTCGCGCTCGCCCTGATGCTCGCGATGGGATGCGCCCTGTACATCGTCTTCAAGCGTCGGGACTGGCTGTAAGGGCCAAATCACGCGAAACCCCGGCCGCCTCAAACAAAAACAGTGGTTTCGCAATTAGGGTATCCCTGTGTGGCACCTCGATAGAAAACAAGACGACGACGACGTGCTTTCCAAGTACCTGGACGTCGTCCCCATCGACCCGCAAAACGTGACCAGTCCCCACAACCTCAGTCTGGGCGACCCGGCGTTCACTGCCGGTAACATCGCCGAGCCGGTCTGGCAGCGCTGGCGCGATGAACTCGCCGCGCTCGGCGGGCGCTCCCCGCTGCTGCACTTCACCGACGAAGCCCGCACCCGCATCGAGCTCAGCGCCACCCATCCCGGGGGCCTGCCGCAGTTCATCATCGGCAAGACCACCCTGCTGTCCAACCTCATTCGCGATGAACTCGCGCTCCGCAACGCCCGGTTGGCCGCGAACGAGATCACCCAGAAGGGCATCGAACTGCGCTCGATGCGCGGCATCGAGTCGGTCAACCTCGCCATCGGCCTCGCCGAGTGGCGTTACCAGGACGTCGAGTACAGTGCCCCGGTACTGCTGCGCCCGCTTGCGATCCGCCGCTACGGCCGTGACTACGAGCTCAAGCTCAAGGGCCAGCCCTTTCTCAACCCCGAACTGGCCCGCGCGCTGAAGGACCAGTTTCAGATCGTGCTCGACGCCGACGCTTTTGTGGCGCTCGCCGTCACGAACGGTGCGTTCAAACCGCAGCCGGTCATCGACCGCCTGCGCGGCCTGACCTCCCATCTGCCCTGGTTCAACGTCGTGCCCCGGCTCGTCGTTTCGAGTTTCGCCTCCTGCGGCCAGGCACTCGCCGCCGACGCCTCGAACCTCGACCACCCGCTGCTCGACGCCGTCGCCGGCAATATGACCGCCAAGCGCAATATCGGGTCCGCCTACAACCCGGTGGTGCCGATCGGCCAGGATGCCCGTCCGCCCGCCACCGACACGCTGCTCGGCGACGCAGACCCCGAGCAGGAGAATGTCGTCGCGCAGATCGCGGCGGGAAACTCTCTGGTCGTGAAGACCCTGCCCGGAACCGGCGGCACCCAGACCATCGTCAACGCGATCGGCTCGCTCGTCGCCCAGCATAAGCGCGTGCTCGTGGTCAGCGCCCGCCGCTCCAGCCTCGACGGAATCGCCGGTCGCCTGGTGCAGGTGGGCCTTCCCGGCATCGCCGTGACTCCGCGCTCGCTGCGCCGCGACCTGATCCAGTCGATCACACGCAACGAGAAGGCCACCCAGCCGCGGGTCGGCGACGTGGACGATGCCCTGGTGCGCTTGCGCAAGGTGCTGCTCGACTACCGCGCGGCGCTCACCCGCCGCGATTCGGCGCTCGGCGTCTCTGTCCTCGATGCCCTGGGTGAGCTCGCGCGCCTCGCGCAGCTGCCGCAGCCGCCGTCGACGACGGCCCGGCTCGACCGGCACGCTCTCGAGCTGCTCGCTCACTCCCGATCCGCCGCCGCCAATACGTTGATCAAAGCCGCTATTCTCGGCGAGTTTCGGTACGGCCCCGGCGACTCACCCTGGTACGGCGCTTCCTTCACCTCCTCAGCGGACGCCTCCAACTCGCATCAACTCGCCAAGCGCATCAACCAGGTTGAACTGCCGCGGTTGCTTGAACGCGCCAACGGTCTGATCGGCCAGACCCGGCTGCGCCCGTTCGAGACGATCAACGAACTCGGCATCTACCTACGCCTGCTGCTCGATATTCGAGAAACGCTCGACAAGTTCCAGCCGGGCGTCTACGACCGCTCGCTGATCGAGCTGATCGCCGCCACGTCGTCGCGGCGTGAATCCTCCGAGATGAGCTCGGCCAGCCGGCGCCGATTGCGCAAGCTCGCCGAGGAGTACCAGCGCCCCGGCGTGCGGGTCAGCGATATGAACGAGAGCCTGCGCCGCATCCAGGACCAGCGCACGCTCTGGCAGCGCTACGCCGCCGCGGGAGTCACGCCCGAGGTACCGGTCGGCATCAACGACGTGCACGTCGCTTTTCAGCGCGTCTCCGAAGACCTCGGCCTGCTCGACGTTCCCCTCGGCACCGTCGGCACGCCGCGCACCCTCGCCGGGCGTCAGCTCGGTGAACTGGTGTCGATGATCTCCGGCCTCGCCGCCGAGAGTGAGGTGCTCGCCAACCTGCACGAGCGCACCGCGCTGCTCGCAACGCTGCGCGAGCACAACCTCGACCCGCTGATGACCGACCTGTCCCAGCGGCACGTGTCTGAGGAGAACGTCGCTGTCGAGCTCGAACTCGCCTGGTGGCAGTCCGTGCTCGAGATTATGCTGGCGAGCGACCGAGCCCTTCTCAACGCGAACACGCAGGTACTGGACCGCCTCGAGGCCGATTTCAAACTCGTCGACGAGGCGCACGCATCCGCTTCGGGCAAGCTGCTGGCTTGGCTACTGGCCGAAACCTGGAAGATCGGCGTCGTCGACTTTCCCGAGGAAGCCGATCAGCTGCGCCGCCTGCTGCGCGCCGACCGGGCCACGCCAGCCCGGCTCAACGAGGTCGCCCCGCACCTCGGGAGGGTGCTCGCGCCGGTCTGGCTCGCCTCGCCGTACGAGATCGCCGACATCAGCGACCAGATCACCTTTGACACAGTGCTACTCGTCGATGCCGGAGCGACGACCCTCGCCGAAAACGTCGGCGCGATTCGCCGCGGACGCCAGATTGTCGCGTTCGGTGACCCGGTCACCCAGACGCCGTCAGCATTCGAGACCGGAATTTCGGCCTCGGGGGAGGCCGCGCCGACGCCCGATGTCTCGGTCGATGCCCTGCACGCCGACTCAGCGCTGGCCCGCCTCGGCGAACTGCTGCCGACCCTGACCCTCACCCGCAGCTATCGGGCCGGCGGCGAAGACCTCGCCGAACTGGTCAACCACCGCTTCTACGGTGGCCGTATCGACTCGCTGCCCTGGGCCGGAAGCTTTCTCGGCCACGGCAGCTTGACCATTAACTATGTTGCCGGTGGCCGTGGCATGCCCGACGCCGACAGCGGTGCCATCGAGAGCGTGGACGCTGAGGTCGTGAAGGTTGTCGACCTCGTGCTCGACCACGCATCGAAGCGCGCGCGCGAATCGCTCATGGTGATCACCGCGAGCACCCGGCACGCCGTTCGCGTTCAGCAGGCGGTGCTGGCCGCGTTCGCGAAGCGCACCGACCTGTCCGACTTCATCCTGAAGGATCGCAGCGAACCGTTCACCGTGCTCACCCTCGAGCAGGCCGTGGCGCAGAGCCGGGACCGGGTAATCTTCTCGATCGGCTACGGCCGCACCCCGCACGGGCGTCTGCTGTCGAACTTCGGTTCGCTCGGCGAACCCGGTGGCGAACGCCTGCTCGCGATCGGCATGACCCGGGCCCGCCGCGCGCTCGACATCGTGTCCTGCTTTCGCCCGGCTGACATCGACGAGGATCGTCAGCGCTATGGCATCCTCGCGTTGTCCCAGGTGCTCAGTGAGACCGAGGCCCGCCGCGACGAGGTGCAGGTTCCAGACGCGAGCGAGGCCATGCTCGTCGACCTCGGCGGCCGCCTCGAAAAGCTCGGCCTCAGCGTGCGTCTCGGGCACCGCGGCAAGCTCGCCCTGGCCGCCTCCTACGGCACGCGCGCCATCGTGGTTGAAACGGATGCCGTGGTCGGCCGCGCGAGTCTGCGCGAGTCCCTGCGCCTGCGTCCCGAAGTGCTGCGCCGCCTCGGCTGGCATTACCTGCGCGTGCACAGCTTCGAATTGTTCAGTAACCCAGACGCCGTGGCGGCGCGCGTCGCCGCCATCGCCGGTGTTCCTCAAACGGATGCCCCGCCCTTTGCGTCCGGCGACGCCTCCACGATCGCGCCGAAGCGGCCGGGCGCGTGAGCGCTCGGGACGATGCGCCGCGTCTAGGTACCGAGCGTCAGCCGATCGTGAAGGCCGCGGGCACGGCTCGGCGCGCCCGGCTGCTGCCGGCACCGGACACCGACCCGAACCCGCATCCGCCGGTGTTACGGGAAGAGGGCGGCGTCGCGCACACCGGAAGCGCACCCAGCGCGAACGAGACACAGTTGCTGCAGGATCGCCCGCCGCATTGGTAGTTGTGGGGTGCCGCCGCCGCTTGCGTCCGGCACGGCTCGCTTCGTGTCGAGGTGGTGACACCCCAGGAGCGGGTCAGCTGCTTCTCAGCTGAAACACCTCGACACCCCGCAGATAGCCTGCACCCGCGGCTACGTACGGGTTTCGGAACTACGGTTGCTGGTTGCGGCTCTAATACTGCGTCGCGGTTCGACGGCGATTGAGCAAGAGAACGGCCCCGAGGAGTACGAGTGCAAGTGCCGAGCCGATCGGTGCGGAGGCGTTCACTCCGGTCCCGGCTAGTGTGCTCGTCGCGCTTGTACTTGCGGCTGCGGCTGCGGCTGTAGTGCCTGTGCCTGTGCCCGTTCCGGGTGCGGGCTGCACGGTGATGTTGAGTACTGAGACGGCGCCGCTAGTCTGGCCAATCAGGACGAGGTGGTGGGCGCCGGTTGACAAGGCGGCGAGGTTGACGCCGTTGATGATGACCATGCCATTTACGACGGGGAACGTGCCGAGCAAAGTCGGTGAGGAGTACGCGTAGACATCGACAAAGCTGTCCGTGGGATCGGACCAGGGCAGGTTTCCTGAGAAGGGTTCGCTGGTGTCGAGCGAGTCGAGCGGGTTGCCGACTGTGGCTCCGGTGGCGATGAAGGCTGCGGAGGTGGCAGCGCTGTCGAGGCTGTTGTCGACGATGAAGGTCTCGAGTTCGGCGGTGGTGCTGGCCGGCGGTAACGCTGCGGGGTTCTGAGAGTTGACCCGCAAGGACTGGGTGGCGGTTCCGGTGTTGCCGGCCTCGTCGGTAACGGATGCTGAGATGGTGTAGCTGCCCGCAGTGACCGTGGGGGAGATTGCCCAGGTTCCGGTTCCGGTCGCTGTCGTCGTCAATGTCTGATCACCGAGAGCCACGGTGACGGTTGTGCCGGCGGCTTCGCCGGTGGTACCGGTGATCGCCGGTGTCAGATCGAGTGTGGTCACAAAGGCGCCGCCATCGATCGTGACGGTTGGCGCTGTGACATCGCGCACGACGGGCGTCGTGGCGTACCCCTGCCAGGGGTTGGTGAAGCCGGTGCGGTCCGAGAAATATGACACCGTCAGGCCGGTACTGAAGCCGAGCGAGCCTTGGTTCTGCTCAGAACCGGCAGTGAACACCGTGGGGGCATTGCCCGCGAAGGACACAGAAGTCAGATCGTTGACGAATTCATGGGACATAAAGTCTGATTGGTTGGAGAACGCCTGGTTACCGATGCTGGAAACTGACGCGCCGATGCTCACCGAGGTCAGGTGCCCATAAGCGAAGGCGAAGTCGCCGATTTCGGTGACGGAATTGGGAATGGACACCGACGTGAGCGCCGTCTGCTGGAACGCGCCTGCGGCGATTGTGCTGACCCCGCTACCCAAGGCCAACTCGGAAAGACGCCCGTTCACTGCAAATGCATACGGTCCGATGGTCGTGACTGAATCGGGGATGCTGATCGATTCAAGATTGTAGGAGAAGCCAAAGGCGTATTCACCGAGAGTTTCAACCGAGTCGCCGAGTACGACCTCGGTCAGATTGTTCAGGTGCTGGAAGGCGCCGTCGCCAATGGTGATGACGGAGTTGGGGATCACGACAGAGCCGATATTGTTGTCGGTGCCGTTGCCCTGCAGATGACCGCTGAAGGCCGTGCCGCCGATGTCGACGATAGATTCACCCAGATCGAGTGTGATGAGTTTGTTGGCAAAGAAGGAGAAAGCGCCGACGGAGAGCACCGAGTCGGGCAGCGTGAGGGTGGTCAGGTCGTTGTCGGCGAATGCGAATGCCCCGATGGTGATGACCGATCCAGGGATCGCGATGGGGTTCAGAGCATTGTTTTGGAATGCACCGTCCTCAATGGCGAGGATAGAACCAGGGATGGAAACGGAACTGAGTTTCGTGGACGTGGTGTCTTCGTACGCTACCCGGAAGGCGTCCACGCCGATGCTCGTTACCGGATACGAGCCGACGCTGGACTCAATGGTCACGCTCGCCGCAGAGTGGTCGTAGTCAGTGACCGAGGCGGTATTGGCCGCGTCGTCGAGCGTATACGTGACGCCGCTGATGATTTGGGTGGTCGTCGCGGCCGAGGCCGGGCCAGCCATAAGGAGGGAGGCAGCGATGAGCGCGAGCGCTGCGGCGCATCCGCTCGCGCGCAAGAATAGCTGGTTCATCTGACCGCTCCTGTAATTCGTTCACCGTGCGGCCAGTCCGCGCGAATTGCCGGGGGGCGTGCTCACATTACCCCAAAGGGGGGGGGGGATAGGTGTTCCCCCGACAACGGGGCAGACGGTATTTTAAGCGGTGTGTTTGGAGCCCTCGTCGGAAGCGGCTGTTGCGGCGTTCCTGGCCAGCAGGTCGCGGATCTCGGTGAGCAGGTCGAGCTCGGTCGTGGGGTCGGCGACGACCTCGGAGGGAACCCCGGCGGCGCGGCGACGGTCCTGGGCTTCCTTGAGCTTGTTCAGCGGCAGCACGATCGCGAAATAGACAACGGCGGCGATCAGCAGAAAATTGATCAGTGCGCCGATGACGGCACCGAATAAGATGCCGTCGCCACCACGTAGAGGCAGGACGAGCGAGTCAGCCAAAGACTCGGCGCTGAAGATCGACGCGATGAGCGGGTTGAAAATGCTCGTAACGATCGACGTGACGAGGGCGGTGAACGCCGTGCCGATGACGACGGCGACGGCGAGGTCGATGACGTTGCCGCGCATGATGAATTCTTTGAAACCGTTGATCACGGGGTGCTCCAAACGAATGACTTGGGCGACCGTCTTGGTCAGCGCCATGCTCTAAGACGCCTTGGCGGTCGGAACGGAGGGGGCCGCGGACTTGGCGGGTGTGCTGTCCGCCTTCTTCTCGGTCTTGGTTTCGGCCGGTTTACTCGCCGAGGAGTCGGACTTGTCGCTCGAGCTTTCGCTCGGCTTGCGGTCGAGATTCGGGTTGGACCGCTTCGCATCCGATTTAGAGTCGTTGCTGTAGAAACCGGAGCCGCTGAAGGTCACGCCGATCGAGGAGAAGACCTTGCGCAGTTTGCCCTGGCAGGTCGGGCACACCGTGAGCGAGTGGTCGGTGAAGGCCTGCTGGATGTCGAAGGCGGTGTCGCACTCGGTGCAACGGTAAGAGTAGGTAGGCACTGCATCTCCAGCTGGTTGAGCCGACAGGCAAAATGCCCGCCAGAACTAAGGTTAGGCGCGCTGGCGCCCCGTCACATGCAGAACGGGGTTCACGGGCGGTATTAAATGGTCAGAACGCGATGATTCTGGTCGGGGTGACGAGCCCGTTGACCGGTTGGTCGTGCACCTCGCGGGGAACCTCGTCGAGGTATTCGCTGTCGAAGACGACGGCGTAGACCGGCGGGCACTTTTCCATCGAGCCGAGGGTCTTGTCGAAGTAGCCGCGGCCCCAGCCCATGCGCAGACCGGACTCGTCGATGGCCGCTGCCGGCACGATGATGAGGTCGACATCGTTGATGGCGATCGGGCCGAGCAAGGTTCCGACTGCTTCGGGAACCCCGGAAATGCCGGTGAATTCTTCTTCGCCGTCGCCGACGGTCCAGTCCAGCAGACCGTCTTCGCGAGAAATGGGAAACAGAATACGGATGCCCTCTGTCGTTGCCCAGTTGAGAAAGGGCCGGGTATCGGGTTCATTGCGCGCCGACAGATAGCAGGAAATCGATCGGGCGGAGAGATCCACGACGAGGCTTTGCAGGTTTGCGGTGAAGCCGGCCGTGGCGGATTCACGCTCCGACGATGTCATGTTCTGGCGACGTTCGCGCAGCTCCGCTCTCAGCGCACGCTTTCGATGACCAATGTCGGAGTCCATATAAGGCATCCTACTTGCCACTAACCTAGGGCCCATGGGTACCCCGATAACTAAAGCCGTCATTCCCGCAGCTGGGCTGGGAACACGATTTCTGCCAGCGACCAAGGCCATGCCGAAGGAGATGCTGCCCGTCGTCGACAAACCGGCCATCCAGTATGTCGTTGAGGAAGCCGTTGCGGCCGGGCTCAGCGACGTGCTGATGGTCACCGGGCGCAACAAGAACGCCCTGGAGAACCACTTTGACCGCATGACCGAGCTGGAGGCCATGCTCGAACGCAAAGGCGACCAGACCCGGCTCGCCAAGGTGCGCGAATCCAACGAGCTTGCCGATATCCACTACGTGCGTCAGGGCGACCCGCGCGGCCTCGGCCACGCCGTTCTGCGCGCCCGCATGCACGTCGGCAACGAACCCTTCGCCGTGCTGCTCGGTGACGACATCATCGATGCCCGCGACCCCCTGCTCACCCGCATGCTCGAGGAGCAGGGCAAGCGCAACACCAGCATCGTGGCGCTGCTCGAGGTCGACCCGTCGCAGATTCACCTGTACGGCGCGGCCGCGGTCGAAACGACCGACGACCCGGACGTCGTGCGCATCACCGGGCTGGTCGAAAAGCCCAGCCAAGAGGATGCTCCCTCAAACCTCGCCATTATCGGCCGCTATGTGTTGCGTCCGGAGGTGTTCGACATTCTCGAGCACACCGCGCCGGGCAAGGGCAACGAAATTCAGTTGACCGATGCCCTGCAGGAGATGGCCGTCAACCCCGAAACCACCGGCGGCGTGTACGGCCTCATTTTTCGTGGGCGTCGTTATGACACCGGCGACCGGCTCGACTACATCAAGGCCATCGTGCAACTCGCCGTCGATCGCGAAGACCTCGGGCGCGACCTCAAGCCCTGGTTGCACGAATTCGTCGCCACGCTCGACTAACGTTTTACAGAGCCCCACCGGGGTTTTCAGCCCACGACAGACAGGCGAACCGTGCCGATCGCTATTCCCACCCTTCGCGAGGGGGCCGTCACCCTGCGCCCGATCCGATTGCGCGACGCCCGCGCCCTCGAGGGCGAACTTCTGGCCAACCGTTCCTGGCTGCGCAAGTGGGAGGCGACGAACCCGTACGCGCCGATGTCTTTCGACACGCGCGCGAGCATCCGGAGCCTGTTGACGCATTCGCGGTCGGGTAACGGTCTGCCATTCATCATCGAAAGCAACGGCGAACTGGCGGGCCAGCTGAACGTGTCGTCGATCACCTGGGGATCACTGTCATCGGCGACCATCGGCTACTGGGTGAGTGAGAAGTTCGCCGGCCAGTCGATCACGCCGATGGCCGTGGCGCTCGCGACCGACTACTGCTTCTATCAGCTCGGCCTGCACCGCATGGAGATCTGCATCCGCCCGGAAAACAAGGCGAGCCTGCGGGTCGTGGAGAAACTCGGCTTTCGCTATGAGGGATTGCGTCGCCGCTACATTCACATCAACGGTGACTGGCGCGACCATTTCTGCTTCGGTTTGGTCGCCGAGGAACTCACCCAGGGCGTGCTGCGCCGCTGGCACGATGGTCTGGTCCCAGCGGATGCCGCCACGGTCACCGCGGCCGATCTCGAGTCGGCCGCGCATCCGGTGCGGGTCATCGTTCGATGATCGCCCCGATTTGCCCCGTTCGGGGGCGGAATCAGCGTATTAACTTCGGTGACACGCCACCGGTAATCATCGGCTCTGGCCGCTGCGCCTCTTACCGTTGTCAACATGAGTAATGAGGCATTGGGTGGCGGGGTCATGGTGGCGGTGGCCGCCGTGCTCTGGGTCGCCTACCTGATGCCCACCTGGTCGCGCCGCAAGCAGTACCAGGCGACCGAAAAAAACGCCGTGCGGCTGCAGCAAACGCTGCGCATCCTGGCCGAAACCGCCGAGGTGCCGCACCAGGTGCGACTCGAAGCCACCGCCCGCACCGTGGCCGAGCAGCAACGTGTTCTGGCGCGCGCTGAGCAGAGCGAACGAGCCGAAGCGCAAGCGGTGGCGGATGCTGCCCGCGACGTTCGCCGCGCCGCTGCGGCCGTCGCTGCTGCCGCTGCGCCGCGCGTGGCGGAGTCGCCCGTTTCGAAGCTCCGGCGCCTGCGCCGTTTCCGCGGCCTGGTGTCGCTGATTCTGCTGGCCGGATTCGTGCTGGCCGTGACTGGGATCGCTCCCGCCCTGGCTGGCTCGTTCACCGCCTTGGTCGGTGGCGCAGTTGTCATGGTGGCCGCGTTCGGCATTCTCGGCCGGCTGGCCACGGTTGCCCGTTCGGCGCGTGTGGTGCGCGTGGACGCCCCGGTGGTGTTGCCCGTTCTGGTCGGCCAGGCCTTTGAGCCCGTGCAGCTTGAGGAGACCCCGGTTGCTGCGGCGACCTGGACGCCGCAGCCGGTGCCGCGAGCGATGCATCTCTCGCGCGGATCCATTGCGCAGACGGCGATGGCATCCGTTGAAGCGGCCAATCAGCTGCGCAAGGCCGCCGCCGAGGCGGAGGTCACGCGCCGCGCCGCAGCGCTCGCCGAGGAAGCAATCCGGGCCGCCACGCCGATCGCCAGGCCCGCGGTGGCTGCGGTGCCGAGCCGTTTCGCGTCGATGGGAATCGTCGGCGAAACCAGCCCCGGCATGACCGACCTCGACGCCGTGCTGCGTCGTCGCCGCGCCGTCTAATCGGCGGCTCGGGCGGGAAGCGGCGAAAGTGGCGGCCAGCCCGTGATATTCTTCAAAGGCAGTTTGGGGCTATGGCGCAGTTGGTAGCGCGTCTCGTTCGCAATGAGAAGGTCAGGAGTTCGAATCTCCTTAGCTCCACCACACTAAATACCCGGTCAGAACCGTTTTCGGTTCGACCGGGTATTTTTCGGTTTTCGGCGGCGTGCACAATTTCTTGCACAATCTGCCTACATTAGGCCGTTTTTCAGTCTCTCGGGGTCTGTCTCAATCCAAGCCTCGAACATGGCGGAGAGCCGTTCGGGGAGGCTGAGCGCCGTGTTCGCCCGAATGCTCGCTCGTGCGGGCGAATGGTGCTGCGATTCCAAGGGTCGGGAATAGTATCGGTCAGTCGTTCGAGGGTCACCGTGTCTGAGATGTGCACTGGTTTCTAGTCGTGAGGCGCCGGCATCGATCAGGAAACTGGCTGCCGAAGCGCGCAGATCTTTGGGCGTCAGGTGGCGCCGTCGGGGGTCGAGGGTGGGCCGGGTCATGTCCCCGTTCAATCCAGCAGCTATTCGAGCTGGCTTGAACACGTTTCGGGTCCAGTTGGAGAGATCAAGCAATTCGTGGCTCCCAGGTCTTGGTCGGGGTGCGCGAAAGAGAAGGCGCCCCGTGAGAGAGTTTCTTTCGTGAGGATGACCGTCTGCGTGATCCAACAGTGCGGTCAATAGGCGAGTCGGTAAAGTCACGCTTTCACTCACGCCTGCCTTCACAGGTTCGATCACCCAACCTCGAGTCTCAGACTTGATAAAAACCTGAGTGATCGCGATTGTTCCAGCCTCAGGGTTCATTGATTGAATGTCCAGACCGATCGCCTCACTCCAACGAAGGCCGCCCCAGGCCATCAGCATTATCAGAAGTCGATCAGCGCGCTCAGCCGGGTTGAGGGCCAATTCCGTGAGTTCCTGCCACGACGGGATGAGAATGTCGTTTCCTGTTTGCCTCTTTGCGCGGGACGCCTTCGTCGAACGGGTCCGAAGGGCGGCCGCGGCGTTGAACCGAGCCCCTCCGTTCTCGGTTTCCCAGCTCAAGGCTGCTGCAAGCAGCCCCCGAGCATATTTTCTTGACGAGTCCGTGACCCCCGCACGTTTTAAATCACTCAACCAACCAGTCACACTCGGAGCGTCTAGTTTCGTCACGCTGACTGCGCCGACGTTGGCAGCCTTGTGCAAAATGTGGTTCTTCAGCGCACCTCGATAGCTGCGAACAGTCTTCGCGGCCAATGGCGAGTCCGCATCGGACTCTCTCGACGAAATATATGAACGAACGACGTCTTTGACCTTCCGGGTGGGGCCATATCTCGCCATCGGAATTCGCCCGAAACCTTGATCAGTTTCTTCGATATGGTCAGCCAATGCCGTGGCCGCCTCAAGCTCGGTTCTCCACCGCCCGGGGATCGCCGAACGTCCCGGGGACAATCGCAGGGGCAGCAACGCCATCCAAACCCCTGAGCCTTTCCGTGGAGTCTCCCTCACCGTACCTTCGGCTCGCGGTGATTTAGGGTCAGCCTTCGGTGTCATGACGCCAACCTATCATTTGCACAGTGCATCGAGACGGTTGACTGTCAGAGCGTGCGAGCACCCATCGTGTGGGCGGTACAGCCGAGTGAGGGGGTTTGCTGGCAAGATTTTCTCGTGCGCGAAACGGACGGGGTCGCGCCCTTCCTCACAGAAGGCGCCCACCAGTTGCAAGCCGGTGAGATTCACACCACGATACGGCGACCATGGGCGAACTCGAACTCGATCTCGAACTCGAACTCGAACTCGATCTCGATCTCGAACTCGAACTCGAACTCGAACCGCCCCGGACGCGGATGTGACTGAGATGTTGGAGGCTCGTAAGAACATCGAGTCATTAATGAACGCTGTCTGTGTGGACGGGGGCCAACGCACCGCCGCCATGACGGCACAGAGCGCGGTCGTAAATCTCGAAGTTGAACGAAGGGATTAGTTCCTGAAAAGGGAACCTAAGTCAGAATAGCCTGAGAGCATACCGACGGAAATGCAAAGAAGCATTGGTTGCTCGTCCCATGGCTACCTTTACGGAGAAGTTGCCCTGGCCGGCGGTCGGCTATGAAGAACGGCCGTGGCACGGCGCCCAGGATGAGTTCGGCCCACACCCACCGAGCCGACGGGCTTTAGGGCCGTACCTGGCCTCGGCGCCCGCGTTCATCGCCGATCTCGACATCTCGCTTGACGGTGACCTGAACGCGCTCACTGAAGACGTTGCGAGCGAGATGGCGCGTTTTGATGCCGAAGTCGGTCACCTCTCGGCACCATTCGCTTCCGTTCTCCTTCGTGCTGAGAGCGCTGCAAGCTCGGAGATTGAGCACCTGCGCAGCGGCGCACGGGAGATCGCTATGGCGGAACTTGATTCGAGGTCCTCGGAGGATGCGCAGCTCATCGCGGGTAATACGCAGGCGATGCAGGCGGCGCTCGCGTTCTCCGAGTCCATCGACGACCGCACAATCCTAGAAATACACCGTGCCCTCCTCGAGCGCATTAACCCCCAGATCGTTGGCCGCTGGCGGCACGAGCAGGTCTGGATCGGTGGCGGGAGCCGCGGGCCGCACCTCGCACGGTTCGTGCCCCCGCATCACGATCGGGTGCCCGCGCTGATGGACGACTTTGCCGACTTCGCCAATCGCACCGATCTTCCCCTGCTCGCTCAGTCAGCCGTCGTGCACGCGCAGTTCGAGACTATCCATCCGTTCTCTGACGGCAACGGCCGGGTCGGTCGCGCCGTCATTCAATCGATGTTGCGCGGCGGAAGACTCACGCGAGACGTGCCTGTTCCGATCTCGGCAGGTCTCCTTCACGACACCGACCAGTATTTCGATGCCCTGAATGCCTACCGGGCCGGCGATTTCGCCCCGATAGTGCGCTGCGTCGCACATGCAGCATCCGCCGCGATGAACCTTGGTCACCACCTCGTGAAAGACCTGCAAATAGTGCAGGTCGATTGGCGGGGGCGCATCACCGCAAGGCAAGGCTCAGCAGCACGCCGGCTATTGGACGTTCTTCTTAGCCAACCCGTGATCGGCGCTGCAGCGGCCGCGGCGGAGCTTGGGATCTCAACCGTCAACGCGCAGGTCGCTATCGATCGGCTTGTTGACGCCGGCATCCTGACTCAGATCACGGAAGGGCGACGCAACCGGATATGGGTAGCACAGGACATCGTGGAGACCCTCGACGGCTTCGCTGCCCAAGCCAGGCTGCACCGATAGGGGCAGGCCTTGCGAGCCGTTTGCGAAGCCTCCTGGGTGACTTGGTTGCGGACGTCGGCGCGTCGCCGCTAAAGGGAGCGCCCGCGTTAGGAATTAACGCATCGCCCAGAAGGAGGGCGAGGTCGCCGCGGAACGCGCAAGGTGTTACCGAACATTCGAGCCATGTCTTACCCCACTCTTTCTCTTTGCGAGTCGGCTTTCTGAGGACGACGGCAGCCCACTGGCCGGGACGCATGGAGATGGCGAGAGCACGGCTGACGCTGCCCGGGTCGATGCCCGCTTGCGTGTCACGGCTGATGAGTGCAGGGTGACGTTCGGTGGCCAGCCAGGCGACGTGGTTCACTTGTGTCAGGTCCGGCATTTTGAGCGCTAAATCTGCTCGAGCGGCGACAGCATGCGCCAGGTGTTTGGCGCTCTGCTCGGCCTTCTTCGACTCTGGCGACAGCACGTAGTGTGAGAACCCATTGTCGTCGCGGGTCGTCAGAAGTGTGGTGCCGGCAACGACGGCTGACGCGAAAATTCCGGCGGCAGCGGCGAACATTGTGCCGTCAGGGTTCAGCGTCCCACTGCGGGTGAGTTTGTAGGCCATCATCGGGCTGTGGCGGTTGCTCATACCCACAAGACATGCGGCGAACGGCTGGCGTCGGTGTGCGGCAAAATGTGTAGCGTGTTTCTGCGGCTGCCGAAATGTTAAGCCTGATGAGAGGCGATTTCGGGACGATGAAAAGTGGGCGGCGGCCCGCGCAACTATCGTGCGTATTTGTGCGCTATGCGCAGAAAACGTGCACCAAAACTCCACAATCTCCGAGACCGCGAGCCGAACCAGGCAGAGAACTGAGAAAAGCCCACAACGCCGCTATCGCCGGGCCCGCACTCCCTCCCATAATCAGAACCCTGTTCTTCACACAATGTTCGGTCCTCTCACAGCTCTCCGTTTCACTTCAAGCTCTGACTTCCCGGTGCCCGGTAAGCGTTCTGTGTGTGCTCAACGCTGGCGCGTCGCCCATCACCTTCATTCCGATGCCTCGCTCGCTCGGTCACGTCACCCCGTCGCCGGCGCGGAGAGTCGAACCTCGTGAGGTTCTTCTGTCCTCCGTCGACGCTGGGAGCGTCTCCGTGGATTCTTCGTACATCGGCAAGCCGCTGCACTCATAAACGACTACCTGCCGGCGGCGTCCTGTGGTTGGTTTCAGCGGACAAGGCTGATGTTGCCTGGCGCAAAGTTTTGCGTGCCGTTCCCCGAACAGATGCTCTTGTCATGTTCTTCGAGCAAAGAAACTGGTTGTGGTTCGGGTCGAAAAACACGGGGATGTGGACCAGCCCACAATAGCCGGACACCACCACCCCACACCCGCACTTTCACACACGAATGCAGCCATAGAATGCCCCCGGCAGGGAACATGTGAGCGCAGCAAACGACCACCAAGACGAAACAAAAACATGGTTCACCTGAATGGTAGCCACACACCAGCAGGAAGAGGCCCGCCAGCGCTCGGACACACCCGAGTCGACTAATAAGCCGATGACCGAGCCGAGCAACGTTCCTAAGCGCACGAACACAAACGCAACCGCGAGACGCCCTCGGCAGGGGGAACATGCGCAGCGAAAGAAGGACATCACGATGACACAAGACGTGATCCACCTGAGCGGTGGGCGGCCAAGCGAGAATATGTCGAGGGTGCGCCAGCGACCGAACCAGACGCACGGGGAAAGCGCACCAGCGCCCTGAGACAAGAGGGCTATAGCGCGGCCACGCACGTGACCGCCTATCGCAAAACGCAGGCGCGGCCTGCCCTGCGACCGAAAAGAAACGCAGCCACAGATCAGCTGACCGAAGAGCAAACAGCGAAGACTGAGAAGAGCAACAAACCGTTCGGGGAGGGCCGACAAGCTCGAACCTCTTAGCGCGCATTTCAAACAGCTTTCTGGTCATTCACCAGCCAGCTTCACAACCAGTTTTGGCTATCGCCGGCTCGGCTTGTCAGCCTTGGTTCTCGCTTCGCTCGTTCTGTTTCTGGGCGGGGCGATCGCCGGTAACCGCGGGTCCTTCAAATCGTGGCTTCGGATCAAGCTGCAGGAGCGCTTACCTCACTGCTCGCCGGTCACGTCCCGTTGAGTGGTCTGGTTTCCCCAATTTTAGCGTTGCTTTCCCGACGTTAGGAGCCATCGTGCGATGGTCAATGAGTACCGAGTCACGAAGGGCTGCGGCGAGCGCACCACGTACCGCACCGGCACCCGGCCACGGACCTCAAGCGCGACCGCCGGAGAGCTCGATTCCAAACCTGCGCGCCGGGTCGTTCTTCCCTGCCCTGCTCGAGCGGTGCCGCCGCGTAGACCAGGTTCTGTTCGCCGTCGTGCTGGAGGCCGATGTCCACGGTGTCGACCCGAAAAGTCGACGACCATGTTAAAGCGCTCGGCGCTGAAACGGGGATTTCCAAGTCGGAAGTGTCCCAGATCTGCGGCCTCGACACGGAAGTGGCAGCGTTCCGGGACCGGACCCTAGCCGCCCAGGACTTTTACTACGTGTTCCTCGACGCCACGTACTGCACGGCTCGCGTCGGGCACGCATCAAACCTTGGGTAGGTATCCGAACTTGGTCTTACGTTTCTCCAGTTGGCGTTTCGGAGACGCATTGGGATCACGGGGAGACCCGCCTGCGGGATATCCGGCGATGCCCCTAGGGCCTTGACGGGCTTGAGACCGCGGGAGCGGCGTTAGCGACCCTGTTCGTGTGTGGTTGATCCAACGGAGACTACAGGCCCTGTGCGCTGATCTGACGCTTCAGAAAGACTGGGACGCGTAGGAGTCCGAAAATGGTGTTTCCGCGGTCACACGGGGCATTCTAAGGCGTTTAGAGGCATGCTGGCACACCGGCGTCCGTCAAATGTGTCGACAATCACCATAAAAAGCGATACTTCGATCCTAATGCCGATCTGCGAGAAAAGCGTTGCAGGCGCCAATCGAGTCGGAAGCGGCAATTTTCTTCGTGCCACGAGACGCGCAAAAGCTGGACGGTCGACGAGGATTTCTTACACCAAGTTGCCGGTGGCGCGAATCGTTCGGGAGCGCCCATTTTCGCGAGAAGAGAATCCGCTACCGCATCACTGCGGTGGCTCCTTATCGCGGGCAACATCTGCAGACTTGCGAATAAACTGCGATAGCTGAGGTTCTCTCTTCATTACCAAGATTACCAAAGATTACCAGAGCTTGGTAATCTCTAGATCCCAGTAAAACACTGGCCAACAAGGCCCTTAATCAATTAAATTACCAGATTACCAGATATAGATATATACATTAAGGGAATGGGAAGGCATGTCTCTATGGATACATATGCCTCCCTCCTTCTATATAGCTTGCACCCCCAATTCTGGTAATCTGGTAATGTCCCTCTATTTTTACGGTCTGACCAGGTATTTTTGCGTTACCAGGGGCTGGTAATCAGCTGGTAACTGGGTAATCTTCGGCCCAAAACTCCTGATTCAGGTCCAGGAAGGGGCCTCACGTGGTACGTTTCAGCGGAAAACGTGTCACTCCAGTGACACGAATCGTTTCTGTATTAGTGTGGTGATACGCATTTGATCGTGTCCGAATTTAAGACAAACCCAGTTTTGTATCACTGGAGTGACTCGAAATAAGCTGCGTATCACTCCAGTGATACGAATCGTTTTTGTGCCAGCGTGGTAATGCGCAGTTGGCGATCTCTAAAATTTGATAAAAAGATAGTTTTGTATTACTGAAGTGACACGAAGTAAGCTGCGTTCTACTGACGAAACACGAGATGACTGATGACGGTCATGCGATGTACGTCGCGGTCACGTCATTTCCGATACAGATTCCGCGTATCCAAATCATTGGGAAACGTCGCCGAACCCGTGAGTTCCACCCAAGACCGCCGCGCTCTGTAGCGCGGTGCCCGAAAACTCCGTCGGCATTGGTCGCAGTCAGCGAATCTCATCACCTCAAAGATTAGATGACGAAACCTTTGTCTGCTCATGCAGAACTAGCAAGCGTACGCTGGCCTTAGAAATCCCATGAGTCATCTTCAGGGCTCGAGTGCTGATCAGCAGGAATCTCATACGGCTCATCCACCGGTGCCTCCTCCCAGTAGTCGTCGTCGCCCCATTCGGGCCGCGATGCCTCGACCTTCGCCGGCGCGCGGTCGACCGGGGTTGATGTCTCGCTGCCGAGCGTGACAGCGGTTGCGTTCTTAGGACGTGTGATCTCCGCTTCATGGTGGGAGGTGCTGCCATCGATGGCAGAGTGGGCGCCTGAGTAGGTTGCTCCGCAAGAGTGCGCCTAGAGTCCTCGCTAGGCTCTGTCGTCGGTGCGGTTTCACGGTCTCGATCGACCTGTGGCTCCGGCGCCGGCCACAGACCCCTAATCAACAACACCGTGTGGTCGAGCCCGACGCCGTCGCGCAGCGACTCTTGGATGAGCGCACGGGCGGCTGATGCAACGTCGGCGGCCACGGCTGCGTCTGGTGCTACGAATCGTTTGCCATTGTGATTCGCGAAGACCAGGCCCTCGGCCTCCAACCTCTTGTACGCCGAAGACACGGTGTTGGGTGAGACTCGTCGCGCGTCCCCAGATGGCCGGATGGGAGGGAGCTTGGTCGATGCGGGCAGCTCACCAGCCAGGATGCTGGAACCGAACATTTCGTAGACCCCAAGCACTGTAGGTGCTTCTGATACAGCATTCACAAACTAGCCCTCCTGATGACACAGCGTCTCCGATGCTACCGGCCGGAGGCATCTATACGTGGAACCGTGACCGGTAAGTTGACAGGGTCGGCACGCCAGCGAACGTCGCAAACGACCTCATGCTAACCGAGGTGAGACTGAACGCTCGGCGATACCCGCTGTCTGACGCAGCCGGCAGAGTACGCCGCACACGCATAAGAAATGTTCCCTTATACGAGTTATGCGGCCGCCCATCGAGACCGTCGCGGTCGGTTCATTCCTCGAGTACCTCGCCTTCCCGAGCCGAATGTCGAATTGCGTTCAGCAGAGCCCGCCGCCCCCGACGACCTCACCCTCCAAGGCCGGGTTAAAGCCAACTATGGTGCACCTGCCCAGGAGCCGGCGGAGAACCTTCGCATGGACGACGGGTCCTCGGGGTGGGGGCAACAGTTAGGTACTGAGGCACGCGACCTCTCCGCCGCCCGCCTCCGTGCCCGCCGCCACGCCCGGCTGCACCTCCAGTTGGGCCGTACCGGCAGCGACCCCTTCGAGATCTTTGCGGCAATGACCGAGGCTGGCGGCGGGCAGGATGTGCCACGCCGCAGCGGGGATAGATGAAGCGGCCAGCTCAGTGGCGCATTCCGTGTTTCGTTTCTGGGAGTCGGCTTTCTCACGTGGACTAACAAATTCGACTTAGCAGCACTAGTTCCTTTAGCCACGTTTAGGAGTTTTTCTCCTTTGTCTGTATTGACGGGGAGCTTGGCGACCTGAGGCGAATCGGCAGAAATACGTTGGGCCCCTTCGTTTTGACCTATAGCAGATAGCGAGGCTACCCGACGCGACCGCGTGATGGGCTACCGCTCTGGGACCGCAGAAGCGCGCTTCAGCCCTTTCTCACTCGCGGCAATTCGTGTGCAATGCTCTTGAGGGCCAGTCACGGTTAATGCTCGCGCAGACCTGATCGCCAGTAGTCCTCATGACAAACCCCGGGGGCAGCCGCCGCGGCATGGACAGGGCGCGTCGCCGGGGGCTGGCGCTTGCCCCGTCTGGATGGGTTCGGGACTCTGGCGTTTGTGAGGAGGGGGACTGCCTCGACAGTCACTCTGCCCGCCCGCGGATGATCCCCATGGGCATGGTCGACGCGAAGATAAAGAAAGTCCGGGAAGTTGTTATCGCGGGCTTTCGTCTTTCTAGTCATCACTTTCCCTCGGTGTAGCACCCGCGCGAACCTCGCACCACGACATGATCACGGCAACTCCGGGCGCGAGATCGGCCTCTAACTGGGCGTCGGGTCCGTACCTGTAGTCGTGGTCGATTTGGATAAGGTTCGGGTGTTCGATGTTCAAGTGCTGGAGACCGTACTCACGGATGCGGGCGACGAGATAACCGGCCTCTAGTAGGGCTAGGGTTTTTTCGGTGTCTCTGGCGCCGCTTAGTTCGCTCCGGTGGTAGTACAAACTGTCGTATTCGAGCACCACGTCGCGGCCATGAAAATGTCCGAAAACGTCGAGGTTCATGAAGCGGTGTTTCCGCCAGGGGACACTCATTTTGACGCCGCCTTGAGCTTTAGTCAGAGAAGTTGCACACACGCTGAGAAGCGTCTGTTCCACCTTTGACGTGCCTTCTTTCGAACACCTCTTGCAACCTGAGCCAGCGGCTCGATCGGACACTCTCGCCGACCAGTCGTGATTCCGGGCACAGGTCCAGATGCGCGGCTTGTTGCTCTTACCTCCAATGATCATCTCGGCAGTGCTCCCCCCGTTCTTCCGGGGGTCAAGCTCGCAAACTAATTTTGGGTTGGTTGTCGCAAGATCATTGAATCCGCGCAAGAGGACCCGAAATGCGCACACGCCACATCCCTTCCCCAGCGATCGGGTGTCGACCGTCGCCGGCCAGTCATGACCGAGGCTGCAAGTCCATATATAGGAAATCGTGCTGCGTCCACCGTGAACCATGCTTGCGGTGCGCCCTCCGTTTTTCTCCGGTAGGAATTGACACACGAGGTGAGGGTGGATGGTTGCCAGGTCGTTGAAGCCGATGAGCAGGACCTTGCCATCGCAGACCCCGCAACCGGACCCGCGTGTCCTTGAATAAACAGGTGCCCACCAGTAATGGTCAGCGCGGTCTTCGACATGGCACGTCCACCAATATGACGCGTTGCTTTGGCCACCGATGACCATGCTCGCGGTCACTCCGCCGTTCCGTCGCGGATCAAGCTGGTACGAATGCTCCGGATTCGCAGTGGCTAAATCGTTGAATCCGATCAGGAGGACTCTGAACGCACAGATACCGCACCCTCTTCCGGCCGATATTTTCGCGGGTGTGGTCCGGCGGAGGTGCCCGGCGCAGTCCCAGAAATACGTCTTGTTCGATGAGGCGCAGATTTCCCATGCTGTCACTCCGCCGTTATGTTGTGGTGATAATTTTGCTGCCGCGTGTGGATTTATCTCCATTATCGAGGGCCTATTCCTCCACGTTTTGCGGCGTGGATCGACACCAGGCTCAGTGAGGATTCCAGTCGCCAAAATGGTCATTTGTGCTCCTTCTAATTCCCCATGCCGCTAATTCGGGTGAGATAAGGCACGGGTAGCGCATTAAACGCATGCGCTGAGTCTGCATGGCGCCACCGACATTGCGATCCGGGACAGCTGGGCCATTTCACCTGGAAGCGTCCCGTCCAAACGGGCTGTGGCGATGGCGGGGGTTCCTTGGCTCGCCGCAGGACTCTTGCCGGTGAAGCGGCATCCATTGGCAGGCCTGAAGCAGCTTTGCAGCGACAGAAATGGGTTGCTGGTTAGCCAGCCGACGCCCTTAATCCTCGGCCGAAGCAATGCTCCGGATGAGGATACCGGCCATGAGGTTGCCCTCGCCGTGGCGCCGGCAGGCGACTAGTGCGCGTCGGTATGCGATGCCGAGAGTCTTGGGGACCCGTAACCAGGGGTAACCATGATGAGCGAGGAAACCACCGGTGAGATGTCGTGTGAACGCTGGATCAGCACCGTGCTGCGTTGCGCGCACAAGAAAGTCGATTCCCCGCAGGGCAGGCGCCAAATCACCGTTCGCGATGACGAGGCCATGGGGTGTAACGACGGCGAGCCGGGGTTCGTGACCGGATTCCATCCCGTGAAGAATATTTCGGACGTGTTCGCTGAGCTCAGTGACCCGCCAAACAGATAATTCATCACCGAGGACGGTGATTCCGCTGACCAGCGATGTCACTTGGCCCCAGCTGACGTCGAGACGCTCAGCAATCGCGTCAGCTTCGACGATCAGAGTTTGATCCCGGTGGGCCTTGTCCACCATGGCTTGTCGATCCGGTTCCCTGTCGAGCAAGGGCTTGAGAATGTCATCGTCGAGTCTCACAGGCCATCGTCGCGGGTAATCGAGAGCAACGTAGGTTCTGCCAAGAATCCCGAGAAGGTGTTGAGAAACGTCGAAGCGCGGCACGCCCCGTCCCGCTTCATAATCTTCGAGAGCTGAACGGGATGTGCCGGAGTCTTCTGCAAGCTGTTTGAGAGTGAAGTTGGCGTTGAAGCGAGCATCGCGCAGGTCATCAGCGAGCACAGGTCCTCCTGTTCATAAGCGATCGGAAGTATATGGTGCTCGCATAATAGATACTTTCTCAACAGACAGAGGAGCCGTATCTGCGGCGCACACGAACGCCGAAGATACGGCGTTCTCGTTCAAACACCGGCGGATTCTCATCGGCAGGGACGGTGATTCTGCCTCATGCCATAAGACCTGCTCCGCAGAGTCTATTTTGCTTAGGTTCAAGCAGGCAGACGGGTTATCGACATGACGGTGCTGCTCACCGCCCACAGTTCCGTGCTCAACAGGCCACCAGCCGTGTCGAATCTTGCACTTTCACCGACGCGGCATTCAAGGTGGTGGATCGGGCCTCCATCGTCGATCCATAACGCTCCCGCTGCCGGTGCAGGAAGTCGCTTCACCCACCAAGTGTCCGCGGACGTTGCACGACTCATGTCATAAGAAGTGCCCGACGACGTCTGCGCTCTAAAGTGCCCGACGTCGTCGAGGACGTTCAATTCCCTCATTGGTTCCATAGATCCATTCTTCCTAGAGCTCCTGACACTCACTTGCGACCCACCTACGAGTTCGAACACCTAGGGCGTGTCTCCTAACCCAGTGGGTTGGTTGTGAGAGCATTTAGATGTGACTCGCACCGTTTTCCTTACTGATTCGCAGTGGTCGT
>NZ_PJJT01000069.1:0-45355 GCF_002929615.1 Cryobacterium sp. M91 | reverse complement strand
TCTGCCCGCTCTGCCCGCTCTGCCCGCTCTGCCCGGTCTGCCCGGTCTGCCCGGATTGCCCGGTGATCTCGTCCCGGGCTTCAGCGACGTCGGCCGGCACGAGTCCGGCACGCTGAAGGTCGGCCTGGGTGACGATGATCCGCACCGCCGGCTGGCGTCCGCCATACATTTTGGTGGGGTCTGCATCGGTGCCGGTCTTGAGCAGCGCGGTGAAGGAGTCCGCGGCGATCTGGTCCACGGTACGCGGGTCGTTCCGTACCCGGTCCGCCCAGGCCTCCTGCTCCGGATCTACGAAGCGCACGCCTCCGCGCTGGCGCGGGCTGGTGACACAGTCGTAGGCACTGAGCCAGTACTCGCCCTGTTCGGGGGCGAACAGCCCGCTGAGCACGACCATGCCGTCCTGGCGGCGAAACAGCTTGAACTTGGTATCGTCGCGGGCCTGCTTCTCCCGAGCCCGAATGCCAGCCTCGTCGAGCTGGTCCCGCAACCGGCGCGCCCGGCGGAATATCAGCTCAACGTTGAGCCCGATCACCTCCGGCACCAGCTCCGTGAGCGCGGCGCGCAAAATATCGGCGGACACGGCCAGATCGATCTCGCCCAAACCTCGGCGCAGCGCGTCGGCCTGGTCCACCGTGAGGGTGCCGGCGGCAACGGCATGCACGATCGGCGCCTGCCACGGCACTACCGGCCGGCCCGCCAGTCCACCGGCATCGACGTCACCCGTGCCGATGCCATCCGCACCGTCGTCATCGCCTTCCGCGGCCAACTTTTCGGCAGCATCCGTTTCACCGATCAAAATGCCCGAGGCGACCAGCTTCTCCGCCTCCCCACGGCTGGAGCCGTTGATGTGTTGCACCATCGCCACCGGCGTCGCGAACCCCTGCCGCGCAGCCAAACCCTCGCTTCCCAGCTCGGGCCGGGACCGGCGCGCGACCGTACCGGCCATCCACGCCGCAAACACGTCGAGCAATCGCCGGGCCTCAGCCAGTGACCGCTGCCCGGCCAGCACATCGGCCTCACCCAAAGCATCAAACGCTGCGCTGCAATCGCCGAGAGCGGCGACCCGATCGGCCGCCCGGCGAAGCTCATCAGCGAGGTTGTGCATACCCCAATTCTCCCACCGACCCCCCGAAACCTCGAGAAAAGCTCATTATCAGTGGATAACGAATCGAAACTATCTCCTGTGGAGAAGCTCCGGAGAAAGTCAGCGCTCGAGCGCCGGAACGCTGCGCGGGCGCACGATTAGCCAGAGGGAGAGCAGCGACACCACCGCGGCGACTCCCATAACGGATGCCATCGGTATCGACGTTCCCACTCCCAGCAGTCCCACAATCGGCGAGATCAGGCCGGCCACACCGAAGTTCGCCGCGCCAAGCAGCGACGCCGCGGTTCCGGCCTCATGCCCGTGCGCGTTGAGGGCAATGACCTGAACGCTCGGCAAAGTGAAGCCGCAGGCGGCGATGAAGAACCACAGCGGAACCAGAGTGCCCCACAGTCCCATGCCAGCAAAGTCCAGGAGCACGATCGCCCCGGCGGTGAGCAGCAGCACAACGGTAGAGACCGACAAAATCCACTGCGGCCCAATGTTGAATCGGTGCATCAGCCGCGAGCTCAACTGCACACCGGTGACGACACCGAGCGAGTTCACGGCAAAGAGCAGGCCGTATTCCTGCGGACTGAACCGGTAGACATCCTGAAAGAGAAACGGCGACGCCGAGAGGTAGGAGAACAGCCCGGTGAAGGTCATCGCCCCGATGATCGCGACGCCGACGAAGGTGCGGTCGCTCAGCACCGCCTTGTAGCGCTGCGCCAGGGTGTTGTGCCCCTTCACGTTGCGTTCACTCTCGGGCAGCGTCTCCACGATCCAGAACGCGACGGCCAGAATCACGATGACGCCGTAGGCGGCGAGCACCCAAAAGATGCCGCGCCAGTTCATCACGAGCAGAAGCTGCGAACCGATGACCGGCGCAAGCACCGGCGCGAGGCCGCTGACCAGGGCCAGCCGGGAGAGCATACGCACGAGCGGCTTGCCGCCGAACAGGTCGCGCACCATGGCCATCGCCACGACCGCACCGGCCGCAGCGCCAAAGCCCTGCAGCACGCGGAACCCCGCGAGCACAATAATGTCGTTCGACATCGCAGCACCGACGCAGGCGAGGATGTGCACGCCGGTCGCCAGCATGAGCGGCAGCCGGCGGCCCACCTTGTCGCTCCACGGACCCACAACGAGCTGCCCGAACCCGAAACCGATCATGGTTCCGGTCAGGGTGAGCTGAATGACCGACGGCAAGACACCGAATTCGCTCTCGAGAGTCGGGAAGGCCGGCAGATAGAGGTCGATCGTGAACGGGCCCAGGGCGGTGAGGGCTCCCAGAATGAGAATGTAGACGATGCGCTGTCGCCGGCTCAGCTTGTCCCCGAGGTGCACGGCAGTCGAGGAAAGTTGCGCGGCACTGATGACGGGGATGCTGGCGGTAATCACGTAGCGGACGTCCTTGGTTGGTTTAGTGAGGATGGTTGGCGGGCGACACGGCCACCCTTGCGCTAAGCGCGGGGAGCGCGAAAGTATTCCCCCGATCCAGCTGCGGGTCGAGCAGCAGCGCCTCGAAGGCCAGCTCGGCCGCCCCGATCAACAGCAGATTCGAGCCGAGCAGCGCGGGCGCGATCTGCACCCCGTCGAACGCTGTCCCGAGTGACAGAGCGGCGACCGCGCGGCTGAGCCGGTCGGGGTCGGCTGCGTGCAGCGCGGCGAGAAAGCCGCCGAGCACGATCACCTGCGGGTTGAGCACGTTCACCGCGCCAGCCAGGGCTACGGCCAGAAAGTCGAGCTGCCGGGCGACCTCGGCGTGCACCGCCGCGGAATCGGAGGCGAGCAGCGCGCGTTCGAGGGTGTCGGCATCCGTTTCGCTCGCGCGCAGGCCCAGCACCTCGAGCAGAGCGTCGCGGGTCACCTCCGCTTCGAGGGTGCCCGCGATGCCCGCCGAGTCTTTCTGCCCGCTCGCGCTGACCCGGATGTGCCCGAATTCTCCGGCGTAGCCCGCTCGACCGCCGGCCGCGACGCCCCCGACGACGAGGCCGCCACCGATTCCGCTCGATCCGCCGTTGAGGTAGATCAAGTCGGTCATACCCTGCCCGGCACCAAAGTAGCGTTCGGCGGTGACGCCGAGGCTCGCGTCGTTGGCCGCGACGACGGGCAGGCCCGTTGCCGCCGCGAGGAGGTCGCCGAGCGGCTCGTCGACCCAGCCGAGGTGTGGGGCGTGGCGCACCAGCCCGTCGAACGCACGCACCAAACCGGGCACAGCAATGCCTATTCCGATTATGGAATATTCGCTCAGGTCATTTCGCAGATCGTCGATGATGCCGGCGGTGATCGCGACGGCCTCGGCGGCCGTCGGCGACGACGACGTTGCGAAGCGGATGCGGCGGTGCACGACGCCGCTCAGAGCGACCACTCCCACGGTAATCGCGTCGATCTCGGGGTTCACCGCGAGGGCCACCACGCGGTCGCTCGCCGCGACGATCGGACTCGGCCTACCGGCCAGTTTGGTCGGGTCGGGCGTGCGTTCCTCAACCAACCCGCGCTCGACGAGTTCGGCAACCAGGGCGCCGATGGTCGACCGGTTCAGGCCGGTCAGTCGGGTGAGCTGGGCGCGCGATGCTGCCCCGCTCCGGTGCACCAGGCGCAGAATGATCGACAGGTTGCGGCGACGCAGATCGTCATGGTTGGTGCCCTGCATGGCGTCCACTGCTCTCGACTCTCATTTTTCGATCAGAATTCAGGTTACCGCTCCGGATGGACATCGTGGGGTGATACGTTGCCAGAGTCAACAAATCATCGACGGCGCTGACGGACACGGGTGCCAGACAGGGACGTCATGGAGTTTCGTTATCTCGGCAACAGCGGATTAAAAGTTTCAGAAATCACCTACGGCAATTGGCTGACCCACGGTTCTCAGATCGAAAACGACACCGCGACGGCGTGCGTGCGCGCGGCCCTCGACGCGGGAATCAGTTCCTTCGACACCGCAGACGTGTACGCCAACACCATGGCAGAGCAGGTGCTCGGCAACGCGCTCAAGGGCGAACGCCGCCAATCTCTCGAGATTTTCACCAAGGTTTTCGGCCCGACCGGCCCCAAGGGCCACAACGACGTCGGACTCTCCCGCAAGCACATCCTCGAGTCGATCGACGGCTCACTAACCCGGCTGCAGACCGACTACGTCGACCTCTACCAGGCGCATCGCTACGACGTGGAGACCCCGCTCGAAGAGACCATGCAGGCCTTCGCCGACGTCGTGCGCCAGGGCAAGGCCCTCTATATCGGGGTGAGCGAGTGGAACGCCGAGCAGCTACGCGTCGGCCACAAGCTTGCTACCGACCTGAATATTCAGCTCATCTCCAACCAGCCGCAGTATTCGATGCTCTGGCGTGTGATCGAATCCGAGGTGGTTCCGGCCGCCGAGGAACTCGGCGTCTCCCAGATCGTCTGGTCCCCGGTTGCGCAGGGCGTGCTTACCGGCAAGTATCTGCCGGGGCAGGCGCTCCTTGAAGGCAGCCGGGCAACGGATGCCAAGGGTGGCGCCAATATGATCCAGCGCTGGATGAGCACCGAGGTTCTCACGGCCGTGCAGAAGCTGCGCCCGATCGCCGATGACCTCGGGCTCACCATGGCTCAGCTCGCGCTCGCCTGGGTGCTCGCGAATAAGAACGTCGCCTCCGCCATCATGGGCGCTTCCCGCCCCGAGCAGGTCGCCGACAATGTGAAGGCCGCCGGAGTGCAGCTCGACTCTGAGGTGCTCACACAAATCGACGCCGCCGTGCGCGACCTGGCCGAGTTCGACCCGCGCAAGACCGTCTCGCCGGAGCAGCGCGAAGCGTAAGCCAGCGGCATCCGTTATTAAAAAAGGAGTACTTAATGAGAATCGCCGTTACCGGCGGCAGTGGCAAGCTCGGACGCAGCGTCGTCGCGCGCCTGACCAGCGAGGGCCACACCATCACCAACCTCGATCAGTCGGGAGTGCGCGGCGCCGGATTCACCCAGATCGACCTGACCGACTACGGCCAGGTGAGTGACGTGATGTTCGGCATCGACGACCGCACCGACGGGTTCGACGCGCTCGTGCACCTCGGCGCCATTCCGGCCCCGGGCATTTTGCCCGACGTGGCCACCTTCCATAACAATATCCTCGCGACCTACAACGTGTTCCAGGCCGCGCGGCGGGCGGGCATCAAGAGCATCGTGTACGCCTCGAGTGAGACGACCCTGGGTCTGCCCTTCGATATCGACCCGCCGTACATTCCCGTCGATGAGGAGTACCCGGCCCGCCCGGAGAGCACGTATTCGCTGGTCAAGCACCTCGAAGAGCAGATGGCCATTCAGCTCGTGCGTTGGGATCCGCTGCTCAGCATCACGGCGCTGCGCTTGTCCAACGTCATGGACGAAGGCGACTACGCGGCCTTCCCCGGCTACGACGCCGACGCCACCCTGCGCAAGTGGAACCTCTGGGGCTACATCGACGGGCGCGACGGCGCCCAGGCCGTGCTGCGGGCGCTCGAGCAGGCGCAGCCGGGCTTCGAGACGTTCATCATCGCGGCCGCCGACACCGTGATGAGTCGGTCGAGTGCAAGCCTGGCGGCCGCGGTCTTTCCAAACGTTTCCGTCACGAAAGAGGTCGGCGAACACGAGACCTTGCTGTCGATCGACAAGGCGAAGCGGATGCTCGGCTTCGCCCCCGAGCACAGCTGGCGGGATCACGTGTAGCGCGTTGAACCCGTGGACAAGGAACGACGTGTTTACTTTCACATAAAGTGCGTCTATCTGTGAATGATTGGGAAACGGGGGATTCGTCCTTCGTGAGCACACTCCAGGCGACCCCTCGTCGATTTGAAGATCGGAGGAACCAACTCATGATCGTTTGTTGGGAACAAGGACGGAGCGTAGTTGATCGCCTGATTGCGGAGCGCCGACTGGATCGGGTGGCACCAAATCGAGAGCTCTCAGACCTCATGATCGACCAGGCAGAGGCGCACCTGGCCACCGCGGAGTTCGCCATGCACCACGACGCACCCGGCGCTTTCCAGCTCGCTTATGACGCAGCACGCAAGTCGCTCGCTGCGGAACTGGCCAACCAGGGGCTCCGAGCCAAAAGGGCCGGGGCCCACCTCACACTCTACGAATCCACCCGCGCCCAGCCCCATCCGCCGCTTGGACCTGTCCTCGATGAACTCGACTGGATGCGGCAACTTGCGCAACAGCACGGAATACCCGAATCTGAACCGACCCATTGCAGGGTTGACCGATGTCCAGGACTCAATTCCCGCTGCCCCAAAAGATTCTTGAATTGGTGAAAACGCTGCTAGACACCATGCCCGTGTATTGACCGAGACGATCGACAGGGCGAGGATGCTCGGCTACGCAAATTCACGCACGATTGCGCTCGCTTCTGATATATGTTTGAGTAATCAACAAATCATCAATGCAGCTGAAATGGAAGTAGTGACATGACCGTGAGCCTGACCCCCACCCGCGACGACAAGTTCTCCTTCGGCCTGTGGACCGTCGGTTACAACGGCAGCGACCCGTTCGGCGGCCCCACCCGGCCCAAGCTAGACGTCGTCGACGCCGTCACCAACCTGGCCGAGCTCGGCGCCTACGGCCTCACCTTTCACGATGATGACCTGTTCGACTTCGGTTCAACGGATGCCGCCCGCCAGCAGCAGATCGACCGCCTCAAGCAGGCCCTCGCCGACACCGGCCTGGTCGTGCCGATGGTTACCACCAACCTGTTCAGCGCTCCGGTGTTCAAGGACGGCGGGTTCACCTCGAACGACCGGGCCGTGCGCCGGTTCGCGCTCCGCAAGGTTTTGCGCAATATCGACCTCGCCGCCGAGCTCGGCGCCCAGACCTTCGTCATGTGGGGCGGCCGCGAGGGCGCCGAGTATGACGCGGCCAAGGACATCCGTTCGGCGCTCGAGCGTTACCGTGAGGCCGTCAACCTGCTCGGCGACTATGTCACCGACAAGGGCTACGACATCTGCTTTGCCATTGAGCCCAAGCCCAACGAACCCCGCGGCGATATTCTGCTGCCGACCGTCGGCCACGCGATGGCCTTCATCGAAACGCTTGAGCGGCCCGAAATGGTCGGCGTGAACCCCGAAGTCGGGCACGAGCAGATGGCCGGCCTCAACTTCGCTGCCGGCATCGCCCAGGCGCTGTACCAGGGCAAGCTGTTCCACATCGACCTGAACGGTCAACGCGGCATCAAGTACGACCAGGACCTGGTCTTCGGGCACGGCGACCTGCAGAACGCGTTCGCCCTCGTCGACCTGCTCGAAAACGGTGGCCCTAACGGTGGCCAGACCTACACCGGGCCCCGCCACTTCGACTACAAGCCTTCACGCACGGAAGACGTCGCCGGAGTGTGGACCTCGGCCGCCGCCAACATGCGCACCTACCTGCTGCTCAAACAGCGCGCCGCCGCCTTCCGCGCCGACCCCGAGGTGCAGGCGGCCCTCGCCGCGTCGAAGGTGCCTGACCTGTCGAACAACACCCTCGCCGCCGGCGAGAGCTACGACGACCTGCTGGCCGACCGCGGCTCCTACGAAGACTTCGACACCGACGCGTACTTCGGCGGCAAGGGCTTCGGCTTCGTGCACCTGCAGCAGCTCGCCCTCGAACACCTGCTCGGCGCCCGCTAGCCCCTGCCCCTGCCCGGCGGGGGCTAATTCAGGGGGTCGGCCGCCATCGCCACTATGTGCCCCGTAAAATCGGGGTCGGGTGCCAACCAGCACCCCCGGTTTCCTGATTTAGCCACCCACCACCGCGCATAACTCCTGCAAATTATCTGCCGCCCGCACCGACACCCACGTCTTTACGCCAAAGTCACTGGGCGGCCGCACAGATTGCAGGAGTTATGCGCACCTGACCTACGAACGGACATGTCATGACACTGGTTGCCGGAGTCGATTCGTCGACACAGAGTTGCAAGGTCGTCATTCGTGACGCCGATACCGGAGCGCTGGTGCGGTCCGGTCGGGCCAGCCACCCCGAAGGCACCGAGGTCGACCCCGCCGCCTGGTGGGACGCCCTGCAGGAGGCCGTCGCTGACGCCGGCGGGCTCGACGACGTCGCCGCCATCTCGATCGGGGCGCAGCAGCACGGCATGGTCGTGCTCGACGTCGACGGCGAAGTCATTCGCCCGGCGCTGCTCTGGAATGACACCCGCAGCGCCCCGGCCGCCCTCGACCTGCTGCGCGAAGTAGGCGCCGCCGAGTACGCCGCCCGCACCGGAGTCGTTCCGGTCGCGTCCTTCACCGCGACCAAACTCCGCTGGCTGCAGGACGCCGAACCGGCCAACGCGGCCCGGGTCGCCGCCGTAGCCCTGCCGCACGACTGGCTCACCTGGCGTCTGCGCGGCTTCGGCCCGGCCGCGACCTCCGTCGTCGCCGATGGCCCGGCCGCCGAAAATCCCCTCGGCCCCGTGCTGACACAGCTCACCACCGACCGTTCCGACGCGAGCGGCACAGCGTATTGGTCACCGAGCACCGGCGACTACGACCTTGACCTGTTCGAACTCGCCCTCGGCCACGCCGCCGTGCTCCCCCGCGTGCTGGATGCCGCCGACCAGGCCGGCGTTACCGCGCGACTCGTCGACAGCAGCAACCACGCCTGGCTCCCAGCCGGCATCGTGGTTGCCGCAGGTGCCGGCGACAATGCAGGTGCCGCCCTCGGCCTCGGCGCGAGCGCCGGCGACGTCATCGTCTCGATCGGCACGAGCGGCACCGTGTTCGCCGTCACCGATCAGCCCACAACGGATGCCTCCGGCTCCGTCGCCGGGTTCGCCTCGGCTTCCGCAGACTTCCTGCCCCTGGTCGCGACCCTCAATGCCGCCCGGGTGCTCGACTCTATCGCGGCCCTGCTCGGTGTCGACTACGACGAGTTAGGGCGCCTCGCCCTCGAAGCCGAGCCGGGAGCAGGCGGCCTCGTGCTGCAGCCTTACTTCGCCGGGGAACGCACGCCGAACCTGCCGGAGGCGACGGCATCCGTTTTCGGAATGACTCTCGCGTCGACGACCCGGCCGAACCTGGCACGCGCCGCGATCGAGGGCATGTTGTGCGGACTGGCCGACGGCCTCGACGCCGTGCAGGCGCTGGGCGTTGCCGTCGGGCGCATTCTGCTGATCGGCGGGGCGGCGCAGAACCCGGCCGTGCGCGCCATCGCCGCCCAGGTGTTCGCCGCTCCGGTCGTGGTACCGGCGCCGGGCGAGTATGTCGCCGACGGCGGGGCAGTGCAGGCGGCCTGGGCTCTGACCGGCACCCGGCCGACCTGGGCTGCGGCCATTGCGGCCGAGCCGGCGCCCGACTTTCAGACGGTCATTCGCGCGCAGTACGCCGCGCACGCCGCGGCCTCATTCCTCTGAACGCTCCTCAAGCGGGACCGTAGGCGCCGACCACTGAATAGCCGGTGCGCAACGACGACCGTTTCAACTGCTCAATTTCCCCCAGCCAGCGCGCATCCACTCCCCGGCGCACGTATGAGCGGTGCCTCGCCCTGCTCGGATGCCGGTCGCCGATTTCTGGAGGGGATCGAGCCAGCTCGCTCAGGCGCCGGACGATCGCATCAGGTGCGAGTATGTGCTGGATGACCCTCCTGGCGTCCTCGAGCACCCGACCGCGTCCATGTCGCTGGACACCACGATGCGTAGACCTCCTCTGACGTTCAGATCACCGCAGCTCCCGAGCGCTCAAGGCCGATACAGTAACTGAGTGAAAGCGTGGAACGACGCCCCCCAAACCATGCATCTGGACCAGAACCCGCAGATCAAATCCTCGAATCCCTTAAACGACTTCCACAGGGGACTTCCGACACGGGGCACCGGTCCGGGCGGAGCTTGTGCGCACCAGCCGACCGGTTTGCACATCGAGGCCACTCTCTTCTATAACACCTTCGGCCACAACCTCCCATTCGTGGAAGTGAACGGATGTCCGGTGTACGTTATAGGCCTCGGCGTCACGGTAGACCTCGTAGACGCCAAACAGCCGGGTCGCTTGATCGAGTTCGATTACGTCGTACTGCAAACAGCCGGTCTCATCGGCGAGGGACCGCTCGGCAAGCCTTCGAAGATGCGTGAGAAACCGTTCGAGCTTCGCTTCACACACCCGAATTTGAGCAAAAACAACGAACGCCGACTCCGCTGGCGTCGTCATTGGTTTGTGAACGCCGCGTCGAATGAGTCGGTCGGCCGTGTCCACAGCTTAGAACGAACGAACTCGATTGCCTCAGCCGCACCGTGGAGCCGGTCCATTCCTGCATCCTCCCACTCGATCGAGATGGGTCCGCTGTAGCCGATCGCCTCCAGGGCTCGGAATGCGTCTTCCCATGGCACATCGCCGTGTCCTGTCGATACGAAATCCCAGCCGCGTCGTGGGTCGCCCCACGCGAGGTGGGAACCCAGAACGCCGGCACGGCCGTTGGTTGGGCGCAGTCGGGTGTCCTTGCAGTCCACGTGGTAAATCCGGTCTTGAAAGTCCCAGATGAATCCGACAGGATCGATGTTTTGCCACATCATGTGACTCGGATCCCAGTTGAAGCCGAACGCCGGGCGATGGCCGATCGCCTCAAGAGTGCGCACGCTTGTCCAGTAGTCGTAGGCGATCTCACCGGGATGTACTTCGTGCGCGAATCGAACGCCCTCGTCGTCGAAGATGTCGAGGATTGGATTCCATCGTGCGGCGAAGTCATCGTAGCCGGCCTCAATGACCGACGGCGGCACTGGCGGGAACATGGCAACGTACGGCCAGATCGATGAACCAGTAAATCCCACAACCGTGTCTACCCCGAGCTTGCGCGCGACGCGCGCGGCACGTTTCATGTCCTCGGCTGCCCGCTGCCGCACACCTTCAGCCTCTCCGTCTCCCCACACATAGGGGCGCAGGATCGCCTGATGGCGAAAGTCGATGGGAGCGTCGCAGACGGACTGCCCTGCGAGGTGGTTCGAGATGGCAAAGACCTTCAGGCCGTGGCGGTCTAAAATCTCGAGCCGGGATGCGAGGTACGCGGCATCTTCATCGGCTCGTTGTAGGTCGAGGTGGTCGCCCGACGCGGCGATCTCAAGACCGTCATAGCCCCACGAGGCGGCCAGGCGCGCTACCTCTTCGAAGGGGAGGTCTGCCCATTGGCCCGTGAACAAGGTGACGGGGTGCGTCGGCTGGCTCATGCCGCCCTCGAGGTCGACTGACGAGTTGGTACGACCTCAACCCAATTACCCGATTTCGATGACTCGATGACTGCATCCGTCAGCTGGGCGGCACGCACTCCATCGGCAAAGGTGGGAAGTCCATGGACGACTTTGCCCTCGATCACGGAATGCACATCCTTCATGAATAGACCGAAGCAATCTTGATAGCCCTGCGGATGCCCGGAGGGCACTGTGACGTAGGGCGCGGTGGCAGCGTGGTTCACCGTCTCAAGGCCCTTCGGAATGATTGAGATTCCTGAGGTCGACCCGATCCACAGACCGTTTGGATTTTCTTGGTCGAAGGCATAGGAGCGGTGTTCGCCATCGAGCGACATCCACAGCTGATTTTTACGTCCGGGGCTGGCTTGGGAGATTACGACAGAGCCTGTGGCGCCGTGATCTGTATGGAACATCATGGTCACTCCGTCTTCTGTGGCGACGGCGACCTCGCCCGCCTCGGACAGGCGAGTGTCATGTAGCCGCGAGCTCTGCGCGAGCAATTTTTGTATGCGGTGACCGGTAGTGAACTCGAAAAGGTCGCACCAGTGCACACCGATGTCGGCGAAGGCACGGGATCCCGCGTCCATCACCCGCCAGTTGTAGCTCGACTGATCGGAGAGCCAGTCTTGTAGGTAGTGACCGTGCGCGAGCCAGATGCGTTCGCCAGAATCGGCGATTCGGGCCTTTGCTTCGCGAACCGTCGGATAGAAGCGGTAGACGAAGGGCACGGCGTTTACGACTCCGGCATCATCGGCGGCGCGCTGGAGCCGTAGGGCGTCGTCGGCGGTGAGGGCTAGTGGTTTCTCACAGATGACGTGTTTGCCCGAGGCAATTGCGGCCAGGGCTAGTGGAACGTGCTGCGCGTTTGGAGTGCAGATGTGTACCAGATCGACATCCGGATGGGCGATCAACTCTTCTGGTGTGAGAGCCAGCGGCACGTTCTCTTCGTCAGCGGCTCGTCGTGTTCGGTCGGCATCGCGGCCGGCGTAGGCGACGACGACGCCGCCTACTGAACGCACAGCGTGTGTGTGCACCCGTCCCATAAAGCCGGTTCCGATAATGCCGCTCCGGAGCGGTCGGGTCGTCACTTTTTCCTCGATAAGGCGACCGCTGCGATGATGATCGCGCCACGCACGACCGACTGTTGGGCGACGTCGAGCCCGGCGAGGATGAGGCCGTTGTTAATGAGACCCATGAAGAGCGACCCGACGAGCGTACCGATGATCGCCCCCCGGCCTCCGAAAAGGCTTGTACCGCCGAGAATTACTGCGGCGATGACTGTGAGCTCGTCACCTTGGCCCCATTGGAAGCGGCCTGATTCGAGCCGGCCCGCGTAAAGCATCCCTGCGATAGCAGCGGCGATACCTGAAAGAAGCAGTACGGTGAATTTAATCCGTGCGGTGCGGATTCCGGTGTACGCGGCTGCGGTGGGATTACCGCCGGTCGCCAACACACGGCGTCCGAAACTTGTTCGGTTCATTGCAATCCATCCGACCGCCACGGCCACGACCGTCCAGACGAGGAGCCCGGGTACAGGGCCGAAATCACCGCCGCCGAAGATCTGCACATACAAGGTGTCGCTGATGGGCTGGGGTGCCGAGGCGGTGATCCACTGCGCGAGCCCGGCCGCGAGGCCGAGCATCCCAAGCGTAACGAGGAAGGACGGGACCTTCAGCAAGGCAACGAGTCCGCCGTTGATCGCGCCGATAATGGCCCCGGAGAGTAGTCCCGCGACGATGCCGGGAACGAGCCCCCACTGGGTCGTCGCCATGGCGGTGACGACGGAGGCGAGACCGGCGATCGAGCCGACGCTGAGGTCGATTTCGGCAGTGGCGATCACGAAGGTCATTGCGACAGCCATTATCGAAATTGTTGCCGTCTGCCGCACGATGTTCAGCATGTTGTTGGCGGAGAGGAATCCGTCGTTGCTAAGGAAGATGGCGAACAGGATGAACACGACCACGAACGCGATGTAAATAACGTTGCTACGCCAGTCGAACCGACTAACAGCTTGGGAGATGAGGGATGGCCTGGTGGCCGTTGTGGGGCTGCTCATGCTGCCTCTCCTTGGATTATGAGTTGAAGCTGTTCCTCGCTCGCGACGTCGTCGCGGTCGAGTTCGCGGTCGGAGCGTCCTTCGCGGAACACGACGATGCGGTCGGCGACCGCGAGGAGTTCTGGTAATTCGGATGAGATGAACAGCACCGCATTGCCCTGCGATGCAAATTCACGCACGATGTCGAGGATTTCCGTCTTCGTGCCAATGTCGACACCGGAGGTAGGCTCGTCCATCACTAATATGCGAGGGCCTGTGTTGATCCACTTCGCCACGACTACCTTCTGCTGGTTGCCGCCTGACAGCAGACTGACCGGCGCATAGGGGTCGGCGACCTTGACGTCGAAGCGGTTGACGAGCTGATTGGTCAGCTCGCGCAACTTGGTCATGGAAAGGAAGACGCCTGACTTCACGCGGTCAAGCACGGGAAGGGCGAGATTCTCCGAGACGGAGTGCTCAAGCACCAGCCCCTGTTCGCGACGGTCCTCAGGAATGAGCGCGATACCCGCCTGCTGAGCCGCCATCGGGGTACTAAAGCGAACGAGTGTGCCATCGATACTCAGCGTTCCTTGAGTCGGACGGTCCATTCCGGCGACCACGCGAGCGAACTCGGTGCGTCCGCTGCCCATCAGCCCGGCGAGACCGACGATCTCTCCAGCACGGATCGTGAGGCTGACTGATTTGAGTACGCGACTGCTCCCAATGTCGGTGGCTTCGAGCACAATGGGAGCATCGGCCAGCAGGTGTCGGTCGCGATATACCAGGTCAGAGGCGAGCCTCCGGCCGATGATCGCTTCGATGATCTCAGCTGCGGTCAGTTGCGCGACGCCGGCTGCGAGCACGACGCGGCCGTCCCGCAAAACCGTGATGCGGTCGGCGACCCTGCGGATCTCGTCCATCCGATGGGAGATGTAGACGATGGCGATGCCACGGGTCTTGAGCTTGTCGATAAGTTCGAAGAGGTTCTCAACCTCGTGTTTGGCGAGACTGGCCGTGGGTTCGTCCATTACCAGGACGCTGGCATTCTTGGCCAAAGCCTTAGCGATCTCCACCAGCTGCCAGTACGCGGTGCCCAGCGTCTCCACCCGCGCCTTGGGGTCGATCTTTACACCCAAACCGTCAAAGATTTCGCGCGCCGCCTTCTCCGCCATACGGTCATCAACCAGTCCGGCTTTACCGCGGATCTCGCGGTTGAGAAAGATGTTCTGCGCTACCGTCATCGAGGGGATGAGGCTGAATTCCTGAAAGACCATGCCGATGCCGGCCCGCTCGGCATCGACGGTGGTTCGGATGACGACCGGCTGTCCCCCGACCTCGATAGTGCCAGAGGTGATCGGATGAACGCCTTGCAGGACCTTCATTAGGGTGGACTTGCCCGCGCCGTTCTCTCCGGCGAGAGCGTGCACCTCACCGGCCACGATGTCCATGTCAACGGATTTCAGGACTTCGACCGGGCCGAAGCTCTTGACGATGCCTCGCATTCTTACCGCTGGAGGGGCGCCAGCAGTCTCAGACATCGGTGGCGTTCGGGTCGGTCACATCCGGAACCCGCACCCACTCACCGGTTCGGCCGGATTCAAGAATGGCGTCGTCGACGAGCGCGGCTTGGTAGCCGTCGGCGAAGTTGGGTTCGACAGTTCCGCCTTCAGCGACTGCCTTGAGGAAGTCGTGGGCTTCGATGATCTTCGTTTCGCTGTAACCGATACCCAGCGCAGGGATAGGCCAGAGCGACTCACCATATGGCGTGTTCGGGCCGGTATATACCGTGCGAAAGCCTCGACGATCGGCGCGGTCATTCTTGAACGCTACCTGGAGCTCGTCACGGTTCTCGTAATTGAAGAAAATAGAGCCTTCGGTTCCATGAATTTCGAAGGTGATGTAGTTGTTGCGGCCCCAGGCGTTGCGCGTTGCCTCAAGGGAGCCGACCGCGCCATTGCGAAACTTGATCAACGACATTGCCTCGTCGTCGACGTCGACCGCGCCACGCGGGCCGTCAGACGTGGAGGAACCGCCGAGGGCGTCAAAACCACCAGACTGGAGCGGACGGTCGGGGATAAAGTTCGAGACCAGCGAGGTAACTTCGGAAATCTCGCCGACCAGATAGCGGGCCAAGTCAACCACGTGCGAGCCGATGTCACCCACGGCGCCCGAGCCGGCGATGTCTTTCTGGAAACGCCAGCTGAGCGGCGAGTTCGGATCTGCGCTCCAATCCTGCAAATAGGTACCGCGAAAGTTCAGAATGGTGCCAATAGCGCCCTCGTCGATGTACTTCTTAGCGAGCGCTACAGCCGGGGTGCGGCGGTAGTTGAAGGCAACTGCTGTAACAACGCCGGCCTTCTGGGCCGCCTCGTACATGCGGCGGGCTTCGCCGGCCGTCGGGGCCAGAGGCTTTTCACAAATGATGTGTTTGCCGGCCTCGGCAGCGGCGATTGCGATCTCGGCGTGCAGATTATTCGGGGTGGCGATATCGATTACATCGATCCCGGGATCGTTGACGACGTCGCGCCACGATGACGAATAACCGTCCCACGAGTACCGCTCGGCGGCAGTGCGAGCAAGATCGTCGGTCACATCGACGATGATCTTCTTGATTGGGCGCGCCGGAGACGGCCAGAAGAACATGGGCATCGCCGCGTAGGCGAGGGAATGGGCTTTACCCATAAATCCGCCACCAATCATGGCGATATTAATCTCTTGCATGACTACCTTTCCTGAGCCACCGGGGCTCGACAGTTCTGTTGATCATCAATTTTCAAAAGTTCTCGTGGGGCGACCGTTTTCGGCCGCCCCACGAGTCGATCATCGGTTATTAGTCGACGTAGGCATCCTTGATGGCAGCCGGCGGAGCCGAGTGGTAAACGGTCTCCCAAGCCTCAAGAACGTTCTTGTGGTCGACGGGCAGCGAGCTCAGCGCGACGTAGGCCGGAACCTCCAGACCGAGCATACTGAGCGCGGCGAGGTCGGCCTCGGCGATTCCCTGGTCATAGGGAAGCTGGGCTCCGAGGCCAACGATCATCTGATTCTTCGCCAGAGCGATCGCCACGTTCGTGCCGAGGTCTTCGGTGGCGATCTTGATGTCGGTGCGACCGGTCTCTCGGGCAGCGGCCATCACGCCCTCCGCTGGCACGTCCCAAACAGCCCAAATACCGTCGAGGTCGGGGTTTTTGGTGAGCATGGCGTTGGCCACGCCTTGGGCATCGCCGGCGAAGTCAGGCCCGGCGATTCCTTGCTCCTGAATGATTTCAATATCGGGGAACTCGTCGGTGATCGTTTTCGTGAAGCCAGCGTATCGCTGCTGGGTGACGAAGAAGTCGGCCTCGTGATAGATCACGCCGATCGTTCCTTGGCCACCGAGGGAGCGGGCGAGGAGGTATGCCGAGGTGACCCCGTTACCGTAGTTGTCGGCTGACACCATCGAGACATAATCTTCACCGGCGACGAAGCCCTGGGGCACATTGTCCATAAAAACTAGTTTGACGCCCTGTTCACTGGCCTTGCGGTAGGCACTAGCCGTTGCCACAGGATCGGTGGGAATGGACACGATGATATCGGGGTCCTGCGCCAGAACCGTCTCGATGTTGGCGACTTGCGTGGCCGGGTTGAAGTTAGCATCCGTGGTTGCGATGACTTCGATGCCGAGACGGTCGAATTCCGCGTTCAGGCCGGCGATTTGGGCGTTCGCCCAGTCGTTTCCACCGTAGTGCATCACAATCGCGGCGGTGAGGCCCATACCCGCGATCTCGGTTGCCTGCTCGTCGGTTACAGTCGTGGTGTCGACCGAGGCGGGCTCTTCGCCGTTGGGGCCGATGCTGAAAACCTTGCCGGTGATGTCCGCGAGGGCCGCATCAATCTGAGCGGTGACCTCGGGTGCAACCTCGGTTGCGGTGGATTGCGCAGACGGGGTGCACCCCGTCAACGCGAATAGACCCGCGGCCGCAACTGCGGCGACAAGCGTTGTTGAAACTTTCATTCTCCATGCTCCTTTGCTATGAGTAACTACTTGGTCGTGCTTAGGATCGTGCGGGGTCGGTAAGCGTTAGGTTCTGCAGAAATGTAAGACTTTTCCTGGCAGCTTCATCGTTGTCACCCTCGTATCCGTCGAGCTCAACGGTGATCCAGTCTTGATAGCCCGCGTCGATGACCGCAGCAAAGATGGCGGTGAGGTCCAGGTCGCCCGCGCCCAGCGGCAGGAAGGCGTTGGTCTTCTGATCGAGGTCTTTCAGGTGCACGTACGCCAGACGGTCGCTGTACTTCTGGATTACGGCTACGGGATCACCGCCGCCTGCGGCGATGTGCGCAACGTCGGCACAAAGACCGATGGAGGTGGCGGCGAAGAGAGCGTCGATTTGGTCCGGTGCTTGGGCGATGCTTCCGAGGTGAGGGTGATAGCTGGGAATGAGGCCGGCCGCGCGAGCGCGCTCGGCGATAATATCCAGGAAGGCACCAGCTACCTCATAGTCCTGCGCCCTAGGGCCGGTGGACCGCACTGCGCCGCCGCCGACTACATAGTGGCGCGCACCCGCGAACGCGGCTAGTCGAATCGAACGATCGAAGCGGACGAGCTCGTCTTCCTGGGCATCAGGGTAGATAAAGTGTCCACCAGTGTAGACGCCAGCGATTTCAAGGCCATTGGCTTGCACGATAGATACGAAGTCGTCGATCGATTCTTCGAAGGGAAGGAGGTTGCCGTCGAACAACTCGATTCCGGAGTAGCCGGCTGCAGCGATCGCCTGGACGGTTTGATGCACGTCTCCCGGCGTCACATAGAAACCCGATCCCAGATCAGTCACTGCGCCGGGCGTACCGACCACGCCGCCCCACGCGTTGGCCTCGTAGGCGAACTTCATCAATTCTACCTCCTTGTAGTTTGTCCTTGCTGGGTTGAAAGTAGCACTTATGACATTAAAATGTCAATAGACAGTTTTTTTGGGCACTCGTTCGGTCCGGTAGTGTTCTTTTTACTCATTGGTCTTTTCATGATTTGGGATACGAGACTATGTTTTCATCCGGTGCCGGCGACCTCTTTCAGCTGTTCCGCGACGGCCGACCGCGAACGCGATCCGAGCTTGTCGACGAGACCGGGTTGGCGAGAACCAGCGTGGTGAACAGGCTGGCTGGGCTCACGGCGATCGGCTTGGTGACTCCGAAAGGCCTGGCATCATCGTCAGGCGGGCGCCCCGCCGCGCGCTTGATGTTCGACCAGACCTCGAGGGTCTGCATAGGAATCGACCTTGGCGCTACCCGCGGTGCGGTGGGCGTTCTCGACCTTTCCGGCCGCGTGCTTTATCAGGAGAGCCGGGTGCTTGACATCGCCGACGGACCGACCGAGATTCTCACATGGGCCGTCGACACCGCGGAGCGCCTACTCGTCGCTAGTGGTCATCAGCAACGGGATCTGTTGGGGATTGGCGTGGGGGTGCCAGGCCCCGTAGAACATTCGACGGGCCGGCCCATCCGCCCCCCGATCATGCCGGGCTGGGACGGCTTTGACATCCCCGCTTTTGTGCGCCAGCGCCTGATGGCCACGGTCCTGGTCGACAACGACGTGAACCTGCTCGCACTCGGCGAGCAAGCGACCCAGTGGCCCGCGGTCGACGATTTGGTCTTCATTAAGGTGTCCACGGGAATTGGCGCGGGCATCATCCTGGGCGGAGTACTGCAGCGCGGTTCCCGGGGCTCAGCAGGCGACATTGGACATGTACTGGTGCCCGGAACGGCCAACGATCGTGACCTTGAGGCGACGGCCAGCGCCCCGGCAATAGCGGCGTACCTGAGTCGGGATGGGGTCGCGATTATCGGGCCCGGTGACGTCACCGGCCGCATCAGAATGGGCGACCCCACAGCGATTGCCGCTGCGCGCGCGGCGGGGCGAGCGATCGGCGAGGTCACGGCGATGTGCGTCAGCGTCCTGAACCCGTCTGTCGTCGTCATTGGGGGACAGCTGGGTATAAACGTGCAGGAGATCATCGCAGGCGTGCGTGAAGTGGTGTACCGGCGATCGATTCCCCTAGCCAATCAGCACCTCAACATCGTGCCCGCTCGGGGTGGTCCCGATGCGGGCATCCGAGGAGCCGGGCTCATGGTGCTCAGCGAGCGCTTGGGTGCGGCCGCCGTGGATGAGATGATCGCCGAGCTCGACTGAATGCAGTTGCACGAGCATCCACCCATCGGTCGGGTTCGGGTTTTGACGCATGGAAAATCTAAAAATACGGTGTTGATCAAGTAAAACACGACTCATAAAGACTCTCGTTTTACCCATCAGAGATGGCATCTCGTCGCTGCTTGTTTCTCAGAGGTGTCAAGCCGTTTCGACATCGTTGGACGACCCAAATTTCATGTCGGCGGACGCGTTGGTCTTGGCGATGTTTTCGGCGGTGAAAGCCAGGCAAACTGAACTCGTCGATGGATAGGCACTACTCCCCGGATACCTCGGCGCGAACGCGAGTCTGAACGCGACCGCCCGGCGTTCGGCCTGAAAGGGGATCCCAGCCATCTCATGTGGCAGCAGATCGATCCGGTCGCGTTCATCAGCGACTTCCAGGACCGCATCTACCACGTGGATTGCAAGGATACGAAGATGCGGATGGGTGGCGGGCGCAACGGCATCCTCTCGTCTCATCTGCCGTGGGGAGACCCGCGACGCGGCTGGGATTTCGTCTCGACGGGCCGCGGTGATGTGCCGTGGGAGGACAGCTTTTGTGCGCTGACCGCGATCGGCTACGACGGCCCCCTCTCGGTGGAGTACGAAGACGCATGGACCGCCTGCAGGGCGCGCCGGAGGCACTCGCTTTCCTGATGAGCTTCGGTTTTGCGCAGCCGAGCACCTCGTTCGATGCGGCCTTCACCCAGTAGGTGCCCACGCGTTAAGCTCGGCTCTCACAGTCGCCTCACAGGCTCCCGGAACCAGACCGTTAGGCAGGGCCGCTAACGTTTTAGGCAACAGCAGCTACAAACGAATGGTGAACTTCCGCATGAGCACTTCCGGCCAGGCCCGCCCGCCCAAGAAAGACCGCCGCGAAGACGCCCGCGAAACCGCCCGCCTCATGCGCGCCGAGCAGGTCAAGCGGGACCAACGCCGTCGACTCTTTCTGCGCGGAGGCATCGGTATCGGCCTGCTCGCCGTGGTCGCCATCGTCGCCGTGGTCATCGTGAACAACGTCACCGCCCCGGCAGCGGCGAGCCCGGCCAACATGGCCAGCGACGGCATCCTGCTCGGTAGCGACGGAACGACGGTTTCCGCCGCCGCGACAGCAGCTCTAGAAGCGGATGCCGACCCGATCGCCACCGACCAGAGCGCGCTTGTCGAGACGGCCAACATCGTGATGTACATCGACTACCTGTGCCCGATCTGCGGCGATTTCGAGGCCACCAATGGCGAGCAGATTACCGAGTGGGTCACCGCCGGAAATGCCACGGTCGAGGTTCACCCGATCTCAATTCTCGATCGGTTGTCGTCGGGCACCGAGTACGCCACCCGCGCCGCAAACGCGGCTGCCTGCGTGGCCAACTATGCTCCCGACAACTTTCTCGATTTCAACGCGGCCATGTTCGCCGATCAGCCCGCCGAGGACACGACCGGCTTGACCAATGCCGAGCTGACCAGCCTGGTTGAGGGGTCCGGGGTGACCTCCAGCGAGGTCGCCAGCTGCATCGCCGATCAGACCTACTCCGACTGGGTCGACGCCTCGACGCAACGTGCGCTCGAGGGACCGATTCCCAACTCCGACATTGATGCAATCGAGGGAACCCCGACGGTGCTGGTGAATGGCGTGAAGTACTCGGGCTCCAACAGCGATGCCGCCACTTTCGAAGCCTTCGTCACTGAGCAGGCGTCCGCTGATGCCGAGTCGGGCGAATAGCATGTTCGGCCCGATTCATCGACCGGGCCCGGGCCCGGAAAGCGGGCCCACGATCGATCATGGGCCCGGCTCCGCAACCTGGGCCCGACGTTCTCAGCCCAGCGCCAACCCCGCCAACAGGGCGAGCGCAGCTCCACCGCCGGATGCCGGCGTAGCATCCGCGAAAACGGATGCCGCGCCGCCCGTGTTCGGGGCGGTTCTCGATTCGGCGACCCGCTGCATCCACTTTCACTCTGAACTGGACATCGTGGCGATCAGGTTCGCCTGCTGCCGGCGCTACTACCCTTGCTACCAGTGCCACGACGAGGCTGTACGGGGCGAACCCGTTCCGCATGCGGCCCGGCGGTGGCCACAGTCCGAGTGGTCGGAGCTCGCGATTCTGTGCGGGGCCTGCCACCGCGAGCTCAGCATCACCGAGTATCGCCAGGTCGAGCGCTGCCCGCACTGCGCGGCCGAATTCAACCCCGGCTGCCGCCTGCACGCCCACCTCTACTTCGAGGAGTCCGACGGGTGACCCGGCCGCGGGCCGATACCTTCAGCCCCCTGAACGCTGGTCATCTCTGGTGAGGTGCCAAAGTTAGCACCTCGCGGCGGCGCACGCACCCCATTCCGCGGGCTCCCATNAAGTTAGCACCTCGCGGCGGCGCACGCACCCCATTCCGCGGGCTCCCATTTCAGGCCCAATCTTTTCCGGGCCCGGGCCCGGGCCCGGAAAGCGGGACCATGATCGATCGTGGGCCCCCGTTCGCAACATGGGCCCGGCCTCGCGGGCGCCCGAGGCAGAGTCAGAGGCAGAGGCAGAGGCAGAGGCAGAGTCAGAGGCAGAGGCAGAGTCAGAGTCAGAGTCAGAGGCAGAGGCAGAGTCAGAGTCAGAGTCAGCCGAGCGCCAGCCCCGCCCAGAGACCGAGTGCTGCGCCGCCAACGGATGCGACGAGCATGCCGATCCCGTTGGCCAGCGCGGCCAGATACCGCCGTTGCTGGGCCAGTCGCACGGTCTCGAAACTCGCCGTGCTGAACGTCGTGTAGCCTCCGAGCAGACCGACGCCGATCACGAGGCTCCACTCTGGCGCGAGCAGGTGGTTCAGGGCGAGGCCGGTGACGAGGCCGAGCAGCAGCGAGCCGCTCACGTTGATAATGGTCGTGCCGAACGGAAACGCCCCGCCGAGGCGGGAGCGCACGAGGCCGTCGAGGTAGAACCGGGCGGCCGCGCCCACGCCGCCGGCGCAGGCGATCCCCAGGAACAGGAGCGGGGTCATCCGTTCGCCCCCGGATGCCGGTGCAGAGCGGCGCCGAGCACGATGCCGAGCCCGGTGGCCACGCCGCCAAGCAGCACGGTGCCGAGAGCATAGGTGAGCGCGAGGCCGACCTCGCCGCCGTGCAGGAGCAGTGCACTGTCGGTCGCGAGCGCGCTGTAGGTCGTGAAACCGCCGAGCAGACCGGTGCCGAGCAGGAGTCGCAGGCTGCGGCGGCCACCGGCATCGTGTCCGCTGCGCACGAGGGCCTCGAGCAGGAGGCCAAGCAACAGGGCACCGAGTAGGTTAATTCCGAGCGTGGTCAGCGGTAGGCGACCGTCAGGAAGCACGAGCGAGAGCGCTTCGCGCAGGGCGGTGCCCGCCGTTCCGCCGAGAAACACCAGGCCGAGGTAGCGCCAGCGCAGATGCGCGGCGCGCGGCGTGATTTCGTCGATGGTGTCCTGCCCGGTGTGATTCCGTCGCAATGAGTAGGAACCATCAGCGCGGGCAGTTTGAGCGGATGCTCCGGCGGGATCCATCGCCGAGGCCAGAATACACGTCTGCGCCCGGGTAGGCCTCCGGCACGTGGCGACTGCGGCACGTAATCGCTGCGGCGCGAAATACCCGCGCGGCTGGACGGCTACCGCTCCGACTCCCACGGCAGCTCGTCGCGGAAGGCTACCGGGGCGAGCGGAACTACGACGACCGGCCGGTGCTGCCGGTGGGCGAGGTGTACGGCCACGGAGCCGCCGAAGAATTCCTGCACGCTGGCCCGCACGCCGGATTCGCGGGTACCGACCACGATCATCGCGGCGTCGAGCGTGTCGGCGAGGTGGGCGAGGGCACGGGCCGGATCGCCCGCCACCGCCCGGGTAGACCAGACCAGGTTGCTGCCATCGAGCAGAGTCGTCAGGTGAGCGCGGAAGGCCACGCTGAATCCGTCGTCATCGGTGTCGTCAAGGTCGGGGTCGATCGGCAGGGAGATAACGCCTCCATCGGCGAACTCATCCACGAAATATCGGCCGGCATCGACCGTGGCGCAGACCAGCTCGGCCTGAAACCGGGCAGCAAAGGCAGCGGCCTCCAGCACAACGGCGTCGGGCTGGCCCGGAATCACGCCGACGATCACATAGGTGCTCACGGATGGCTCCTCTCCCCTGGCGCCAGCTTGCCAGCAATTGCGCCGAGCGCATAGGGCCAGAACAGACCGAACAATTCGAAAAACGACACGCGACACAAACGGATGCCCCGGCGCCGGCCATCAGCACGAACGGCGGCCTGACAGGACGGCTCAGGTCCCGGACGCGATCAGGCGGCCGACCTCAGACGGCGGCCAGCACGCCCGCGACGGAGTCGAGCGAGCCGGGTACCAGGCTGTAATACGACCAGGTTCCCCGCTTGGCCCGACTGAGAAAACCTGCGTCGACGAGCACCTTCAGGTGGTGCGAGATGGTTGGCTGGCTCAGCGTGAGCTGGTCGGTGAGGTCGCAGACGCAGGCCTCGGCGTCGGCGTGGGCCGCCACGATCGAGATGATGCGCAGGCGGGCGGGGTCGGCGAGGGCCTTGAGCGAGCGGGCCAGGGAGTCTGCGTGGTCCGGGGCGATGGCGGCGCGCGCCAGCGGGGAGGAGCAGGCATCCGCTTGAGAAATGTCGGTCAGGGGCAGGGTCCGGGTAAACGTCATCTGAACAGATCCTCCTTAGATTGACATTGGTCAATGTATTGATCTAGCGTGGACATCGACAACGATCAATGTTACCGCGAATCGCTGTCGTCAAGACTTGGAGATTCGTGAGCATTACGGCACCTGCCCCCACCCGACTCGGCGCGATGGACCGGCTGCTGCCGGTCTGGATCCTCGCCGCCATGGGCCTCGGCCTGCTGCTCGCCGTGTTCGTTCCGGCCGTCGGCGATCTGCTGCACGCGTTCACGATCGGCTCGATCAGCGTGCCGATCGCCATCGGGTTACTGATCATGATGTACCCGGTGCTCGCCAAGGTGCGTTACACGGATGCCCGTTCCGTCGCCTCCGACAAGCGCCTGCTGATCTCTTCTCTGCTGCTGAACTGGCTGGTCGGTCCAGCGCTCATGTTCGCCCTGGCCTGGATCTTTCTGCCCGACCTGCCCGAATATCGCACCGGACTGATCATCGTCGGCCTCGCCCGCTGCATCGCCATGGTGCTGATCTGGAACGACCTCGCCTGCGGCGACCGCGAAGCCGCAGCATTTCTCGTGGCCGTGAACTCGGTGTTCCAGGTCGTCGCGTTCGGTGCCCTCGGCTGGTTTTACCTGCAGGTCCTGCCGGCCTGGCTCGGCCTGCCCACCACGAGCGCCGAGTTCTCGATCTGGGCGATCACCGCGAGCGTGCTGGTGTTCCTTGGAATTCCACTGCTGGCCGGGTATTTGTCTCGCCGCATCGGTGAGGCCCGCCGCGGCCGCGACTGGTACGAGGCTCGCTTTCTACCCCGGGTCGGCCCGTTCGCGCTCTGGGGACTGCTGTTCACGATCGTCATGCTGTTCGCCCTGCAGGGCCAGCAGGTCATCGACCACCCCGGCGACGTGGCCCGCATCGCACTGCCGATGCTGGTCTACTTCGCGATGATGTTCCTCGCCGGTTTCCTCACCGGGCGCCTGCTGCGCCTGAGCTACGAACGCACCACGACGCTGGCTTTCACCGCCGCCGGCAACAACTTCGAGCTTGCGATCGCCGTCGCGATCGGAACCTTCGGCGCCCTCAGCGGCCAGGCCCTCGCCGGCATCGTCGGCCCGCTGATCGAAGTGCCGGCGCTCGTCGCGCTCGTTTACGTCGCGCTCTGGCTGAAACCGCGACTCTTTCCCGAACGGATGCCGGCGGCCGACTCTGCGCCGGTCGCAGCATCCACTCGTACCCTCGTCTAACTGAAGGAACTTAGAAATGAAACCCTCCGTACTGTTTGTCTGCGTACACAACGCCGGACGCTCGCAGATGGCCGCTGGCTTTCTGACCGCACTGTCGCAGGGCCGCGTCGAGGTACTCTCGGCCGGCTCGGAGCCGAAGGATCAGATCAACCCGGTCGCGATCGCCGCGATGGCCGAAGAGGGCATCGACATCGCCGGCAACGTGCCGAAGATCCTCACGACCGAGGCCGTCAAGCAGTCCGACGTCGTCATCACAATGGGCTGCGGCGACGCCTGCCCGATCTTTCCAGGCAAGCGTTACGAGGACTGGAAGCTGGACGATCCGGCCGGCCAGGGCATCGAAAGCGTGCGCCCCATTCGCGATGAGATCAAGGCGCGCATCGAGGCGCTGCTCGCCGAGATTCTGCCGGTCGAGGCTTAGGCATGCTTCCCGGCCTGACCTACCCGGAAGAGTCGCTCAAGCGTCTCGCCGGTGAGCTCGCCGAGCAGTTTCACGGCATCTTCGCCGCCGAGACCGTCGAACGTTACGTGCTCGAGTCCTATACCGGGCTGCTGCGCACGTCGAGCGTGAAGGCTCATTTGACGACCCGCACGGCACGCTTTGCTCGCGAACGCCTGAATGCACTGGGCCAGGCCAAGGGTGCGATCGAGCGCCCGGTGCCCGAAGTTTTGTTCGTCTGCGAGCAGAATGCCGGCCGCTCGCAGATGGCCGCGGTGTTCACCAATTCCCTGTCGGGCGGTGCCGTGCACGTGCGTTCGGCCGGATCGATGCCCCTGCCCGAGCTGAACCCGACCATGGTCGCGGTCATGGCCGAACTCGGCCTGTCGCTCGACGAGTCATTTCCGAAGCCGCTCACCGACGACGTGGTGCAGGCGGCGGACGTCGTGATCACCATGGGCTGCGGCGATGCCTGCCCGATCTACCCTGGCAAACGCTACGTCGATTGGGAGCTCGTCGATCCGGCCGGCCAGCCGATCGAGGAGGTGCGGCGCATCCGCGACCAGATCCGGGCGAACGTCACGGAGATGCTGGCCGGTCTCGGAGTGACCCCCGCCGTCTGAGTGCCGCGCTCTTTGCGGACTTGGCCCGGGCCCTGTCCCCGGGCCAAGTTTATAGACTGGGCCCGGAGTCAGAGGGTGGGCCCGGCGAGCGGATGCCGCGCCCCGCCGCCCGTGCCCCGCCCGCACGCCCTACGCGAGCGTCAGGAACAACTTCTCAAGCTCGGGGACCGTCAGCGAGTTCTCGCTGTCGGGGTTCGCGATGCAGTCGCGCATCGCGGTCGACACGATGACGAAGCCGGCCTTGTCGAGGGCACTCGACACGGCAGCCAGTTGGGTCACGACGTCGCGGCAATTGCCGCCGCCCTCGACCGCGGCGATGACCGCGGTCAGCTGCCCCTGCGCCCGGCGCAACCGGTTCAGGATCTTCTTCTGCTCGGCGGCGCGCACGTCGTCCATCTCAGGCCCCCTGCTCGGTCGCCAGACCGGCCTGCTGCCAGGCGGTGGTGCCGCCGGCAATGTTCACGGCGTCGTGGCCGTGCGCGGCCAGATACTCCGCCACCTGCGCGCTGCGTCCGCCGAGGGCGCAGATGACGTGCACCGGAACATCCGCTGGGATCTCGCCGATTCGCCCGACGACCTCGCCCATCGGAATGTGGATCACGCCGGGAACGTGGGCGGCTTCGTACTCCCACGGTTCGCGCACGTCGATGACAACGGGTTCGGTGAGCGCGGACAGCTCGGTGACGGTGATTTCTTTCATGCGAGGGCTCTTTCCAAAATGGGTGAAGTGACGGTTCCGGCCAGCCAGGTGCGGTAGCCGCCGTCGAGGTTGCGCACGTCGAATCCGTGCTGGGTGAGAATGCGCGCGGCGGTGTGGCCGCGCTGACCGACCTGGCAGTGCACGATCAGCGGCACCGGCGGAAGGTCAGCGAGTCGGGCTCGCAACTCGTCGAGTGACACGTTGAGCGCGCCCGGAATGCTGCCGGCGGCAAATTCGCCCGCCGACCGCACGTCCACGAGCACAGCGCCGGCCGCGCGCGCCGCTTCCAGCTCGTGCCACTGCAGGTTCACGCTCGTTCCCTGCGCGAGGTTGTCGGCGACATACCCAAGCTGGTTGATCGGGTCTTTTGCCGAGGCATACTGCGGCGCGTAGGCGAGTTCCAGACGCGTCAAAGCGGATGCCGTCATCCCGGCCGCCATCGCGACCGCGAGCACGTCGATGCGCTTGTCCACCCCCGCACCGCCCACGATCTGCGCGCCGAGAATTGCATCGGTCGCGGCATCGATGAGCAGTTTGATCGACATCCCTTCCGCGCCCGGGAAGTAGCCGGCGTGGTTGGCGGGGTGCGTGTGTGCGATGCGGTGGGCGCGCCCAGCGGCGATCAGGTGCTTCTCGTTCCAGCCGACGGTGGCCACGGTGAGGCCGAAGATGGCGACGATTCCGGCGCCGACGGCCGGCTCAGCCTGCTCGGGCGTGCCGGCGATGCTGTCGGCGACGGAGCGGCCGTGGCGGTTCGCGAGGCCGGCCATGGTGACGAGCGTGCCTGCGCCGTCGACGGCATCCGTTTTCTCGACGCCGTCGCCGACCGCGAAGATGAGTGGATCGCTGGTGGCCTGGGTGCCGTCGACCCAGACGCCGCCGCTCTCGCCGATGCGCAGACCGGCCTGCTCGGCGAGGGTCACGTCGGGGCGCACGCCGCTCGCGTCGATCACGAGGTCGGCGGGTACGGCGGTGCCGTCACTGAGTGTGACGCTCTGCCCCGACGCTCCAGTGACGACGGTGCCCAGGCGCACGTCGACGCCGCGTTCGCGCAGTCGGTCAAGCACGGGCGCGGCCATTTCGGGGTCGAGGGGGGTGAAGATCTGGCTGCCGCGCTGCACGAGGGTCACCTGCACCCCGCGGTGCACGAGGTTTTCGATGGCTTCGAGGCCGATGAATCCGCCGCCGATGACCACAGCGAATGCCGTTTCGACGCCCGCGAGCACCGCGGTGATGTGGTCGACGTCATCGACCGTGCGCAGCGTATGGGTGGGAATGGTGCTGTCGGTCGCGCCGGAACGCGCCGAGGCGCCGGCGGCGAGCACGAGGCGGTCGTAGCTCTCGAGGCTTTCTTCGCCGGTGAGCAGATTGCGCACCGAAACGGTCTGTTCGACGCGGTCGATCTGCACGACCTCGGTGTCGATGCGCACGTCGAGCGCGAAACGACTTCCGAGAGATTCGGGGGTCTGCAGCAGCAGGTCACTGCGCTTACGGATGATTCCCCCGACGAAATACGGCAGGCCGCAGTTCGCGAACGAGACGTAGTGTCCGCGCTCGAACACGATGATCTCGGCGCTCTCGTCGAGCCGGCGCAATCTGGTAGCCGCCGACATGCCGCCGGCGACGCCGCCCACAATGATGATTTTCACGTTTGCCTCCATTCAAATTAAACCCTAGAGGGTATCGAGGGCACAAGCCTGCGGGCGCGGCGGCGGCATCCGCTCGCCCGGGCCCACCTTGCGGCAGCGGGCCCATGATCCATCATGGGCCCAGCGACCGGGCCCGGGCCCGGAAACAAGAAACCCGAAAGCCCGAACCCGGAAATAAAGGAGATCCGGAAGGAAATACTCAGGCGACCGGGAGCGCGCGGAAGCCGCGCAACCGCAGACTGTTGGTCACCACGAACACCGAGGACAGGGCCATCGCAGCGCCGGCGATCAGCGGATTCAGCAGCCCGGCCATCGCGAGCGGAATCGCCGCGACGTTGTAGGCAAAGGCCCAGAACAGGTTTGCCTTGATCGTCGTGAGGGTGCGCCGAGACAAGCGGATGGCATCCGCTGCGGCGAGCAGATCACTGCGCATGAGCGTGAGGTCACTCGCCTCGATCGCGACATCGGTGCCCGAGCCCATCGCAATGCCGAGGTCAGCGGTCGCCAGGGCGACGGCGTCATTCACGCCGTCACCGACCATCGCCACCACGTGCCCCTCCGCCTGCAACCGCGCAATCACCCGGGCCTTGTCGGCGGGCAGCACCCCGGCGGTCACGTCGGTAATGCCGACCGAGGCGGCGACATTCTGCGCCGCCGCAAGATTGTCGCCGGTGACCAGCATCGGCGTCAGCCCGAGCGCCCGAAAGCGCTCGACCGCCCCAGCGCTCGTCGGCTTCACTGTGTCGGCGACGGTCAGCACGCCGCGCACCTGGCCCTCCCAGGCCACCATGACGGCGGTCTTGCCGAGCCCCTCGGCGGTGCCCAGCACGGCCTGCAGCTCAATCGGCACCCTAAGCCCCCACCGCTCAACCAGCCACGCGGGCCGGCCGACCAGCACCAGGCGGCCGTCTACCTCGGCCTGCACCCCGAGCCCCTGCTCCGACAGAAACGCCGACGACGGCAACAAAGGGCCGAGCTTCGACACCGCGCCCGCCGTGATGGCGCGGGCGATCGGATGCTCCGACCCGCTTTCCGCCGCCCCCGCCAGAGCCAGCAACTCATCGACAGAGCCGCACTCGTGTGGCACAACGCTCGACAGCGTCATACGCCCGGTCGTGATCGTGCCGGTCTTATCGAGAACAATGGTGTCGACCCGGCGGGTGGATTCCAGAACCTGCGGCCCCTTGATCAGAATGCCCAGTTGCGCGCCGCGTCCGGTTCCCACGAGCAGCGCGGTCGGTGTGGCGAGCCCGAGGGCACACGGGCAGGCGATGATGAGCGTCGCGACGGCCGCGGTGAACGCCATCGTCGCGCCGGCGCCGACCAGCAGCCAGCCGGCCAGGGTCGCCAGGGCGAGCCCGATCACGATCGGCACGAACACGGCGGAGACCCGGTCCGCCAGACGCTGCACCTCGGCCTTGCCGGTCTGCGCCTGCTCCACCAGTCGGCCGATATGGGCCAGCTCGGTGTCAGCGCCGACCCGGACGGCCCGTACCACGAGGCGCCCGCCGGAATTCAGGGTTGCCCCCACAACGTTGTCGCCCGGTCCGACTTCGATCGGCACCGATTCGCCGGTGAGCAGGCTCGCGTCAATCGCACTCGAACCGTCCACGATCAGGCCGTCGGTCGCGATCTTCTCCCCCGGCCGCACCACAAACTCGTCGCCGACCACGAGCAGCGCGGTGCTGATCCGGCTCTCGACGCCATCCTTCAGCAGCGTGGTTTCCTTCGCGCCGAGTTCGAGCAGCGCCTGCAGCGCCGCCCCGGAGTTGCGTTTGGCCCGCGCCTCCGCGTAGCGCCCGGCCAGAATGAACACCGTGACAGCGGATGCCACCTCGAGATAGATCTCATCGGCACCACCTCCCGGGGTGGCCGAGAAGGTGAAGCTCATGGTCATGCCGGCCATCCCGGCCATGCCGAAGAACAGGGCATAGAGCGACCAGCCGAGGGCGGCGAGCACGCCGACGCTGACCAGGGTGTCCATGGTCGCGGCGCCATGGCGGGCGTTCACCCAGGCGGCGCGGTGGAACGGCCAGGCTCCCCAGATGGCGACCGGGGCGGCGAGGGTCAGGGCCAGCCATTGCCAGTTCGTGAACTGCAACACCGGAATCATCGACAGGGCGGCAACCGGCACGGTCAGCGCGGCCGAGACGAGCAGGCGCTGGCGCAGGGTGGCCAGCTCGGGGTCGCCGGTGTCCGCCACGGGGGCGGCTGCGGGCCGCACGGCCGTGTAGCCGGTGGCTTCAATCGTCTTGATGGCGTCGTCGACGCTCGTGCCGGCCGGCACGAAAACGCTAGCCTTTTCGGTGGCGTAATTGACCGTGGCGGCGACCCCGGGCATCCGGTTGAGCTTCTTCTCGATGCGGGCAGCGCACGAGGTGCAGGTCATCCCACCGACGAGGAGGTCTACCTGTTGACCATCCAACATCAGGCCGCGGACACCAGCTGGTAGCCCGCCTCCTCAACGGCTGCGGCAACCAGAGCACGGTCGAGCGGGGCGGCGCTCGTGACGGTCACCTGCGAGGTGCCACCCTTAACCAGTTCCACGGTGACGTTCTCAGCCCCTTCGAGAGCTGCAATCTCTTCGGTCACGCTCGCGACGCAGTGACCGCAGGTCATTCCGTCAACGCCGTAGGCGGTGGTCGTGCTGTTCATGGTCAGAACCTTTCTGTTTCCCCGCGAAGAGGTCTCATTCGAGCATACCCCTTGGGGGTACTCAGAGCACTACTATACCCCGAGGGGGTACACTGGGACACTAACGACGACGCAGAGGATATCCGTATGAACGAGTCAGAGTCGACCCACGACGGGCCGCACGGCTACATCTCCAACAAGGATGCCTACCTCAAGCGTCTGCGCCGCATCGAAGGTCAGGCCCGCGGGCTGCAGGGAATGGTCACCGACGACAAGTACTGCATCGATATCCTCACCCAGATCTCCGCCATGACGAGCGCCCTCGAATCGGTCGCACTCGGCTTGCTCGACGATCACCTGAATCACTGCGTGCTGCACGCCGCTGTCGCTGGCGGCGCCGAAGCCGAGGCCAAGCTCCGCGAGGCTTCCGCCGCCATCGCACGTCTGGTCCGTTCCTAAAGGACCGGACCTTTGGCCCTAGTCCCCGGGTGCAGCCCGGCGCGATACTTAACAGTCAGCAATACGCACCGGCCAGCATCCGTGCCGACAGCATCCGTGCCGATTGAAGAGGGACCCCCATGAACAGCAATGCCGCCACGGCCGCTCCCGTACGGGTCTTCATTCTCGACGATCACGAGCTGGTTCGGCGCGGACTGCGCGAGCTGCTCGAGGGCGAAGGATTCGAGGTCGTGGCCGACTGCGGCCTGGCCGCCGAGGCAACCCCGCTCATTCTCGAGCTGCGTCCCGACGTGGCCATTCTCGATGCCCGCCTGCCCGACGGCACCGGCATCGAGGTCTGCCGGGACGTGCGTTCGGTCGACGAAGCCCAGCAGTGCCTCATTCTCACCAGTTACGACGACGAGCAGGCGCTGCGCGGTGCGGTTCTGGCCGGCGCGGCCGGCTATCTGCTCAAGGAGATTCGCAGCACCGACCTGCTCGGCAAGATTCGGCGCGCGGCGGCGGACGAATCCCTCTTCGACCCGGCGATCAAGGCGGGCATCATCGCCGGCCTGGCCGACCCCCAGGATGCCCGGCTCGCCACGCTCACCGCGCAGGAGCGCAAGGTGCTCGACCTCATCGGCGCGGGGCTGACCAATCGCGAAATCGGCCAGACCATGTTTTTGGCGGAGAAGACCGTCAAGAACTACGTGTCGTCGATGCTCGCGAAGCTGGACTTTCAGCGCCGAACCCAGGCTGCCGTGTTCGTTGCGAAACGTGGAGACGAACACCGACTGTAATTTCCGGCACCGGCACAGACCAGCGCAGCCGGGTTCCCTCGCCGAGGGTGCTGCGCACCGAGAATTTACCGTCGAGCAGCGCCGCGCGTTCCTTGAGGTTGTCCAAGCCGCTGCGCCGCGCCGGCTTACTGAAACCGATGCCGTTGTCGGCGATGACGAGCTTGATCCGCTCGTCCTGGGCGTCCACCGAAATGTCAATGCTGGTCGCCTGCGCGTGGCGAGCAGCATTGCTCAGCCCCTCCGAGATCACAGCGAGCAGGCTGCCGCTGAGGTCATCGGCGAGCGGTCCGTCAATCGGCCCGGATAGGCGGATGCGCGGTGCGAACGGCAGACCCTGCGCGCCCTCCTTGATCACGGCGAGAATGCGACTGCTCAGCGTGCCGGTGTCCTGAGCCATTCCGCGCAGGGAATAGATCGTGTCACGCAGTTCACGAATGGTCTCATCGAGTTCGGTCGTCACCGCGTTGATGCGGTCCAGCGCAACCGGATCGTTCGTGAACCGGCGCAGGCTCTGCATGCTCAGCCCGGCGGCGAACAGCCGCTGAATGACGAGGTCGTGCAGGTCGCGCGCGATCCGGTCGCGGTCGCCGAGCACCGCCTGCTCCTCGCGCATCCGGTGCACCGTGGCCAGCTCGAGCGCGAGCGATACCTGGGTGCCGAACACCGCGCTCATCTCCACATCGGTGAGGCTATAGGCAGCGGATGCCGGTGCTCGCGACAGCAGAATCACGCCCTGCCCGTCGCCGGCCGGCCCCAGTGCGGCCACCAGTGTGGGACCCAGGAGCGACCACTGCGCCGCGGAGGCCGGGCACGCTACATCCTGTCTCAGAATAGGCGGATTGCCGAGGGCTGAGGACGCACCGGTGTCGTGCAGTTCGTCGAGCGTGCCGGGGCGCAGCAGTACCGTGCCGCCGACCAGGCGGGCGGCGACTTCGGCCGAGGCGTCCACGCCGGCAGCGGCCGCACAGTACAGGCTGTCGTCGGTGGGAAACCCGATCACGGCCAGCTCGGCACCGGAAGCGACGAGGACGCGCTGCGCCACCAGATCGAGGCCGTTGTTCTCGTCACCGTCGTCCGGGCGCAGCAGGTCGCGGCCCATCGCCGCGACCGCCTCCAACCAGCGGCTGCGGCGGCGGGCCTCGTCGTAGAGACGGGCGTTCTCGATCGTCACGCCGGCGGCCGCGGCGAGCGCGACGGCCAGTTCCTGATCTTCGTCGGTGAAGTCGCCGCCGCCTTCTTTTTCGGTGAGGTAGAGATTGCCGAACACCGTGTCGCGCACCCGAACCGGAACGCCGAGGAACGACTTCATCGGCGGGTGATGGGCCGGAAACCCGAAGGAGTCGGCGTGCTCGTGCAGATCGTGCAGCCGGATCGGGCGCGGTTCGCGAATGAGCGGACCGAGGACGCCGTGGCCGGTCGGCAGCGCCCCGATCCGGTGAACGGTTTCCTCATCGAAACCGACGGTGACGAAGTGGCTCAGGACGGGACCGCTGCCGATCACTCCGAGGGCACCGTACCGGGCCTGCACGAGCTGGCAGGCCGCGGTCACCACACGCTCGAGCACCGCTTCGAGGCTGAGGTCCTCAGCAACCGACACGACGGCGTCGAGCAGGCCACGCATGCGGTCCTGGGTGAGCGCCAATTCGGCGATACTCTGATCCGACACNCCGTGTTCCCCCCCCCCCCCCACCCAGTCAGCGATCTGTGCTCTCACCTTGGCACGGTTTGGTGGGAGGTGACCTTACTTGTGGGTTGTTCTCGTCACAATCGTCGGGCAGCTGATGTGCAGTAGCACCTCGTGGCTGACCGATCCCATCAGCAGACGGGTCAGCGACCCGCGGCCGCGGCTACCTACGACGAGTAATTGGGCGCGCACGGCGGCGGACACCAACGCCCGGGCGGGCGATTCGTCGGTCTCGAGAACCTGGTGAACCACGAGGTCGGGGTATCGAGCGCTGAGGCCGGCGACGGCCTCGGCAAGCACAATGCGTTCCTCTTCCATGCGCTCGGTCACGGCGTCTGCCGGGATGCTGCGCAACACGCGACGGTTCGGCAGGTGCACCGCGTACAGGGCGTAGAGCTCTTGGCCAGTGCGGTCGGCCTCGGCGGCGGCGAACGCGACGGCCGCCACGGAATCGGCTGAGCCATCCACGCCGACGTACACGCCCGAGCGCTCAATTTCGGGCAGCGAGGGGATGACGGCGACGGGGCAGGTGGAGAGCGCGGCAATCTGCAGGCTCACGCTGCCGAACAGTTCGCCCTGGACCCGGCCCTTTCGATCAGTGCCGACCACGATGAGCTCGGCTTCCTTGGACAACTCGCTGAGTACGCGCGGCGCGCTGCCGGTTCGCAACTCGGTGTGGGTGGTGACGGTGGGGGCCAGGGCCGCGGCGCGAGCGCCGGCGTCGGTGAGCAGCTTCTTCTCGGCGTCGAGAATGGAATCGTAGTAGCCGTAGCCATCGGCCAGCCAGGTTTCGTACACGGTGTGCATGAGGGTCACCGGGCTCTTCACGTTCTCGGCTCGCTGCATGGCCCACGCGAGGGCGGTCTCGCCGGCGGCAGAATCATCAATGCCAACCACAATCATCCGGTTCATTGCTCTACCTCTTCTGATAGCTCAGGTCACAGCGATGCAGTGCACCACCTACGCCTCATCCTCCCAGTGCGCGCAGAATAATAGAAGGGCCGGAAGTCCCGATTAGGTGGGTTTTTCCCAAGGGGACTTTCGGCCCTGTTGGGCGCAGGAGCTCCAGAAGTACCGTGGCTCTGACGGGTCGTTTGCCCGCCCACGAACCAAAGGAGATACCCCGTGAAGGCACTCGTCTATGGCGGCCCCGGCCTGAAGAGCTGGACCGACGTTCCGGATCCGACGCTGCACAGCCCGACCGATGCGATCGTGCGCGTGGACACCACCACCATCTGCGGCACCGACCTGCACATTCTCAAGGGAGACGTTCCCGCCGTCACGGTCGGCCGCATCCTCGGCCATGAGGGCGTCGGCACAATCACCGAGGTCGGTTCAGCCGTCAGCAACCTGAAGGTCGGCGACCGGGTCATTATCTCCTGCATCAAGAGCTGCGGCCACTGCAGCAACTGCAGCAACGGGCTCTACTCGCACTGCCTCGGCGATGAGGGTGCCTCCGGTATCGGCTGGGTCTTCGGCCACCTCATCGACGGCACCCAGGCCGAGTTCGTGCGCGTTCCCTACGCCGACAATTCCCTGCACAAGCTGCCGGAAGGCGTCAGCGACGACCAGGGCGTTATGCTCAGCGACATCCTGCCGACCGGTTTCGAGATCGGCGTGCAGTACGGCCGGGTCAAGCCCGGCGATGTCGTCGCCGTGATCGGTGCCGGCCCGGTCGGCCTCGCCGCCATCGCGACCGCGGGCCTGTACGGCGCCGCGACCATCATCGCGATCGACCTCGACGAGAACCGCCTCGAGCGGGCCCGCAACTTCGGCGCGACGGACACGGTCGTTTCCGGTGCCGCCGACTGGAAGGAGCAGGTTCTGGCTCTCACCGACGGCGCCGGCGTCGACGTGGCCATCGAGGCCGTCGGCATTCCGCAGACCTTCACCATGGCCACCGAAATCGTGCGCCCGGGCGGCAACGTCGCCAACGTCGGCGTGCACGGAAAGCCGGTCGACCTGCACCTGGAGAACCTCTGGATTCAGAACATCAACATCAGCATGGGGCTGGTCAACGCCAACACCACGAAGATGCTGCTCAAGCTCGTCGCTAGCAAGAAGCTGCCGGCGGAGAAACTGGCCACGCACCACTTCAACTTCGACCAGTTCCTCGAGGCCTACGACACCTTTGCTCGCGCCGCCGAAACCAAGGCCCTCAAGGTCGTAATCACCCGCTAACAACGTTTCCCCGGGAGGTTTCATGCGCGCCCTGATCGTCTACGAATCGATGTACGGCAACACCCGTCTCGTCGCGGAGGCGATCGGGCGTGGCCTGGCCCCGGCCGAGGTCATTCTCGTTCCGGCCGTCCGGAACACCGTGGTGGACCTCAGCCAGGTCGACCTGCTCCTGGTCGGCGGCCCGACCCACCTACACGGCCTGAGCCGGCCAAGCACCCGACAGGGCGCGATCGATGCCGCCGTCACGCCCCAGCGCACCCTCCATCTTGAAGCGGATGCCGCCGGCAGAGGCGTGCAGGAATGGTTCGACTCCCTGCCCGATCTGACTGCGCCCCAATCGCGGTGTGTCCCGAAATCTACCGGCGTTGCGTACCGTGCTGAGCGGATGTCGTCGCTAATCTCGTGACTTTCGGCCCTACTTGGGGATGATCGCCGTGGCTAACCTGAAAAGTAGAAGTCGGCGACGGTCACCCGAGCATTCACTCGCGGCCCAGCACCGCAGAAAGGGTTGGGCTCATGACTGACACGCTCACTACCGCCAAGATGGTGGTTGCCTGGGACGGAACGGAGCCGGCCCGAGCGGCCCTGAACTGGTCGCTGGCCCGTGCAACCGGCGGGGACCTCACGCTGGTGCAGGTGCTCGATCGCACGGTGTCGTCGGCGGACTATTTCGCGTTGGAGTCCACGACAGCACGCGCCCGCGAGGTACTCTGCGATGATGCGGAGCGGGTCAGCGCGAAGTATCCGGCGCTGACGGTGCACTCCGAATTGCTCTCCGGAGACCCGATCTCCGAACTGCGCGCGCTGAGCGGAACGGACACCCTCGTCGTCGTCGGAACCCACCGTCGCCGCGTGTCGACCCTGCGCTACGAATGGTCGATGGGGGCACGCCTGGCCGGTTCGGCCAACGGCCCCGTCGCGATCATTCCGGAGGGCGACAGCGCTGTGCCGTTCAACACCGGGCACACCGGCATTGTGGTCGGCGTCGACGGTTCGGCTGCTTCCAACGCCGCCATCGAATTCGCGGCGGCCGAAGCCGAGCGTTCCAGCGAAGACCTCATCGCGATCCATGCCTGGCAGGAACCGCTGGTCTGGCGCGACACGACCGAACCTGACGCCCGGTTTCTGGAGACCCTGGAGACCTCGCACCGGCGCATCCTGGACGAGTCGCTGCGTATCGTCGCCGCCCGCTACCCGATGGTGCGCATCCGTCCGTCGCTGGTGCGCGGCCCGGCCCAGTCGGTGCTGCTCGACGCAGCCCGCGGGGCTGCTCTGCTGGTCGTCGGCGACCACGGCTTCACAGGCCTGTCGAAATTGCTGCTCGGCTCCGTGAGTCACTCGATCGTGCTGAACATCCAGTCGCCCATGGTGGTCATCCCGGCCCCGACGGCCTGACCCGCACTGGGCAGCGCCTCGCGGCACTCGTTCGAGACGCTGGCACCCCTGGGAACGAGTGCCCGCTTCCGTCATGAGTGCCTCGAGCTGGCCGCCCGCGGTTAGGGTTTTGGTATGAGCACATTTGCGCTGCCCCCTCGCCGACTGCGCATTTTGGCGACCGGCGTAACTCTGCTGGGGCTGCTGGTGACCCTGGTCACCTCTCCGACGCCACCGGTTACCGCAGCCCCGCTGTCGACCGCGGTGACGGAACCCGCTCCGTTCGACCCCGGCCTCATCATCAGCGACTACAACTTCTTCAACCCGGATGCCCTCACCGAGAGCGAGATCCAGGATTTTCTCGAAGACCGCTCCTGCGCCCCGAGTGACGGCGTGCCGTGCCTCTGGGAGTACCGCGAGACGACGACCAGCCAACCGGCCAAGGGCGCCGGGCACTGCCTGCCCTATACCGGCGGCGCGAACGAGACCGCCGCCCGCATTATCGCGAAGATCGCGGCGGCCTGCACGATCAGCCCCGAGGTGCTGCTGGTGCTGCTGCAAAAAGAGCAGTCCCTGCTGACCCGGCCGAGCGAATCGGGCTACCTGCGCGCCACCGGCTACGGCTGCCCGGACACCGCCGACTGCGACGCCCAGTACTTCGGATTCTTCAACCAGGTCTACAACGCGGCCTGGCAGTTTCGGCAGTACACCCAGGAACCCGACCGGGCCTTCAAGATCGGCACGGTCGACGTGGGTTTCAACCCCAACGCCGAGTGCGGTTCAACCCCAGTCGCCATCGAAAACCAGGCCACGGCTAACCTGTACAACTACACGCCTTACCAGCCCAACCCGGTGGCCGTGCAAAACGCTGGTGAAGAGGGCGATGCCTGCTCGACCTACGGCAACCTCAATTTCTGGCTGTTCTTCAGTGACTGGTTTGGTGAATCCACGTTCGAACCGTTCTCACTCATGTTCGACGAGTGCTTGAACTTCGTCGGCGGCCAGAACTGCCGCGTGCCGTCGCTGATCCCCGTCGGCCCGGCCGCCTGACCCGGGCGCCTTACCCGGGCGTCCGAGCGTTCCGTTCAGCAAGCGCTAAATCGAGCAGCCAGACGAGCGGCTGAGGCGTTACGCCCGATCGCTCGCCGTGTACACCCACGGGACCTGGCCGATCTCCAGCCGATGCCGGCCCCCTTCCTGCTCGATGTGGGCCTGGTCGTCGTAGGCCACATCGCCCGCCCAGAACAGCACTTGCCCACGCTCGCTCGCTCCGAGTCGGGTCTCGTAGTGCGCCAACCCACGCCCGGTGAAATGCGCCACGATCGCGGCCACCGACTCGAACCCCTGCAGCCCGTGCAGCGTCACCCAGGTCGGTGCCACGAGCGTCATCACAGCGGATGCATGCCGCTCCAGCGCGATCGCGGGTCGAAGCCAGGCGTAGTCGATGACCTCATCTTCGGCGAGCACAATGATGCCGGCCGGTGCCTCCGTGAGGTAAAACCAGGTGCGCATGCGCTTCGGCGCGATCGGGGGCGGAATCCACAGCGCGGTCGAGACGAGCGCATCCGGCGACACCTCGAGCCCGGTCTCCTCCCGCACCTCGCGCACGGCGGCCCGGCGGGCGGCGAGCTGTTCGACGGCCTCGGCTGCCGCCGGGGCGATAGGGTCGTCCGAGTCAGCAGAATCACCAGCATCCGCGCCGACGATCATAGCCTCGGTACCCTCGGCGGCGGTCGCTCCGCTGCCACCCGACGCCGCGACATCCGCGGCATCCGTTAGTAATCGGTCCTCCGGATCAACGCCACCACCGGGAAACACCCAGGCACCGGCAAACGACCCGCGATGGCGCGGACGTTCGAGCAGCAACACCTCGGGCCCCTCGGCACCGTCACGCAGCAACACCACCGTCGCGGCCACCCCGAGAGGCGCAGCCGGGCTCGCACCATCCCCGATCGGAACCGGGCCGGTCTGTGCATCTCGCGTCATCGCGTCGTCCTCATCGATCGGGTTCCCCCACCCTAACGCCGACCCCCGACATCGGCACCGACACCGACACCGACACTAAGCTGCGAGCTATGCCCGACCACGACGCACAACCGCAGCGCACGAGCCCAGTCACCCGCAGCCTGCTCGCTCCGAACGCGGGGCCGATGACCCTCGACGGCACCAATTCGTACATCATTGCCGCGCCCGGCACGACCGACATCGTCGTGGTTGACCCCGGTCCCCTCGACGATGGCCACCTCGCTGCCCTCGCCGCGACTGGGCGGGTCACACTCGTGCTCGTGACCCATCGGCACGCCGACCACACGGCCGCGAGCGCACGGTTCGCCGAACTGACCGGAGTCCCGGTGCGGGCGTTCGATCCGGCGTATTGCCTGGGCGGCGACCCCCTCGCCGACGGTGAACTGATCGACGCTGGCGGCACCAGCATCCACATCGTGCACACCCCCGGGCACACCGACGATTCCGTCTGCCTTCACCTGCCGGACGACGGCCCGACCGGCTCGGTGCTCACCGGCGACACCATTCTCGGCCGCGGAACCTCCATCATCGACGGCACCCTCGCCGACTACCTCGCCTCACTCGAACGTCTGCGCGCGCTCGGCCCGGCCATTGTGCTGCCGGCCCACGGCCCGGTGCTGCCCGACCTCGCCGCCAGCTGCGACACCTACCTCGCCCACCGGCGCGAGCGTCTCGACCAGGTGCGTGCCGCCCTGCGAGAGCTTGGCGACGATGCGAGCACGGCTCAGGTCACCGACGTGGTCTACGCCCAAACGGATGCCGCGGTGCGGTTCGCCGCCGAGGCATCCGTTCGCGCGCAGCTGGCCTACCTGCGCGGCAGCAGCTGACCCGCAAAGCTACTTGCCGGGCTTCTTTTTCTCCAGGTGGCTGGCCCTCAGGGCGCGGGCTCTTGCCGCGGCGGTATCCGCTTCAGCGCTGAACCGTGCGTTCCGCATGCCTGAGCTTGCCGCTCGGGCAACCTTGTTGCTCTGTTTGGGATTTTGGGCCATGGTGCTGTTTCCAATCACGTGTAACCGGGAGGCGACTCCTTGCTGCCCACCATATCCGCCCGAAGCATGCCGCGGCTGTGTGGCGCACGCGCCGGGATCGACGAGTCGAGTTTCGGCCCGGCAGCAGAAGAGGCCTGCACGCGCAAAACTGAGGCCATGGCCGCAAACAAGACGCAATCGACCGTATCCTCCGTCGAGGATTTCCTCGACGCGGTAACGCCCGCCCGCCGCCACGACGACGGCAAGACCCTCGACGTGCTGCGCCGGCTCATTGCCATCGCGTGGACCCGCGGCGATGACCCGGCGGCCCCCGCGGGGTAGCTCCCAAACGCTCGAGGTCGGCTGCGCCCGAAAACCCACGTTGCGCAAACGGATGCCGCCGCACCCGCCCGCACCGCAGCATCCGTTCGCCCGCAGCTGGCCCAGCCTGCACTCCGTACGCCGCTCGCCATCCCTTCCCTGACTTTGCGTACAAAACAGACCGAGCGGTATGGTTCTTGTACTGCTGCAAAGCGGCGTTCACCCCCAATCGGCCACAGCAATGCGGTACCTTATGGGGAAACGGGCATCGTCGCCATCGTATTAAAAGGGGAAATTCATGCGCCAACGCTCGCTGCTCACGGCCATCGCCGCTACTACACTGCTCTCATTGACGCTCGCTGGGTGCAGCTCTGACCAGGCGGGAGCCAAGCTCGACCCGGCCGAGAGCCCGCTGACCAAGTACATGTCGGTGATGAACGAGGGCTACGACGAAGACTCCATGTTGGCGCAGCAGAACGAGCAGGAAGAACTGACTGCGACCTGCATGGCTGACGAGGGCTTCGACTACGTTCCGGTCGACAACTCGCAGTACAGCGGCATGATGAGCGCCGACGACGGCGAAGAATATGGCACCGAGAAGTGGGTCGCCGAAAACGGTTACGGCATGAGCCAATCGCCAGAGCAGATCGCCGAGCAGCAGGAGCAGAGCCAAGAGTTCGTCGACCCGAACCAGGACTACGTCACGAGCCTCTCCGAGGGCGAGCAAGCCGCGTACTACGAGGTGCTCTATGGCGTGCCGCCCACCGAGGAAGAGATGGGCGAGGACGGTTCTTACGAGTACAACTGGGAGACGTCGGGCTGCCAAGGTTTCGCCAGTCACGAGATCAACGGCGACCAGCCCTCACAGGACGAACATGCAGCCCTCTATGAAGCGATGAGCGCCATGTACGAAGCAGCCCAGTCCTCCCCCACGCTCGTGAAGCTCGATTCCGAGTGGGCAGCGTGCATGGCCGACGCCGGCTATGCAACCTTCACCAAGAAGGCGGACGCGCAGGAGTCGATTTCGACCGCGCAGAGTGAGCTCTACGAAAACCAAACCGGCGCCGGCGCCGATGAGACGGTGCTCGCCGAGATGCGGGACAAGGAACTCGCCGTCGCCATGGCCGACTTCACCTGCGCCGAAAAGATTGACTACACCGACGCCTCGATGAGTGTGCAGTATGACCTCGAAGAGCAGTTCATCATTGATCACAAGTCCGAGCTGGACGCGCTCATCGCAGACACCGAGCAAGGCAAGTAGGTGTCGCGCCGGTTCGGTCGACGAACGAGTGCGCCCGACGAGTTGGCGCCCGCCGCCGAATCGGTCGCGCCGAAACCCCACTCGCGCAGCCGGGGCTGGCGCCGCCTGTTCGTCGGCAACCGGGTGATCTGGGTCATGGCCACCGTCGCCATCGTCGCTCTCGTGGCCGGCCTCGGACTCGGCCAGCTGATCGTCTCGCCCGGGCAGGCGGCAGCGGATGCCGATGCTCCCGCCGCCGGACTCATCACCGTTCCCATAGAAAACCGCACGCTCGCCAACGACGTCACCATGCGCGGCGACGCGACCTACGCCGACTCAGTCGAAGTGAGCATCGAAACCGGCGAACTCGCCGGGCCGCCCATCGTCACCGGGCAGGTGCCCGAGGTCGCCGCAATCTTCGACACCGCGTCGATCGCGCTCGAGGTCACCGGCCGCCCGGTGATCGTGTTGCCGGGCGACCTGCCGGTCTACCGCACCCTGCGGGTCGGAGTGTCCGGCCCCGACGTGCTGCAGCTCAAGCAGGGTTTGAGCGTGGCCGGAATCGATGCCGGTGCGCTGGACTCCGACGTGTTCGACGCCCAGACCGCGAGCGCGGTCACCGCGCTCTACGCCAAGGTCGGCTACCCGGCCCCCACCGGCGGCTCCGAGGTCGCCAGCGCGGTGAGCGGCGCCGAAGCCGGCGTCTCGAGCGCGCAGGCATCCGTTGACAGCGCCAATAACGCACTCGCCACCGCTCAGGGCGCGGCGTCCAACGTCGACGTGGTCGAGCAGGGCAACCTTGTGCGCAGCGCCGAGCGGGCGCTCGCTTCTGCCCGGGCCGACGGCACCCCTAATGAGATAGCGGATGCCGCCGAGGCCGTCACCCTTGCCGTCGCGCGCCGAGTCCAGGCCCTAGCCCCGCGGGACTCGAGCGCGGAGACGGCCGCCGTTACCGCGGCCAAGGCCGAGCTGACCCGCGCCGGGGAGACCCTGAGCGACGCGCGCGACGGTGCGCTGGCCTACCTGCCCGCCGGCGAAGTGCTCTACCTGCCGGGACTGCCCCGCCGGGTCGACGAGATCAGCGTGAAACGCGGATCGAGCATCACCGGACCGGTCATGCGGGTTTCGGGCGCGACCCTGGTCATCTCCGGATCGGCGACCGCCAGCGACGCCGCCCTGCTTGAAGTCGGGGCCCCGGCCATTCTCGCCATGCCCGACGGCGACCAGGGCGCCACGATCACCTCGATCCTGCCAGCCGAACCGGCCAGCGGTGCAGCAACAAGTAGTGCACCAGCTAGCGGCCGCTTCACCGTATTGTTCGCCCCCGACGCGCTCACCGACGAGCAGATCCAGGCCGTGCAGGGCAGTAACGTGCGCGTGCGCATCCCGGTCAGTTCGACCGAGGGCGAGGTGCTCGCCGTTCCGCTCGCCGCGCTCACCGCCGGTCCCGGCGGCGAATCCCGGGTCGAATTCGACCCCGGCGAGGGCGCGGAAACCGTGCTGGTCGAGGTCACCACCGGGCTCGCCGCCGAAGGATTCGTCGAGATCACCGCCGTCGACGGCTCGCTGGCGGTCGGGGACCTCGTCGTGGTGGGCCGGTGATCGCGGCCCCGGTCGTCGAACTGGTCAACGTCACGAGGTCGTTTCCCGGCCCGCCCGAGGTGCAGGCGCTCAAATCGGTCAACCTGCGGGTTGAACGCGGCGACTACCTGTCGATCGTCGGACCAAGCGGATACGGCAAGTCCACCATGCTCAACCTGCTCGGCCTGCTCGACCGGCCGAGCGTCGGCGAGTACCACCTCGACGGCACCTCTACCAGCCTGCTCGACGAAAAGCAGCGCGCCATCGTGCGCGGCGGCACCATCGGCTTCGTCTTTCAGGCCTTCCACCTGCTGCCACACCGCACCGTGCTCGACAACGTACTGCTCGCCACCCTGTACAGCGGAGTTCCGCGCGGCGAGCGCGAAGACCGGGCCCGAGCAGCCCTCGACCGGGTGGGCCTCAATCATCGCCTCAGCTTTCTGCCCGGCACCCTCTCCGGCGGCGAGCGCCAGCGGGTCGCCGTCGCGCGCGCCGTGGTCGCGTCGCCCGAGCTGCTGCTCGCCGACGAACCCACCGGAAACCTCGACGAAACCACCGGCAGCGAGGTGATGGACCTGTTCGAAGAGCTGCACGCCGACGGCCTCACCCTCATCGTCATCACCCACGACCAAGCTGTCAGCGATCGGGCCGGCCGCCGCGTGCGCATCACCGACGGTCGCTTGAGCGAGCTGTCATGACGTTCTCCTTTAAGCGGATGCTGCGCCGCCGTTCCGCAGGCACCGCCGCGGTCGACGAGGCGGTGCCTGGGCCCCGCGGTGACTCTGACTCGCTGAACGACGATGCCGCTGAGCTGACGGCCTCAGCGCCCAGAGCCGTCGCAATGCCAGCCGGTGCAGAATCGGCCGCCACTGAATCCTCCGCCGCAGCATCCGCTCACCCAGCCACCACCGACAAACAGGTCGCCGCACTCTCCGGCCCACCCAACATCGTGCCGGTCATTCGCCGGACCGACCGGTTCTCGGTGCAGGACCTGCTGGTCGAGGCAAGCTACGGCGTCGGCGCCCGGCCCAGCCGGCTCGTCATGACCACCCTCGGTACCGTGCTCGGCATCGCCTCCCTAGTGGTCACCATCGGATTCGCGCAGACCGCCGCCGGGCAGATCTCCAACCAGTTCGACGCGGTCTCGGCGACCCAGATCATGATCGAGCCGGCCTCGACCCGCAATTCGAGCGGCACCGAACAAGCGACCGGCCGGCTCCCCTGGGATGCCCCGGAGCGGGTCGATCGGCTGGCCGGGGTAGAACGCGCGGGTCTCGTGGCGGATGTCGATGTTGCCGGCCAGGCCGTGACATCCGTTCCGGTCAATGATGGCAAAGTCATATGGTCGTAGCAACGCTCTAGTGATTGGAGCGTTTTATGGTCAAGTTGTTTCCGCCGAATACTCGCACTGAGTTCAT
>NZ_PJJT01000075.1:0-96677 GCF_002929615.1 Cryobacterium sp. M91 | reverse complement strand
ATGAACTCAGTGCGAGTATTCGGCGGAAACAACTTGACCATAAAACGCTCCAATCACTAGAGCGTTGCTACGACCATATGACTTTGCCTTGCGAGCGGATGGCGTGAGTCACGCATCGTAAATATCGCGTCGGCCGCCGGCACCCTCAGTAACCCGCGCATGAGCGTTTATGCCGCTTCGAAGGCCGCCCTGATCGGATGGAGCGATTCGCTGCGGCTCGAGCTCGTGCAGCAGGGTCACGGCCAGGTCAAGGTCACCACGGTCTGCCCGAGCTACATCGATACCGGCATGTTCGAGGGCGCGCGCGGGCCGCTGCTCACCCCACTGATGACCCCGGAATATGTCGTCGATCGGGTCTGGCGGGCCATGCTCGCCGGCAAGCCGCAGCTGCTGTTGCCCTGGACGGTCAGCCTGTCGAAGGTGCTGCGCGGCGTGCTGCCGCTGGCAGCCTGGGACACCGTCGCCGGTCGCGTCTTCGGCGTGTACCGCTCGATAGATCGGTGGGTCGGTCGCGGGTAGCGGCCCCCGACCGCCGGGAAAGTGGCAGACTCAAGGTAGACCAGCGCCGGCGGCGCACCATCCGGCGTCACTCAATGTTGAGTACGAGCCGAAACAAACGGGGACACCATCGCTACCACGCACCACCACGCACCGTCTTTGCTCAGAGTGCTCGGCAACAGAGACGCACTCGCCCTCGGCTTCGGTGCCATGATCGGTTTCGGCTGGGTCGTGCTGACCGGCGGCTGGATCAACGACGCCGGCACGATGGGCGCCGTCACGGCCATGATCGCCGGCGGCATCATCATGAGCATCGTCGGCCTCACCTACGCCGAACTCACCGCGGCAATGCCCAAGGCCGGCGGCGAACACAACTTTCTACTGCGGGCCATGGGGCCGCGCTGGTCGTTCGTCGGATCGTGGGCGATCACCGGCGGCTACGTCACCATCGTCGCCTTCGAGGCCGTCGCCCTACCGCGCACGGCCGGGTATCTCTTTCCTAACCTGAGCCAGATCCCGCTCTGGCAGATAGCTGGCGAGCAGGTCTATCTGACCTGGGCGCTGGTCGGAGCCGTGGCGGCCGTCGTGATCACGGGGATCAACATCCGGGGTGTGAAACTGGCCGGGGTCGTGCAGACCTTTGTGGTGCTGTTTCTGCTGATAGTCGGTGCGATGCTCGTGCTGGGCTCGTTCACCGGCGGCTCCACGGTGAACATGGAACCGTTCTTCACCGGCGGCATGGGCGGATTCTTCGCCGTGCTCGTCGTCGTGCCCTTCCTGTTCGTCGGCTTCGACGTCATTCCGCAATCGGCCGAAGAGGTCAACGTTGCGCCGCGCCAGATCGGCCGGCTCGTTGTGGTTGCCGTTATTCTCGCGACCATTTGGTACGTCATGATCGTGCTCACCACGTCATCGTCCATGTCGGCGGCGGCCATTGGCCAAACCGATATCGCCACAGCGGATGCCATGGGCGCGCTCTTCGGCAGCGACGTCATGGCCAGGGTGCTCATCGCCGGCGGAATCGCCGGAATCCTCACCTCGTGGAACTCGCTGCTGCTCGGGGCATCACGCCTGATGTTCTCGATGGCGCGCTCCGGCATGCTGCCGGCCTGGTTCGGCAAGCTGCACCCGAAATTTCGCACGCCGACCAACTCGCTCATCTTCGTCGGCGTTCTGTCGTTCATGGCGCCGTTCTTCGGAACGCAGATGCTCGGATGGCTCGTGGATTCCGGAGCCCCGAGCATCGTCATCGCCTACATTCTGGTTGCCGTGGCCTTTGTGGTGCTGCGCCGCCGCGAACCGAAGATGGACCGCCCGCTGCGCGTGGGCGGCAAGGGCAACGGCGGAGTCGTGATCGGCGTTGCCGCAGTCGCGCTCTGCCTGGCCCTGCTCAGCCTGTATATGCCCGGCATGCCGGCCGCGTTGTCGTTCGAACCCTGGGTGTTGTTCGCCCTCTGGTGGGTCGGCGGCGTGTTCTTCTACCTGCGCATTCCGGCTGGAATCGCGCCGGGCCACGACGCCGAGGAACGCCTGCTGGAGAGCCTCGGATCGCGTCGCTCCTAGCGCCCGGAACCGGTCGCGTCAGCGCCGAAAATAATGCGAAATTAATCTTGCATTTCCCGCGAAGATGAGTGCTGTTTTTGTGGCTGGGGCACTCGTACTCCCATAGTTGGCACTCTTCCAGCAGGAAGGTGACCACCTTGACGGACCGGGGCCCCAGCCTTTCTGTGCCTGTGCCTGTGCCTTGAGGTCTCCTGAACTGCCTCTCCGTCGGTCGACCCTGTCGAGACCTCCGTCGCCCTGCGCGAGCTGTCTGCGGAACCTGACCCTCTCCGTCGGTCGAGCTTGCCGAGACCCCGTCGTCCAACGCGAGCTGTCTGCGGAACCCGACCCTCTCCCGACTCCGTGCGGGGGAGGAGCGCTGCCGATCAGAGGTTGTTCGTAGCGAGCCAGCTGATCAGCACACGCTGAAATTCCAGCGGATGCTCCACGCTCGGCAGGTGCGCGGTGCCGCGGAACGTGCATCCGCTTGATTGCGGCAACATCTCCAGCAGAAATTCATAATGGGCCAGCGCTGAGGTGACGTCGAGCTCGCCCACGGTGACGAGCGCCGGAACATCGATGTCGCTGACCCGGTCGAGCGCGGGCGGCTCAAGCGGAATCGAGATCGGCGCCTCCGTAGCGTGGATGACGTTGCGCAGGTTGAGTTCTTGCGCCAGGGCGAGAAAGGCCGGGTCGACGTCGGCCGGCTTACGGGCCGGCCCGACCGCCCACAGGGTGACCTCAAGCCGGGCCAGCCGGGGCCACTGGCGGGCGGTGAAAGCCGCATCGAGCTTGTCGAACAGGGCGTCTTCCCGCTCGGTGAGCTCCACCTCGGGAAATCCGCTGGGGCCGGAGCCGATCGTGACCAGGCCCGCCACCCGCTCGGGACTGGCGACGGCCAGGTCGATCGCAATCGTGCCACCGCGTGAGCAGCCGATGAGGGTGGCCCGAGCGACGCCGAAATGATCGAGCAGCGCCGCGGCATCCGCTCGATTGGAGAATTCCACATTCTCGGTCGTCGTCTGGCCGAAACCGCGGGCATCAAAGCGAATGACGAAGTGGTGCGCCGCGAGAGCCGCGACCTGCGGATCCCACATGCGCAGGGTCGCAATGCCGGCGTGCAGCAACAGCAGGGCGGGAGATTCGGGGTCGCCCAGTGTTTCGTAGTAGAGCGAAGCGCCGGGAACATCGAGTCTGGGCATGCCCCGAGCGTAGCGCCACGTCCGGTGCGCCCGAAAGACCAGGCTCTGCGATGGCTGGAATCGGCAGAGGCTGTTTTGACCTGGTGAGCGGTCCGAAACCCCTAGGCTCAACATAATGGGCGGTGTACTGGTCGGGTTTTCGATTATCGGATTTGTGATCCTGATCGGGTACTTTGTCGAACGGTTCGGCATCGTCGGTGTCGGCACCGGCCGGGTGCTCAATCGGATGGCCTTCTTCGTGGCGACTCCGGCGCTGCTGTTCACGGTGCTCTCGCACGCGGATGTCACCGTGCTGTTCTCTGAATTTCTGCTCGCCATTGTCTGCACCATCGTGGTCGGTGTCGTCGTCTATGTCATCGCCGCCCGCTTGTTTTTTCGTCGACCGCTGGCCGAGACGGTGCTCGGCGCATCGACCGCGACGTACGTCAACGCAAACAATATCGGGCTTCCGGTAGCCATCTACGTGCTCGGCAGCGCGCAGTACGTGGCTCCCGTGCTGCTGCTGCAGCTGGTCATTCTGGCCCCGACCATTCTGGCCATTCTCGACCTCGCCACCCAGGGCCGAGCGTCGTTTCGGTCGATCGTGACTCAGCCCATTCGCAACCCGATGATTATCGCCTCGCTCGCCGGTGTGCTCGTGGCGATGCTGGGCATCACGCTGCCCAAACCCGTGCTCGCCCCGTTCGAGCTGATCGGCGCCGCCGCCATTCCCCTGGTGCTGCTGTCGTTTGGCATGTCGCTGCACGGCCAGCGCCTGCTGAAAGCCGGAACCGGGCGCAAACAGGTCGTCGCCGCGACCGCGATCAAGGTCGCGCTCATGCCGATCGTCGCGTACCTGTTCGGGCACTTCGTGTTCGACCTCGCCGGTGCCGAATTGTTCGCCGTCGTCGCCGTGTCGGCGCTGCCGACCGCGCAGAACATCTTCAACTTCGCCTCGCGCTACGACCGGGCCATGGTCGTCACCCGCGACACCGTGTTGCTCACCACGATCCTGTCCATGCCCGCCCTGCTCGTGATCGCGGCCCTCCTTGCCTGAGTGCCGGCAGAACTGCGGAGATTTTACTCACATTCCCCGAAATCACTGGGTCACCGCACGGTGCGTTCGCGCGTGACCGTGAAGTTCTCCGCAGGTATGCAGGGGCACCAAGTGATTTTGCCCTCGAAAGGATGAAAATGTCGCTCAGCACCCCCGAGACCGGTTTGCCGGCCCCGTTCTCCCCGCCGAAACCCACCAGCCTGCCGATCAGTGACTCGGCCGACCGGTTCTACCTGAACCGGGTCTACTGCGTCGGCCGCAACTACGCCGACCATGCGCGAGAAATGGGCAATGACCCCGATCGGGAGCCGCCCTTCTTCTTCGCCAAACCGGCCGACGCCGTGTTCGCCGTGACCGAGGGCGTTCCCGCTCGCGGCGTTTCTGTCCACGAGGTGCCCTACCCGCCCGAGACCGACAACCTGCACTTCGAGATGGAACTCGTTGTCGCGATCGGCGTTGGCGGCGCCGACATCGCGGCAGTGGATGCCCTCGGTCACGTCTTCGGCTACGCCGCCGGCGTCGACCTCACCCGCCGCGACCTGCAGGATGCAGCCAAGGCCGTGCGTCGCCCGTGGGACCTCTCCAAGGGCTTCGACTTTTCCGGACCGTGCTCGCCGCTCGTCGCCGCGGCCACGATCGGTCATCCGGCCGCGGCCCGCATTTGGCTCGACGTCGACGGTGACACCCGCCAGGACGGGGACCTCGCCGACCAAATCTGGCCCGTCCCCGACGTGATTGCCGCGCTGTCCCGCTTCGTCACGCTGCGTCCGGGTGACCTGATTTTCACTGGGACTCCCGCCGGTGTCGGCCGCATTGAGCCCGGTGACGACGTCACCGCCGGAATCGACGGGATCGGCGAGCTCGCGTTCCGCGTCGTCTGACCGGTATCCGCTTGCCTGGCAGCTCAGGCCAGCAGCGCGCCGAGGGCGGTCGTGGCGTGGCCGCGATGCTCATCGAGTAGGCCGATGACGAGCTCGGTGTCCCCGGCGGCGAAGGCGTCGACGATGGCGGCATGCTCGTGCTCGACCAAGGCCCGGTTGCCCGCCTGCTCGTAGTAGAGCCGGCGGTAGGCTTCGGTCGAATCCCAGAGCGCACGCAGAATGCGTTCCAGCCGGGGGAGCCCGGATGACGTCACGAGTACGAAGTGAAACCGCCGGTTGGCCTCGTTCATGGCGAGCATGTCGCCGGCCGCATTAGCCCGCTCCACCTCGACGGCGGTGGCGCGCAGTGCGGTGAGCACGTGTTCGCCGCCGCGCGCGATCGTGGCGCGCACCGCCTCCGCCTCGAGCAGCTGCCGCAGTCGGTACACTTCGAGCAGGTCGGCGAGCGAGAGCTCGGTCACCCGGTAGCCGCGATGCGGCTCGTGCACGACGTGCCCCTCGGTTTCGAGCGTGTTGAGGGCCTCCCGCACCGGAACCCGGCTGACGCCGAGGCGTTCGGCCAGATCCTCCTGTCGCAGTGGCTGCCCGGGAACAAACTCGCCGACGGCGATCAGGCGCCGCAGCTCAGCGAGCACGAATGCCGGAACGGTCGGCGGGCGCTGGGTCGGATTGGGAGAAGACACTGTCAAAACTCTAGCGAAAGGCCGGGATGCCGGTGATGTGCTGGCCGAGAATGAGGGTGTGCACCTCGTCGGTGCCCTCGTAGGTGCGCACGCTTTCGAGGTTGTTGGCGTGGCGCATCGGGGAATAGTCCAGGGTGATGCCGTTGCCGCCGAGCATGGCGCGGGCCTCCCGGCAAATGGCGATGGCTTCGCGGCAGTTGTTGAGCTTGCCGACCGAGATCTGGTGCGGAGCGAGCGTGCCGGCGTCCTTGAGCCGGCCGAGCTGAAGGGCGAGCAGCGTGCCCTTGTTGATTTCGAGCGCCATGTTGACGAGCTTCTGCTGGGTCAGCTGGTAGCCGGCGAGCGGCTTGCCGAACTGCATCCGCTCCTGCGAGAAGGCCAGCGCTGTAAGGTAGCTGTCGCGGGCCGCACCCATGACGCCCCAGACGATGCCGTAGCGGGCCTCGTTCAGGCACTCGAACGGGCCGCGCAGACCGCGCGCCTTGGGCAGCATCGCCGAGTCGGGCAGGCGCAGCTCGGTCATTTCAATCTCGCACTGAATCGAGGCTCGCATCGAGAGCTTTTGCTCGATCGGCGTGGCGACGAATCCGGGGGTATCGGTGGGGACGACGAAGCCGCGGATTCCGTCATCCGTCATCGCCCAGATGATGGCGACCTGTGCGATCGAGGCCAGGCCAATCCAGCGCTTGGTGCCTTTGAGAACCCAGTCGGTGCCGTCGCGGCGCGCGAAAGTGGTCATGCTCGCCGGGTCGGAGCCGGCCGAAGGCTCGGTCAGCCCGAAGCAGCCGATCACCGAACCGGCGGCCATGCGCGGCAGCCACTCGTTTTTCTGTTCCTCGGAGCCGTGCTTGTGGATCGCGCTCATCGCGAGCGACCCCTGCACGCTCACGAAGGTGCGCAGCCCAGAGTCGCCGGCCTCGAGCTCGAGCGCAGCGAGGCCGTATTCGACCGAGCTGCGCCCGGGGCAGCCGTAGCCCGTGAGGTGCATGCCGAGCAGGCCGAGCCTGGCCAGCTGCGGAATGATCTCGAGCGGAAAGAACGCGTTCTCGTACCACCCGGCGATGTTCGGTTTGATCGTGGTGTTGACGAAGGCCCGCACCGCATTGCGCAGGGTGATCTCGGTCTCGGTCAGCAGGGAATCGATGCCCACGAGGTCGGCGGCGTCGGTCAGATCGGTGTCAATGAGGGTAGTCATGAGTCGTCTTCCTTCAGTAGAGCGGATGCTTATGGTCAGAAAAAGGTCGCACCATTGTGTTCCCCGAGCAGTGGCGGCGGGCGCCGGTATCGTGCGGGGGTCGCGGAGAGGCTGATCGGGTTGGCGATCTGCTGGCTCACCCGCGACCGGTTCGAATCGGTCACCGGCACGATCGGGGCGAGGCCGAGTTCGGTGGCCAGTTCGAGCGCCTCGGCGATCGAATTCACCTTGCCGGCCGGCACGCGCGCGGTCGCCAGCAGTGCGGTCCATTCCGTGGCCGGACGGGTGGCGAGCCGCGCTTCGAGCAGCTCTTTGAGCGCCGCGCGATGGGCGAGGCGGTCGGCGTTGCAGCCGAACCGGTGATCGCGTGCCAGCTCGGGGCGGTCGAGCACCTGTACGAGTGCGCTGAACTGCTTGTCGGTGCCGACCGCGATCGCGATCGGGTCGTCCAGGGTTCGAAACGTTTCATAGGGTGCGATGCTCGGGTGAGCGTTGCCAAGGCGCTGGGGGGCGACCCCGGTGGCGAGGGTGCTCGAGGCCTGGTTGACCAGCCCGGCGAGTAAGGACGAGAGCAGATTCACCTCGACTCGCTGGCCCAGACCGGTCTGCTCGCGCGAGCGCAGTGCGGCCAGAATGCCGACGACCGCGTTCTGCCCGGTCAGTACATCGACGAGGGCGACCCCGACCTTGCTCGGTTCTTCGGCGGCCGAGCCGGTCACGCTCATCAGCCCGCCGACCGCTTGCACGAGCAGGTCGTAACCGGGGAGCGCCGCGCCGCCGGCGCGGCCGAATCCGGTGACCGAGCAGTAGACGAGCTCGGGGCGCTCCGCGGTCAAACTGGCGTAGTCGAGGCCGTACTGCTCCATGACGCCCGGGCGAAAGTTTTCGATCACGACGTCGGCGGTCAGCGCGAGGGCGCGCGCTTCAGCCAGGCCGTTCTCGGTACGTAAATCGCAGACCACAGAGCGTTTATTGCGGTTGACGCTCGCGAAATAGCTACCAATACCGTTCAGGTCGACCGGCGGCACCCAGGCGCGGGTGTCATCGCCGAGCGGGTGCTCGATTTTGATCACATCGGCGCCGAAATCGGCCAGCATCATGGTGGCAAATGGCCCGGCGAGCACGCGAGAAAAATCCGCAATACGGATGCCGTCCAGCGGACCCGTCGTGCGCGCCTCATCAATAATCCCGGTCATTTGGATACTGTATCCAATTTGGCCGAGGAGGGGAAGGAGTGGACGCCTCGTGCGGTCATTGTGGGCACGTTCAGGGCGACCGCGGGCAGGGGGTAAGCCCTCCGTTATTAAACGGTTACGGGGGCGAATGGGCGGTTAAAGATGGCGCCATGCCCATATTTCTGCGAGACTGGAGCTTTGAGCTTGCTCGCACCTCGAGTAATCACGTCCAGTACGTCGGGCATCCCAACAAAGGAATCCCATTGACGGATCAAACATTTCAACTCATTGCAATCGTTTTATATCTCGCAGGCATGGTTGCCATCGGCTACTTCGCCTTTCGTCAGACCAAAGACCTTGACGACTACATGCTCGCCGGCCGAGGACTCAAGCCGGGCACAGCGGCCCTGAGCGCGGGTGCTTCGGACATGTCCGGCTGGCTGTTGCTCGGTCTCCCCGGAGCCATTTACGTGTCCGGCCTCGTTGAGGCCTGGATCGCCATCGGCCTCACCATCGGTGCCTGGCTGAACTGGAAGTTCGTGGCACCGCGGCTGCGCTCCTACACCTTCGTATCGAAGAATTCGATCACCATCCCGAGCTTCTTCGAGAACCGACTGAAAGACACGTCGCGCCTGCTGCGCGTGGTCTCCGGTGTGATCATCCTGGTGTTCTTCACGTTCTACGTCTCCTCCGGCATGGTTGCCGGAGGTGTGTTCTTCGAGGAGTCTTTCGGCTCCACGTTCGTCACCGGCATGCTGATCGTCGGCGGCGTCACCCTGCTGTACACCCTGTTCGGCGGCTTTCTCGGTGCTACCCTCACCGACGTTGCCCAGGGCCTCCTCATGCTCGCCGCGCTGATCGCTGTACCCCTCGTAGCGCTGAACGCCACCGGCGGAGTCGTCGCAACCCTCGACTCCATCCGCGAAGTCAACCCCGACCTGCTGTCTTTGACCGCCGGCGGATCCGTGCTCGGTGTCATCTCGGCTGCCGCCTGGGGCCTCGGTTACGTCGGCCAGCCGCACATCATCGTGCGTTTCATGGCCATGCGCACCCCGCAGGACGCCAAGGCTGGTCGCCGCATCGGCATCGGCTGGATGATCCTCACCGCCCTCGGTGCTATTGCGACCGCCCTGATCGGTATCGCGTACTTCCAGCAGAACCCCGACTTGGATCTCGCAAACCCGGAGACTGTGTTCCTCATTCTCTCGCAGACCCTGTTCCACCCCTTCATCGCGGGCCTCGTGCTCGCCGCCGTGCTTGCCGCGATCATGAGCACCATCTCCTCGCAGCTCATCGTCTCGTCGTCGGCGCTCGTTGAAGACCTCTACAAGATTGTGGGCAAGGATGCCGCGCCCAAGCAGCTGGTCATGCTCGGCCGTATCGGTGTGCTCGTCGTGGCCGTCATCGCCGCACTGATCGCGCTGCAGCAGAACTCGACCATTCTCGACCTGGTCGGTTTCGCCTGGGCCGGCTTCGGTGCCGCCTTCGGTCCGGTGGTCATCCTCTCGCTGTACTGGAAGAAGCTCTCCACCTGGGGCACCCTGGCCTCCATGGTCACCGGTGCCGTCGTCGTGTTCGTCTGGGGTAACTCCGCCCTCGGCGACACCCTGTATGAGATCGTGCCCGGCTTCGCTGCCAGCATGATCGTGGCCGTCGTGGTCTCCCTCGCCACGTACAAGCCGAACGCCGAGATCGATGCCGAATTCGAACTGGCCGCAGAACAGGCACACCCGAAGTACCAGGCTCCCACGAAGGTCTCGGTCTAACCACCGGCACCTCGCACTGTACGTTTTACTGCAACGACAGCTGCCCCCGGCCGAAAAGCCGGGGGCAGCTGTCGTTAACGCATCTTTCTATTAGAAGATCATCGGGCGGTCGTCATCGTCGCCGCCCAGATCGAGGTCGACGAGCACCGGAACGTGGTCGCTCGGGGCGTCGCCCTTGCGTTCATTGCGATGGATGCTGGCATCCGTTACCAGATCGGCGAAGGCGGGCGAGCCGAGGATGAAGTCGATGCGCATGCCCTCGTTGCGCGGAAACCGCAGCTGCTTGTAGTCCCAGTAGGTGAAGCCCTCCGGCACGATCGGGCGCACGACGTCGGTCAGGCCGGCTGCCTGGAAGGCCTCGAACGCCGCGCGTTCCGGCGGCGAAATGTGCGTGGAGAGACCGGGAACCAGCGTCGGGTCACCGGCGTCTTCGTCGCGGGGCGCGACGTTCCAGTCGCCCATCATGGCCAGCGCGAGCGTGGGATGGGCCTCGAGCTCCGCGACCGCGTGGGCCTCGAGGGCCTTCAGCCAGGCCAGCTTGTAGTCGTAGTGCGGGTCGCCGAGCGCACGCCCGTTCGGCACGTACAGGCTCCACAGGCGCAGGTCGTTCACGGTCACGCCGAGCGCGCGCGCCTCGAGCGGCTGGTCTGGACCGACCGCACCCTTCAGGAAGCCGGGCATATTCGGAAAACTGGTGACGACATCCGTCATTGGCTCGCGGCTGGCAAACGCCACGCCATTCCACTGGCTCAAACCGTGAATGGCGAGGTCGTAGCCGGCGTCCTCGAACACCTGCGAGGGAAACTGCTCGGGCTTGCACTTGATCTCCTGCATGGCGAGAACGTCGATGTCTTCGCGTTCCATCCAGTCGACGATTCGTCCGGAGCGGGCACGAACGGAATTGACGTTCCAGGTGGCGATGCGCATGACTCCAGCCTATAAGGGCCAGCGTGCCGCCCGGCCAAGCGGATGCCGCCTTCCGCGGTATCGAACGCAGCCCCGACCGTGTTGCGATTGAATGGACATAGATACACGGTTATGGGCGGAAAGGGTATTTTGACGGAGTTGCGGATTGGCTACGCGGCCATGCTGGAGCAGTTTGCACCGGCCGAGGCGGTCGCGCTGTCGGCCTACGCGGAGCAGCACGGTTTCACCGGCGTGATGGCGGCCGACCACTTTCAGCCCTGGGTTCCAGCGCAGGGTCAGTCGAGCTTCGTCTGGAGCGTGCTCGCCTCGATCGCCGAGCGCACCACCGGCGACTTCGGACCCGGCGTGACGGCGCCCACCTTTCGCTGGCACCCGGCCATGGTCGCGCAGGCTTCCGCGACGCTGGCCTCGATGCACCCGGGTCGGCATTGGCTGGGACTCGGCAGCGGTGAAGCGCTGAACGAGCACATTGTGGGCGGCTACTGGCCCGAAGCCCCGGAGCGCATCAATCGCATGTTCGAGGCCATCGAGATCATCTCCAAGCTGTTCGCCGGATCCCTGGCCGACAAGGACGTCAAGCACTCCGGGCAATTCTTCAAGCTTGAATCCACCCGGCTGTGGACCATGCCGGACGTTGCCCCGGAGATTCTGGTAGCCACGGCCGGCCCGGTCACGGCCAAACGCGCCGGTCGGCTGGCGGACGGCCTGATCACGGTCGGCGCCCCGCTGGAGAAGATCGCGATGCTGTTCGCAAAATTCGACGGCGGCGCCCGCGAGGCCGGAAAAGACCCGTCGACGATGCCCAAGGTGTTGCAGCTACATATGAGCTGGGCCGAAACCGACGAAGAGGCCATGACCAATGCCCTGCACGAGTGGCCGAACGGCGGCATGAAGTTTCCGAAGAGCGATATTCGATCGCCGTTCGAGTTCGAGCAGCTGGCCAAAATGGTGCGTCCGGAGGACTTCGAGGGCCGCATGGTCATCTCGGCCGACCCCGACGAGCACCGCAAATACATCCAGAAATTCGTCGACCTCGGCTTCGATCGCATCTACCTGCACAACGTCGGCCGCAACCAGAAGCAGTGGATCGACGTCTTCGGCGCATCCGTTCTGCCGAAGCTGGTGCGCTGATGCCGCACGACGCCCGGCCCGACGCGGCCGCGGCGGAAGTGGGGGCAATGGAACTGTTCGGCCTCAAGGTGTTCACCCTCGGTGGGTTCGGTGAGATCACGGCCGGTGACGACCTCGCCGCCCTAATCGCGGAGGCCGCTCGGTCCCGCCTGATTGACGGCGATATTGTGGCGGTGACCAGCAAGATCGTTTCGAAGGCCGAGGGGCGGGCTGTGCCAGCGGCCGACCGCGAACAGGCGATCACCGAAGAGACCGTGCGGATCGTGGCCTCACGCGCCTACCCGGGTGGAGTCACCCGCATCGTCGAGAACCGGCAGGGACTCGTGATGGCGGCGGCCGGCGTCGACACCAGCAACGCGCCCGCGGGCGTCGTGCTGCTGCTGCCGGTGGATCCGGATGCCTCCGCTCGCGCGCTCTGCACAGCCCTTCGCGAGCGCACCGGCCTGCGGCTCGGCGTGCTGATCACCGATACTGCCGGGCGCCCGTGGCGCGAGGGCCAGACCGACATCGCCATCGGTGCGGCGGGGCTTGTGGTACTCGACGACCTGCGCGGCACAACGGATGTCTCGGGTCGCCGCCTCGACGTCACCGTCGCGGCGGTCGCCGACGAGATCGCCGGAGCCGCCGATCTGGTCAAGGGCAAGACCAGCGGCAACCCGGTCGCCGTGCTGCGCGGACTCGGACGACTGGTCGGCGACCTCGATGCCGTCGGCGCCCGGGCGTTACAGCGCCCGAGCGACACCGACATGTTTAGGCTCGGTACCACCGAGGCCCGCGCCGAAGGGTATCGCGAGGGGTTCGCCGCCGGGTTGGCTGCAGCAGCCGAGAAAAGCTAGATCGAGATCGTGAGGTTCTGGATCAGGCCGGTCTCGGCGGCGAGCTCGAAGCGGTAGCTGAGGTCGACGCTGCGGCCGGGAAAGTTGCCCTCGATGCGGTTGATGACGGTCGTTGCCGCCTCGTCCTTCTCGGTGCGCAGGAGGGTGGTCGTGTATTCGAACTCGGCGGCGCTGCCAGCCAGCCAGGCCGTGATGGCCGGCTCGCCGGTGTACGTCTTACCGTCGTCGACGACGACAGCGTTTTCGACAAAGGTCGCTCGAGCGGAGGTGGGCTTGGCGCTCGCGCTGCGCTCCAGATAGGTGACGATCGCCATGGGAAGCGCGCGAGCCTGTGCGGTGAGTGACTGTGACATGGGACCTCCTGGGCCGTTCATTCGAACGTACGGATGTTGGCTACTCGACCCCTGAGGCTACCGCTTGCCGGGTTGCGCGGGTTTGCCGGCGGAGCGCTGATAGCGTGTTTACCGTGGATCAGACTCGGTGGGTGGTGGTCGTCCCGGTGAAGGGAACCGCCGGGGCGAAGAGCCGCCTCGGGGCCGGAGCCGGGCGGGCGGGCCTCGCCGATGCGTTCGCGTTGGACACGGTAGCGGCGCTGGTGGCGGCATCCGCTGTGGAGCGCGTGTTCGTGGTGACCGCGAGTGCACGGCTCGGCGTGCTTCTCGCCGCACTCGGCGCCGTCATCGTGCCGGAGGTGCCGGGCCCGGACGCGGGGCAGGACCGATTGAACGCCGCGATCGAGCAGGGTGCCGAGGCGGCCCGGTTCGCGTGCCCCGACGCGAATCTGGCCGTTGTGACCGGAGATCTGCCGGCCCTGCACGTGGCCGATGTAGAAACGGCGTTCGCGCTCGCGGCCACGCACCCGCTCTCGATGGTGGCCGATGCGGAGGGCGTGGGAACAACGACGCTGCTCGCGCAGGCCGGCTACAGGTTCACTCCGCGGTTCGGTCTCGGCTCCCGCGCCGCGCACGAGGGCGACGGGCACGTCGTGCTGGACTTGCCGCCGAGCTCGTCGCTGCGACGCGACGTCGACACCGCAGCCGACCTCGACACCGCCCGGGCGCTGGGGCTCGGGCCGCACACGAGCGAACTGGTCTAGCTCCTGGCTCCGGGCCACAGCGCCAGGGCGGCGGCCGCCATCGCGGTCGTGGCGGGCAGGTCGGTCATCCACAGTGGCACAGCGGCCGAGCGGATGCCGGCGGCCGCGAGAGCGGGCAGGGCCACGGCATCCGATTCGTCGATGAGCCAGCCGTCGAGGATGCCGCCCCGGCTGCGGGCACCGTAGTGCAGCGCGACCGCGAGTGCACTGGTCTCGACCCCGATCGTGCGGAGGCAGGCGTCGGCCATTCCGCGCACCGCCGCGCCGCCGACAATCGGAGAGACGCCGACCACGCGGGCCGCGGTCGACCGCAGCGCATCACGTATGCCCGGAACGGCCAGGATCGTGCCGACCGACACGACCGGATTCGACGGCGGCAGCACGACGAGGTCGGCCTCGGTGATGGCTTCGAGCACCCCCGGCGCGGCGACCGCGTCGGCGAGTCCCCGCTGCTCGAACCCGGTGATCGGCACCTTCGCCCGGTAGCGAACCCACCATTCTTCGAAGTGGATATAGTCGCCCACGGAGTGCTCATCTATATTCTCGGCGAGGCATACGTGGGTTTCCACGGGCTGATCACTCATCGGCAGCAGCCGCACCCCGGGCTGCCAGCGGCGGCAGAGAAATTCCGTCGCTTCAGAGAGCGTCGAACCGCTGCGCAGTAGATCGGTGCGCACGATGTGGGTGGCCAGATCGAGATCGCCGAGGGTGAACCAGGACCAGCCGCGACCGTAAGCCGCGATCTCAGCGGAGGTCCTCCGGGTCTCGTCGGGGCGGCCCCAGCCCTGCTCCTCGTTGATACCGTCACCGAGCGTATACATGACCGTGTCAAGGTCGGGGCAGATGCGCAGCCCGTCCAGCCACATGTCGTCGCCCGTGTTCACAATCACCGTCACGGTGGCGTCTGGAGCTTCCACCGCGAGCTGCGCCAACACACCGCGGGTGAAACGGGCACCGCCGACACCGCCGGCCAGAACGGTCACGCGCTTCAGGCTCGTCATGCCGACGCCGCTCATGCCGACACCGAAGCAGCCGCATAGACGATGACCGGATGACCGCCGCGCGGATGCTCGAGAATGTAGCAGTCCACGCCGTAGACGGCGCCGATGATCTCGGGGGTGAGCACCGCAGCGGGCGTGCCGGAGGCTACCAGCAGGCCACCATCGAGCAGCAGGATGTGGTCGCAGTAGGCCGCGGCGAGGTTGAGATCGTGCAGGGCCATGATCGCCGTCACGCCCAGCTCGCGCACCTGCCCGAGCAACGAGAGCTGGGCACTCACGTCGAGGTGGTTGGTCGGTTCGTCGAGCAGAAGCAGGCTCGGTTGCTGCGCCATGGCCCGGGCGATCTGCACGCGCTGCTGCTGCCCACCGCTCAGAGTGGGCCACGACCGATCGGCCAGAGTTCCCGCACCGACCAGTTCGAGGGCGTCCAGAGCGACCGTGCGATCCTCCGCGCTGCTGAACGAGCCCATGAGTTTGGTGCGGTGTGGAATGCGCCCCAGCAGCACAACCTCAAGCACGGTCAGTTCCACACTCGGGGCGGCGTTCTGCTCGAGCAGCGCGATCCGCCGGGCCGCCTCGCGCCGCGGAAGGGAGCCGATGGCGACGTCGTCGAGGGAGGCGGTGCCGGCATCCGCTGTGTCGATACCCGCGATCAGGCGAAGCAGGGTGGACTTGCCGGCGCCGTTCGGCCCGAGCAGGCCGGTGACGCTGCCGGTGGGCAGTGACGCCGAAACGTCCCGCAAAATGCTGGTGCCGTCGACGCTGAACGACAACCGATCGAGTTCTACGCCCACAGCTTCGACTTCTTTCTCTTGATCAGCAAAATGAACACCGGCACGCCGATGAACGCGGTGATGATGCCCACCGGCAGCTCGCGCGGATCGAACACGGTGCGCGCGAGGGTATCGGCGATCACCAGGAACAGCGCCCCGCAGACCGCGACGAGCGGGAGCAGGCGGCGGTGGCCCGGGCCGCTGATGCCGCGCACCAGGTGCGGCAGAATGAGCCCGACGAACCCGATGGACCCGCTCACGGCCACCATGGCCCCGGTGAGCAGAGCGACCGAACCGAGCAGGGCCCAGCGGGTGCGATTCACATTGATGCCGAGGCTGGTCGCCGACGTGTCACCGAAGGCGAACGAGTCGAGCCGGGTCGCCGACAGGACAATGCCGGTGCCCACGACCAAAACGGCTGTCGCCGCGATCATTACGCTCTGCCAGGTGGCACCGGCCAGCGAGCCGAGCAGCCAGTTGAGGATCTCGCGGTAGGAGTCGCCCTTGGCCGCCCAGAAGATGATGAACGAGGTGAGGGCACCGGCGAGCTGGGCGATGGCCAGGCCGGCGAGCACGGCCCGCACCGGGGTGACCGTTCCCCCGACCTTGGCGATGCTGAGCGTCGCCATTAAGGCCAGCAATGCCCCGGCAAACGCTGCGGCCGGCAGGGCAAATCCGATGCCGAGAATGACCACGCACACCGCACCAACGGATGCCCCGCTCGACAGCCCGAGCAGGTACGGGTCGGCGAGGGGATTGCGCGTCACGCTCTGCATCACGGCGCCGCTCAGGGCGAGGCCCGCGCCGACCAGGGCGGCCGTGAGCACGCGCGGTAGCCGGAGCTGCCAGACGATCGAGTCGATGAGTAGCGGTACCGGCTCGACGGGCAGGCCGAGGTGCGCGCCGATGCTGCCCGCCACCTGGGCAAGGCTCACCGCTGCCGGCCCGATGGTCACGGCAACCGCGCACCCGAGCACGAGTAGAGCGGCTGCCGCGACCAGCCACCCGAGGTACTTACTGCGGGTCACTCGTCGAGCGCGGCTAGCTGCGAGATCGTGGACGCCGTCGCTTCGACGTTGCGGATGCCGGCCTCGGTCGCGGCGAACGGCAGGATGATGTAGCGCTGGTTCTTGACGGCGTCGAGCACCTGCGTGGCCGGGTCGGACTCCAGGTGGGCGATCTTCGACGCGGCGGTGTTCCAGGTGGCGTCGACGAGCACGATGACGCTCGGGTTGGCCTCGATGATCGATTCCCAGCCCGCCGAGGTCCAGGTGTCGCTCACGTCGGCGAAGATGTTGGTGAGCCCGGCGGCGTCCATGATCATCTCGGGTGAGCCGATACCAGCACCGACATAGGGGGTCGTGGTGCCGCTCGAGTACCACAGGGCCGTGGTGTCGGTCGCGGTCGGCTTGAGGGCGGCGAGGTCGGACTGCAGGCCGCTGACCAGCTTGGCTGCGGCATCCGTTGCGCCGAAGATGGCACCGGCCTCGTCGATTTCGGCGAAAACCGTGTCGAAGGTGAGCGGGTTCGGCATGGAGTCGCCCTTGCAGGCGGCCGGCGAGACGTAGGTTCCCACGCCGAGAGCCTCGAGGGCGGGGCGCTCGCCCACGCCGTCGGCGCTGAAGTTGGATTCCCACCCGCCGTAGATGAAGTCGGGGTTCAGGCCAAGCACCGCCTCCTGTCCGGGCAGAAAGTCGCTGATCACGGTGAGGTCGGCGCCGGCTGCCGCGAGCGACTCAGGTAGGGGCCCGTCGAGAAAGGCTGAGCCGACGATGCGGTCGCCGAGTCCAAGGGCGAGCAGCAGTTCGGTGGCCGAGGACTTGATCGACACGATCCGTTCGGGGGCGGCTGCGACGGTGACGCTGGTGCCGCAGTTGTCAGCCGTGATGGGGTAGCCCGCGCGGGCAGCTGTTGACGAAGCGGGGGACGAGGCCAAAGTGGCGGCGGGCGTTGTCGTGGCGGCGCATCCGCTGAGCAGCAGGGCGGCGTTGATGCCGACGCCGATGAACAGAAAACGGGAACGACGGAGCATGTGGGACCTCACAAAATTTGGGCGCGGTAAACTGGACTGTCCAGCGACCTGCTGCCCAAATCGAGGCAAGCTCAACCAATAAAATCTAATCGGTGGTCGTGAACACCGTATCAGGGGCGCAGAAAAAACAGGGCATAGCCTGAACAGGCTGAGTAACTCGACGAGGGAGAGCGCATGTTGAAGCTGGGGCTGAAGGCGTCGGCGGAGCAGTTCGCACCGCGAGAATTGGTCGAACTCGGTGTCATGGCCGAGGAACACGGGCTCGACAGCGTGACGGTGAGCGACCACTTTCAGCCCTGGCGGCACGAGGGCGGGCACGCGCCGTACGCCATGGCCTGGATGGCCGCGGTCGGCGAGCGCACGAAGCGGGTGCAGATCGGCACGTCGGTGATGACCCCCACCTTTCGCTACAACCCGGCCGTGATCGCCCAGGCCTTCGCCACCATGGGCTGCCTGTACCCCGGGCGCATCATGCTCGGCGTCGGAACCGGCGAAGCCCTCAACGAGATCGCCACCGGTTACCGGGGTGAGTGGCCCGAGTTCAAGGAACGCTTCGCCCGCCTGCGCGAGGCCGTCGACCTCATGCGCCAGCTCTGGACCGGCGAACGAACCGACTTCGACGGTGAGTACTACAGCGCGGTCGGTGCCACCCTGTACGACGTTCCGGATGCCCCGGTGCCGGTCTACATCGCGGCCGGCGGCCCCGTCGTGGCCCGTTACGCCGGCCGGGCGGGTGACGGCTTCATCTGCACCTCGGGCAAGGGCATGGAGCTCTACACCGACAAGCTGCTGCCGGCCGTGGCTGAGGGCCTCGAGAAGGTCGGGCGCCCGCAGGACGACATCGATCGCATGATCGAGATCAAGATCTCCTACGACACCGACCGGGACACCGCGCTCGAGAACACCAGGTTCTGGGCGCCACTGTCCCTCACCCCCGAACAGAAGCACTCCATCCAAGACCCGCTCGAGATGGAGGCCGCTGCCGACGCCCTGCCGATCGAACAGGTCGCCAAGCGCTGGATCGTGGCGTCCGACCCCGACGAGGCCGTCGCCTTGATCAAGCCCTACCTCGACGCGGGCCTCGACCACCTGGTCTTCCATGCCCCCGGCCATGACCAGAAGCGCTTCCTCGACCTGTTCGAGCGCGACCTGGCCCCCCGGCTGCGTCAGCTGGGCTGATCCGCGCGCTGGCCGAAGCCCGCTACGCCCAGCGCGCCCCGACCTCGTGCAGCGCGGAATCAGGCGGATGCGCCGCTGCGGCCAGGGCCTCGGCCACCGGCCGAATATCGTCGGGCAGGGCACCGGCGGTCACGCGAATGAACGCGGGACCGCCGGTGCTGGAAAGGTACGGGGTTGCGAGAAACGGCGAGCCGCCGGCCACCCGAATGCCGGAGGCGGCCAGGCGCACCATGGCGTCTCGTTCGTTTTGCACCGGCAGCCAGGTGTTGATACCGTCGGCCTGCACCACGTCGAGGCCGAACTCGCCCAGGGCATCGGCGAGGGCACGCTGCCGGGCGAAGTAGATGCGCCGGGCCTCGCTGATCTGCGCCATGCTCTCGCCGTTGGTGAGCAGGTCGTGCAAAATTGTCTGCAGCATGCGGCTGGTCCACCCCGGGCCGAGCATCCTGCGGGACACGATCGGGTCGATCAAAGCGGCCGGACCGCCGAGGGCGGCCATGCGGAGGTCGGGGCCGTGCGACTTCGAAAAGCTGCGCACGTGCAGGGTTCGTTCGGGCAGCCAGACGCCGAGACTCACATCGGGGGCGATGCTGATCTCGGCGGAGTGGTCGTCTTCGATCACGATGGTGTCGGCGCTGGCCGCCGTTGTGCGCAACAGGTGGGCGAGTTCCTCGGCCCGCTGCACGGTCATCGACGCGCCGGTGGGATTGTGCGCGCGCGGCTGCAGGAGCACGACGGCCGGACCGAGTTTGAGGGCTTCGGCGAAGTCGGCCGGAATGATGCCGTGCTCGTCGACGGCCACCGGCAGCCGCTCCAGCCCGAGCTGGTCGAGCAGGTCGAAGAACGGTGGGAACGACGGGTTCTCCACGATCACCCGGTCGCCGAAGCGAGCGACCGCATCGAGGCTGCGCGAGATGGCGTCGAGGGCACCGTCGACGATGGTGATCGTCTCCACCGGGTACGGCCACGAAGTCCGCAGTACCTCGAGCAGCTCCGGAATAATGGGCAGATCCTGATAGCTCGGCGTTTCCGCGCGCTGCGCTACCCGGGAGAGCGCCGGCCCCAGCGCCGGCAACAACCGCGGGTCTGGCGTGCCGTGGGAGAGGTCGAGGCGGGCCGGACCGACCGCGCCGATCATGGACTGGCTGCGGGCCGGCAACCACCTGGGCGCGGCATCCTGAACGAAGGTGCCGCCGCGACCACGCGACACGATCAGGCCGACCGCGGAGAGCGCCTGCCAAGCGTGGCTGACGGTCGCGGGGCTCACGCCGAGCTCGCCGGCCAGCAGGCGCACGGTGGGCAGGCGGTCGCCCGGTGCGAGGCGACCGGAGGCGATCAGCCGCCCGATGGCCGCGGCGATCCCCGCGGGGGTGCGCTGCTCAATTTCGTCGATAAAGTTCTGCATTGCCCTTGCCCCTGGGTGCGTTGGCCGACAGGATGATTAATGCGTGCGATACACAGAGAAACACATTTGAAATGTTTACGTCAAATAATAACAATACGAACAGCGCGGTTCGTTACGGTCATTGACTAACGAAGCAAGTGGAAGGCACAGCATGAGCAACGGCACCACCTCCGACACCAGAAACATCGTTCGAACGGCGATCACTCAGGCCACCTGGACCGGTGATGAAGAATCCATGATTCAGAAGCACGAGGGATTCGTGCGCACCGCGGCCGCCCAGGGCGTTCAGGTGATCTGCTTTCAGGAACTCTTTCACGGCCCCTACTTCGGCATCGTGCAGGACGCCAAGTACTACGACTACGCGCAGCCCGTTCCCGGCCCCATCGTCGAACGGTTTCAAAAGCTTGCGAGCGAGTACAACATGGTCATCGTCGTTCCGATGTACGAAGAAGAACAGCCCGGCGTGCTCTACAACACCGCCGCGGTCATCGATGCCGACGGAACCTATCTCGGCAAGTACCGCAAGCACCACATTCCGCACCTGCCCCAGTTCTGGGAAAAGTTCTACTTTCGCCCCGGCAACACCGACTACCCGGTGTTCGACACCAGGTACGGCAAGATCGGCGTCTATATTTGCTACGACCGCCACTTCCCGGAGGGCTGGCGGGCGCTCGGCCTGAACGGCGCGGAAATCGTGTTCAATCCCTCCGCGACCAAGCCCGGGCTGTCCAACCGGCTGTGGGAGCTCGAGCAGCCAGCCGCCGCGGTCGCCAACCAGTACTACGTCGGCGCGAACAACCGCATCGGCAACGAAGAGGCAGAGTTTGGCGACGAGGCCGTGACGTTTTACGGCAGCTCCTACTTCGTTGATCCCAAGGGCAACTACGTGGGCGAGCGGGCCTCGACCGACACCGAGGAGATCGTCGTGCGTGACCTCGACCTCGGCGTCATTCGCGAGGTGCGCCGCGACTGGCAGTTCTACCGCGACCGTCGCCCCGACTCGTACGCGCCCCTCGTCGCCCCTTAAAGCGCACGGCGCAGTTAAATCAGCACTGCGGAGGCTGCCGACCGACCCGGTCGGCAGGATCCGCTATCCCTGACACTTTTCAGCGAAGAGGATGCCATGAAGACTTTGATCAAGAACGGCACCGTGGTCAATGCCACGGGCCGAGGACTCGCCGATGTGCTGATCGACGGGGAGAAAATCGCTGCCGTGCTCGCGCCCGGCTCGAACCTGCTCGGCTTCGATGTGGCGGGCAATGTCGACCGCGTCATCGACGCCGGCGGCAAGTACGTCATTCCCGGCGGCATCGACGCCCACACCCACATGGAGATGCCGTTTGGCGGCACCCAGGCCAGCGACACCTTCGAAACCGGAACCCGCGCCGCCGCCTGGGGCGGCACCACGAGCATCGTCGACTTCGTCGTGCAGTACGCCGGCGAAAACGTGCTCGAGCGCTACGCCGCCTGGCAGCAGAAGGCTGCCGGCCAGTGCGCCATCGACTACGGCTTTCATCAGATTCTCAGTGAGGTGCAGGACAGCTCACTGACCGCCATGGACGAACTCGTCGCCGAGGGCGTCTCGAGTTTCAAGCTGTTCATGGCCTACAAGGGTGTCTTTCTCAGCGACGACGGCCAGATCGTCAAGGCCATGCAGCGCGCGGCCACCAACGGCAGCATGATCATGATGCACGCCGAGAACGGCAGCGTTATCGACCTGCTCGTACAGCAGGCCGTCGCCGCCGGCAATATCAGCCCGCTGTACCACGGCCTCACCCGGCCCTGGCAGGCCGAAGAAGAAGCCACGCACCGGGCGATCATGCTCGCCAACCTCACCGGTGCTCCTCTCTATATAGTTCACGTGTCTGCCAAGCAGGCCGTGGACCAGATCGCTCAGGCCAGGGACAACGGCCAGAATGTCTTCGGCGAGACCTGCCCGCAATACCTGTACCTCTCGCTCGAGGACAATCTCGGTGCTCCCGGGTTTGAGGGCGCGAAATGGGTGTGCTCGACGCCGCTGCGCGCCAAGGCCGAGGGCCACCAGCACCACATGTGGCAGAGCCTCGCCACGAACGACATCCAGATGGTCTCCACCGACCACTGCCCGTTCTGCATGAAGGGTCAGAAGGAGATGGGCCTGACCGACTTCTCTAAAATTCCCAACGGCATCGGGTCGGTCGAACACCGCATGGACCTGCTCTACCAGGGCGTGGTCGACGGCAAAATCTCGCTCGAACGCTGGGTCGAGGTCTGCTCGACCACCCCGGCGCGCATGTTCGGCATGTACGGCCAGAAGGGCGTGATTCAGCCGGGCGCCGACGGCGATGTGGTCATCTACGACCCGAACGGGCACACCTCGATTGGTGTCGATAAGACTCACCACATGAACATGGACTACTCCGCCTGGGAGGGCTACGAGATCGACGGCCACGTCGACACCGTCATCTCCCGCGGCAAGGTCGTCGTCGACGGCTTCGCCTATCTCGGCACCAAGGGTGACGGCCGGTATATCAAGCGCGGCCTGAGCCAGTATCTGATTTAAGGGGGAAGACATGGATTTCGGAGCAGTACTGCAGACCAACCCGCCGTCGGCGCGCACCGTGCAACTGGCCAAACTAGCCGAGGCCCACGGATTCAGTCACGTCTGGACCTTCGACTCGCATCTGCTCTGGCAGGAACCCTATGTGATCTACAGCCGTATCCTGGCCGAGACCAGCAAGATCATCGTCGGCCCCATGGTCACCAACCCGGCGACCCGCGACTGGACGGTGACGGCATCCACTTATGCAACTCTCAACGAGATGTACGGCAACCGCACCATCTGCGGCATCGGGCGCGGCGACTCGGCCGTGCGCACCACGAATGGCGCGCCGACCACGCTGAAGACCCTGCGCGAGTCGATCCATGTCATTCGGGAGCTTGCCAACTCCCGCCCGGTCGAATACAACGGGGCCACGGTGCAGTTTCCGTGGAGCCGCGGATCGAGCCTCGAGGTCTGGGTCGCCGCCTACGGTCCGCTCGCGCTCAAACTCACCGGCGAGGTCGGCGACGGCTTCATTCTGCAGATGGCCGACCTCGACGTCGCCAAGTGGATGATCGAGAGCGTGCGCACCGCAGCCTCCAACGCCGGGCGCGACCCGATGGCGATCAAATTCTGCGTCGCCGCCCCCGCCTATGTCGGTTCGGACTGGGAACACATGCGCAACCAGTGCCGCTGGTTCGGCGGAATGGTCGGCAACCACGTGGCCGACATCGTGGCCAAGTACGGCACCGATTCCAACGTTCCCGCGGCCCTCACCGACTACATCAAAAACCGTGAGGGCTACGACTACAACCAGCACGGCAAGGCGGGCAACGAGCACGCCGCGTTCGTGCCCGACGAGATCGTCGACCGATTCTGCCTGCTCGGCACCGCGAAAGACCACATCGAGAAGCTCGAGGCACTCAGAGACCTCGGCGTCGACCAGTTCGCCAGCTATCTGCAGCACGACAACAAGGAAGAAACGATGCGCGTCTACGGCGAAACCGTGATTCCGGCCATGACCGATTCCATCATGGCCACAAAATAGCATTTTCATCTCCACCATCACCGACCCAGAAAGCCAGCGATATACGTGACTGACACCAGCACACACACCGTCCCTCCCGCAGCCACCGGCGAGGCGCCGAGCCTCAATGCGCGCACGAGCGAACTCGACCGGGCGCACGTCTTCCATTCCTGGTCGGCGCAGGCGGCGCTGAAGCCGCTCGTCATCGCTGGCGGGCTGGGCTGTCGCGTCTGGGACCACGATGGTCGCAGGTATCTTGACTTTTCGAGTCAGTTGGTGAACGTGAATATCGGCCACCAGCATCCGTCGGTACTGAAAGCCATCACCGAGCAGGCCGCTCTGCTGACCACCATTGCGCCGTCGACGGCGAACCTGGCCCGCGGCGAAGCAGCCCAGCGCATCACCGATCGCGCCCCCGCCGGGTTCAACAAGGTCTTCTTCACCAACGGGGGAGCGGATGCGAATGAAAACGCCATGCGCATGGCCCGCCTGCACACCGGCCGCGACAAGGTGCTCTCCCTTTATAAGTCGTATCACGGCAACACCGGGGCGGCCGTGGTCGCCACCGGCGACTGGCGCCGCATTCCCAACGAGTACGCGCGCGGCCACGTGCACTTCTTCGGGCCGTTCCTCTACCGCAGCGAATTCTGGGCGAGCAGCGAAGAGGAGGAATGCGCCCGCGCGCTGCACCACCTCGAACGTGTCATCCAGGGTGAGGGTGTGGCCTCGGTTGCCGCTATTCTGCTCGAGTCGATTCCCGGCACCGCCGGAATCATGATGCCGCCGGTCGGCTACCTGCCCGGGGTACGCGCGCTCTGCGACAAGTACGGCATCATGCTGATCCTCGACGAGGTCATGTGCGGCTTCGGGCGCACGGGCAACTGGTTCGCTTTTCAGGCCTATGACGTCGTGCCCGACCTGATCACCTTCGCCAAGGGCGTCAACTCCGGCTATGTACCGACCGGAGGCGTGATCATCTCCGATGCCATCGCGGCAACCTTCAACGAGACGGTCTTTCCCGGCGGACTCACCTACAGCGGGCATCCGCTCGCCATGGCGTCGATCGTCGGTGCGCTGGATGCGATGGCCGACGAGGGCATCGTGGAGAACGCGGCCCGCATCGGGCGGGACGTGCTCGAGCCTGGGCTGAAAGCCCTGCAGGTCAAGCACCCGATTATCGGCGAGGTGCGCGGGGTCGGCGTGTTCTGGGCGCTCGAACTCGTCGCCGACCCGGCAACTCGCGAGCCGGTGAGCGGCGCCGTCATGGCCCGCGTCAAGGCCGAGCTGCTCGGGCGCGGCCTGCTGCCTTTCCTCATGGAGAACCGCATCCACGTCGTTCCGCCGTGCGTCGTGACCGACGTCGAAGTTGCCGAGGCGCTCGCCATCTACGACGAGGTGCTCAGCCTCGACCTGCTTTCCTAACCGCAGTCAACCCTGAAGGACGTTTCACCATGACCGACACCCCCACCATTCAGCACTACATCGACGGCGCAGCTGCCGCCGGCACCTCCACCCGCACCGCGCCGGTTTACAACCCGGCCACCGGCAAAGTCGCCAAGAACGTATTGCTCGCGAGCACGGCCGATCTCGACGCTGCCGTCGCGGTCGCCCAGGCCGCCTACCCGGCCTGGCGCGACATGAGCCAGGCTCGCCGCCAGACCATCATGTTCAATTTCCGCGAACTGCTCAACGCGCGCAAGGGCGACCTGGCCGAAATTCTCACGGCCGAACACGGCAAGGTCACCTCCGATGCGCTCGGTGAGATCATTCGCGGCCTCGAGGTCGTAGAATTCGCGCTCGGCATGCCGCACCTCTCCAAGGGCGAGTACTCCGAGAACGTCTCGACCGGCGTCGACGTCTACACGCTGCGCCAGCCGCTCGGCGTGGTCGGTATCATCAGCCCGTTCAACTTTCCGGCGATGGTGCCGCTCTGGTACTTCCCGATCGCCATCGCGGCCGGCAACACCGTCGTGCTCAAGCCGAGCGAAAAGGACCCGTCAGCGTCGAACTGGCTCGCCGAGCTGTTCACCGAGGCCGGCCTGCCCGCCGGTGTGCTCAACGTGGTGCACGGCGACAAGGAAGCCGTCGACGCGCTGCTCGTGCACCCCGACGTGCAGGCGATCTCGTTCGTCGGCTCCACGCCGATCGCCCGCTACATCTATGAGACCGCGGCCAAGCACGGCAAGCGCGTGCAGTCCCTCGGTGGCGCCAAGAACCACATGCTCGTGCTGCCCGATGCCGACCTCGACCTGGCAGCGGATGCCGGCGTCAACGCCGGGTTCGGATCCGCCGGTGAGCGCTGCATGGCCATCAGCGTCATCGTGGCCGTCGAGCCCGTCGCCGACGAGCTCATCGCGAAGATCGCCGAGCGCGTCAAGGGCCTCACGGTCGGTGACGGCACGCGCGGCTGCGACATGGGCCCGCTGATCACCAAGGTGCACCGCGACAAGGTCGCCGGCTACATTGACATCGCCACGGCGGACGGTGCCGACGTCGTCATCGACGGTCGTGACATCGAGGTTGATGGAGACGCCGACGGCTTCTGGCTCGGCCCGACCCTGTTCGACAAGGTCAGCGTGGACTCCGCCGTGTACCTCGACGAAATCTTCGGACCGGTGCTGTCGATCGTGCGCGTCGCCAGCTACCAGGAGGGCCTCGACCTCATCAACGCGAGCCAGTACGGCAACGGCACCGCGATCTTCACCAACGACGGCGGGGCCGCTCGTCGGTTCCAGAACGAGGTGCAGGTCGGCATGGTCGGCATCAACGTACCGATTCCGGTTCCGGTGGCGTACCACTCCTTCGGCGGCTGGAAGAACTCGCTGTTCGGCGACGCGAAGGCCTACGGCCCCGCCGGCGTCAACTTCTTCACGAGAGAGAAGGCGGTCACGAGCCGTTGGCTCGACCCGAGCCATGGAGGAATCAACCTGGGCTTCCCCCAGAACCACTAGTTCCTCCCCGCGAGAGCGCAAAAAGTGCCCGATTGGAACCTCCAATCGGGCACTTTTTGCGCTCTCGGCGGCCTAGTGGGCGGTGTGGGACTGCTGCACCCTCGCGGCCTCGGATTGCAGGGCTTCTATTACGGTGCGCACGGCCAGGCGCTCGGCTCGGTCGGGGCGCATGAGGGCCACGATTTGGCGCTCGGATTCGATTCCGCGCAGGGGCTTCAGCACGAGGCGGCCGGGCTGGCCGCCGCCGGAGGTGTAACGCGGCACCAGCGCGATGCCGAGCCCGGCGATCACGAATGATTCGATCAGGGCGAGGTCGGCGAACCGCTGCGACATCGACAGCCGCGCGCCCGCCTCCTGCTCGATCGCGTGCAGAATGCGCTCGAACGGATACCCGTCGGTCACGCCGATCCAGGTCTCGCCGATCAGGTCGCTCGGACGCACCCAGGCGCGATCTTCAAGCGGATGCCCCACCGGCAGCCCCACATCCAGCGGCTCGGTCATCAGCGGCACCACTTTCAGGCCGCGACCGGCCCAGGAAAGCTGCCCACTCATCGAGTGGGCCAGCACGATGTCGTACTCTGCTGTGAACGCGGGAAAGTCGCTCAGTTCGGGGTCTTCGTCGGCGCAATTGAGCACGAGGCCGGGCCTCAGGTGCTGGATCACGCCGGGCAGCAGCATCTGGCCGGCGGTGGGAAAGGTGACGAGGCTGACTTCGCCGGTGGCGAGGTTCCGAAATTCGTCCCAGAGGGCGGTCGCCTTCGCGAGTGACACCGCGACATCCGTTGCGCTGCGGGCGAGCGCACGGCCGGCGTCGGTGAGCACGAGGCCGCGACCCTGACGCTGGGTGAGCGGCAGACCGGCTTCGCGTTCGAGCACCTTGAGCTGTTGGGAGACCGCCGAGGGGGTGCGGTGGGTGGCCAGGGCGACCGCTGTGACGCTGCCGCGGTCGGCGAGTTCGCGGAGTAGTTCGAGTCGTTGCACGTCCATGTAGTTAGCCTAAACAGTTCATGCAACATAAAGCGATTGTGCTGCACGGTTGTTGATGGTCTACTAAAAGAGTCATACACGAGCAATGTCGCCTCCGTGCCGGGCCACTCCATCTCCTCTGAAAGGCACCTCGTGTTCATCCTCATCTCACTCCTGTCCGTTGCCGTTGTCTCCATCGCCGCCCTCGTCGTTGAGGTTCGCCGCGATGGCTACCGTCAGGTCGAGCGTCGCAACCTGGTGCGCGCCTTCTAACTCCCACCGCTTCTCCACTTCACTTCACTTCCCGCTCTCGCGTGAGGTTGAGGGGTTGGCGCGAGCATCCGCCCCTCGTAGGGCCGTTTGTGAAACCGAGCCATCTGCGTCCTCACTGGCTGCGTTTGTGCACTCCTTCATGGGGATCGGCGGGGCAGGGTCACCTGCTCCTCGAGCAAAAATTCGCAACCCCGCAGGAAACCCCGCCCCGCCTTGTCTCCTGGGGGCTGTGAGCCATGCTCTAAACTGGCGAGCGTGACTGATACGCGGCAGAAACTCATCGACTTCATCTCGGCCGAGGCCGTTTTTCACGGCGACTTCGTTCTCACGAGCGGCAAGAAGGCCACGTACTACGTGGACATGCGCCGGGTGAGCCTTGACCATCGGGTCGCCCCGCTCATCGGGCAGGTCATGCTCGACCTGATTCAGGACGTTCCCGACGTCGTCGCCGTCGGCGGCATGACCATGGGCGCTGACCCGATCGCCGCCGCCGTCATGCACCAGGGCGTTGCCCGCGGCGCGAGCTACGACGCGTTCGTCGTGCGCAAGGAACCGAAGGACCACGGACGGGGCCGCCAGGTCGAGGGCCCCGAACTCGCCGGCAAGCGCGTGATCGTGCTCGAAGACACTTCGACGACCGGGGGGTCGCCCCTCGCCGCCATCGAAGCCCTGCTCAAGATCGGCGCTGAGATCGCCGGCGTCGCCGTCGTGGTCGATCGCAACACCGGTGCCCGTGAAGTGATCGAAGCCGCCGGTTACCCCTATTTTGCCGCGATCTCCCTTGAGGACCTGGGGCTGAACTAGTGGCGCCAGACGACGACGAGCTCGGAATCGCCTGGCTCGCGTCGCAGCTCGGCAAGCCCGTCGGCGAGTCGGGTGCGGAATCCGGTGCCGACTCGCTGGTGGCGTCCGGTGCTGACGATGCGGATGCCGCCGCTCCCATTGTTCCGGTCGCGCCCGTTTCGGACGAGCTCGGGCGAAGAGGCCACCGCGCCGCTGAGGCACAGGCCGAACCGGTTGCCGCCGTCGAGCCGGCGCCCGTCGCCCCCGAAGTCCCGGCAGCGACCGTCGACCTGCCCAGTTCTGAAACGGATGCTGGTCCGCAGGGCCCGGCGGGGAGCATCCGCTCTCAGTCCGGTGAGGACTTCGGCGATCAGCCGACCGAGCTGCTGACTGCGCCGGGCACGTGCGGTGCCACCGAGTCTGAGGCCAGCGGTGCTGCGGCCGCCACGACCGTCATCGTCGGCGCCGCGACCCCGATCGCGGCGCCGACAGCTGCCGAGCCGCCGAGCCGCCACCGCTCCCGGCGGGGTACCGGCGGTGCCCGCCAGGCCAGCCTGGTCTGGACCGCCGTCGGACTGCTCGCGGCCATCGTTCTCGCTGGACTGTTCTATCTAGGCCAACGGCTCGTCGCGAGCCCGGTTCCGGTAGCCGCGCCCACCCAATCCGCTTCGCCCACACCGACACCAACTCCCACGCCGACTCCGACGCCGGAGATTACCGCGGTACAGCTGGCCGGCGTGCACGAGTGGAATACCCTGTTCGGCGGGGAATGCCTCGAACCCTACGGCTCGCCGTGGGAAGAAGACTTCACGGTCGTCGATTGCGCGGCCTCGCATACGGCTCAGCTGGTGTTCCGCGGCGACTTCGGCGGCGACGCGACCACGGCCTTTCCAGGCGAAGCCGCACTGGCCGCGCAGATCAACCTACTGTGCACGAGCCCCGGAATTCTGGACCTGAACGCCGCCGGCGCCTACCCGAACCTGCAGATGCAGGGCAGCTATCCGATCACCGAAGACCAGTGGACCGACGAGCCACGCAACTTCTACTGCTTCGCCAGCCGGGCCTCGGCTGAGCCGCTCAGCATGAGCATCATGGGAGCCGGACCCGGAGTCTGAGCGGCCTAGAGCTCGTCGCTCTCGATCAGTTCGGTCACGAGCAGCTCGTGCACACCAGCCACGATCTCGTCTGGCCGGAACGGGTACCGGTTGATCTCGGCCTCGTCGCTTATGCCGGTCATCACGAGAATCGTGTGCAGACCAGCCTCGATGCCGGCGACAATGTCGGTGTCCATCCGGTCGCCGATCATGCCGGTGTTCTCGGAGTGCGCGCCGATCTTGTTCATCGCGGAACGGAACATCATGGGGTTGGGCTTGCCGACGACATAGGGTTCCATGCCGGTGGCCTTGGTGATCAGCGCCGCAATTGCCCCGGTCGCTGGCATCGGGCCGTCTTTGCTCGGTCCGGTGGCATCCGGATTCGTCGCGATGAACCGTGCGCCGCCCAGAATTAGCCGAATCGCCTTGGTGATGGCCTCGAACGAATAGTTGCGCGTCTCACCAACCACGACATAGTCGGGAGCGGTTTCGGTCATTATAAAGCCGGCCTCGTGCAGGGCAGTGGTGATTCCGGCCTCGCCGATCACGAACGCCGTGCCACCAGGCATCTGCGATTTAAGAAAGTCTGCCGTCGCGAGCGCCGAGGTCCAGATGCGGTCCTCCGGCACGTTCAGCCCGCTCGAACGCAGCCGGGCGCTCAGGTCACGCGGCGTGAAAATGGAGTTATTGGTGAGCACCAGAAACGGGGTGCCAGAATCCGTCCACTGCTGCAGCAGTTCGGAGGCCCCGGGGAGGGCCTCATTCTCGTGCACGAGCACACCGTCCATGTCGGTGAGCCAGCATTCGATTTCGTCGCGTCGTGCCATCGGGCGCTCCTTCATGTCGACTCTCAGCCTAGCTGCGCGAGGTTTCGCCTCGGTTACATCTCAGGCAATAAAGCGGATGCTGCGGCCCCACCCGAAATCGCCCGTGCCGGCACGACGGCCGAAACTGCCGAAAGCTGGCTAGTGCCTCAGGCGGTGACCCAGATGGACGCGGCAGCAGCTGGCGTGATCAGCCGGCTCTGGCCATCCGCTAACACGATGGTCAGTGGCGCCGCGAGGGTGAATGCGGTGCCTGGTCCGATCAGGTCAGCTGCGAGTTCGCGCAGCACTGCGGGGTCGCGGTCGCTGATGCGCAGCACGACTCCGGCGTGCCCGACCGCGGCCTCGGCCAGCAGCGCCGACGGCTCCCGCACGACGGAGCCGTCGGCGGCCGGAATGGGATCGCCGTGCGGATCGTGCGCTGGAAACCCGAGCCGGGCGTTGATCGCTTCGAGCAGGCGATCCGAGATGGAGTGCTCGAGAATTTCGGCTTCGTCGTGTACCTGGTCCCAGTCGTAGCCCATTTCGCCGACCAGCCAGGTTTCGATCAGGCGATGCCGGCGCACGACCGCCGTTGCTCGTAGCCGGCCGGCATCCGTCAGCGCCAGCGGCCCGTAGGGAACGTGGGTGATCAGCCCGCTCGCGGCGAGCTTCTTCACCATTTCGGTAACGGATGACGGCGCCACTCCCAGTCGCACGGCCAGCGCCGACGGGGTGATCAGGTCGCTCTGCCACTCGGTGTGGGAGTAGATGGTCTTGAGGTAGTCCTCGGCGGCGCCGGTCGTGTAGGTCATTTCTCTTCAGGGTAGCAAGTTGGCTGACGGGGAAGCCAGTGCCAGGCGAGTCGATGCCGTCGGCCAACACGCGAGTGCTACCGAAGCTGCCGGTGGGCACGTTGTGGGCTGGAATCCGGGCGATCTCGGCACTGGGATCTCGGCACTGGGATTTCGGCACTGGTTTTCTGCACAAATTGACACAGAGGGGGGGGGTGAAGGGGCAATGCACACCATACGATCAGAATTCGGCGTCTCGCCGAGAAATTGCTGTGCACGACGGGCTCTGCCGGAGTGACAGGGGATGGGTTAGCTAATGGAGGTCGCAGTGCGCAGGTTTTTTTCGGTTCCGCGAGGTAATTCGTCGCGGGTGGTGGCGGCATCCGTTGCGGCAGCGCTGATTCTGGGCTCGGTACTGGTCGCGGCTCCCGCGCAGGCAGCGATGACCGACCTGACCATAGATGACGTCGTTTACGCATTCGACGATGCAACGATGAGTGCAACAGCGACGTACTACGAAGGCTCCGCGACTACGCTCGCGTTTCCCGAGAGTTTCCCGGGTGCGTACGCGCCCTATACCCTCACCGCCATTGGCGCGAACGCCTTTCAATTCGCCTCGTTGACCTCGGTGACCCTCCCCGAGGGGCTGCTCACCATTGGTGCGGCAGCCTTCCAATATGCCTCGTTGACCTCGGTAACCCTGCCCGAGGGGCTGCGCACCATTGGTGACAGCGCGTTTTACGGCACAATCTTGGGTGCGTCTGTTGCCATTCCGGCGTCGGTGACCAGTATCGGAAACTACGCTTTCTCCGGCAACAATATGACCGGCGTCACCTTTCAGGAGGAGGGGGCTCTCGCCACTATCGGCACCGGTGCTTTTTCCTATAACGAATTCACTTCCATTAGCATTCCGGGGTCCGTGACCGAAATTGGCAACGATGCATTCGACCACAACCTATTCCTGACCGAGGTGACTCTGAATGAGGGGCTGGAGACGCTCGGCAACTGGGTCTTTGCCCACGCCAATATCCCGTCAGTCGTCATTCCTTCGACGGTTACGAGCCTGGGGCAGGGTGTCTTCTATAACAACACGTCGCTGGCGTCGGTGACGTTTGCCGGCCGCGCGCCCACGTCTTGGGCAGCTCCCGGAAGCAGCGCGTCGCTGGGCGAATCCAACGCGTTGGTCGTTAGCTACCTGGCTGAGTGGGGCTTCGAAATCGTCGGAGACGGCGGGTTCACCCACCCGACTTGGAAGGGCCACAACACCGCGCTCTACGTGGCCGAAGTGCTTGACCCGACCGTGACGTTTGAGCTGAACGGGCACGGCACCGCCGTGAACGCCCAGTCGGTGAGTGCTGGGGATTCAGCAGTTCGTCCAGATGATCCGTCGGAATCGGGCTGGTTGTTCAGCGGCTGGTACAGCGATGCAGAAGTTCTCCAGGTTCCGTTCGACTTCGGTACGCCAGTGACCGCCGATGTGACCGCGTATGCGAAATGGACGGCAGTGGTCGATGCCCCGACCGACACCCCGACCGACACCCCGACCGACACCCCGACCGACACCCCGACCGATAACCCTGTTGCCGCCGCGCTGACCCTTGACCTCGACCTGGCTATCGGCGATGTCGTGGCCGGCTCCACGGTCACCGTCTCGGCAGTGGGGTTGCTGGCAGAGTCCGCCTACACGGTGGTCGTGCGTTCGACCCCGGTCACGATCGCGTTTGGATCCGCCAGCCTCGACGGTACTGTCACCGGCACGGGCGTCATGCCCGCCGGGATGGAAGCCGGCGCGCACACCGTCACGTTCAGCGGAACGGCTGCCGACGGCAGCGCTCTCAGCAGCGTCGTGTACTTCACTGTTGGCGCCGGGGGCATTGTGACCTATCTGTCATCCGTTGAAGCGGATGCTGCCTCCGCGGTTACGGCTGCTGCCGCGGCTTCCCTGGCTTCGACTGGCTTCGCTGGTGCGCCGCTCGGCGTCGCCGCGCTGCTGCTGCTGGTAGCCGGAGCCGCGCTCGTCGTTCGGCGTCGTCGGGTCGCCGCGTAGGGCATCCGCCTGTTGCGGCCGTCACCTCGCCAATTGGGCGGGTGGCGGCCGTTTTATTGCGGTCGGCGAACTCGAGCAACGGGAGGCGCCGACACGTTGGCCGACCGTTACGCTCCGGTGAAGACGAGTACGAGCAGCACCACGTTGAGGGCGACCAGCGCCAGCGCGCACACCACACCGGCGGCGGTCGTGAACCAGCGGTTGGTGAACGTACCGAGCAGGCCGCGCTGCGCGGTCAGCCAGACCAGCGGAATCAGCGCGAACGGAATGCCGAACGAGAGCACCACCTGGCTGAGCACGAGCGCCTGGGTGGGGTCGAATCCGACGCCCAGAATGAGCAGAGCCGGAATCAGCGTGACCAGCCGTCGAAGCAGGAGCGGAATGCGCACGTGCAGCAGGCCGTGCATAATCTCGGCCCCGGCATAGGCGCCGACCGAGGTTGAGGCGAGCCCCGACGCGAGCAGTCCCACCGCAAACAGCGTCGCGACGATCGGTCCAAGCGTGTCCTTGAGCGCCGCATAGGCTCCCTCGAGCGTGTCGGTTCCGTCCACACCCTGCAAAGCGGATGCTGCGAGCAGCAGAATCGCCAGATTCACTGTTCCGGCGATGGCCATCGCGATCGTGACGTCCCATTTCGTGGCCCAGAGCAGGCGGCGGGTCGCGACCACGCCCTGCCATTCCGGGAATCGGTCGCGGGTGAGCGAGGAGTGCGCATAGATGGCGTGCGGCATGATCGTCGCGCCGAGAATGGACGCGGCGAGCAGCACCGAGTTGCTGCCCTCGAAGCGCGGAACCAGACCGTCGAGAACGCCGCCGGCATCGGGCGGGGAGACGAAGACGCCGGCCGTGAAACCGATGGTGATAATGAGCATGAGCATGATGATGACGCGTTCGAAAATGCGCGGTCCCCGCCGCGAGTGCACCATGAGCACGATCATCGAGATGGTTCCGGTGATCACGCCGCCCCAGATCAGCGGCAGGTTGAACAGCAAGTTGAGGGCGACGGCGCCGCCGATGATCTCGGCGAGGTCGGTGGCCATGGCGACGAGTTCGGCCTGAATCCAATAGAGCCGCCGCGCGGTGGGCCGTTTCATGCGCACCCCGAGAATCTCGGGGAGGCTCTGCCCGGTGACGATCCCAAGCTTGGCCGAGAGGTACTGAATGAGCCAGGCCATCACGTTGCCAGCCACGACCACCCAGACCAGCAGATAGCCGTAACGGGCTCCGGCGGTCATATTGCTCGCGACATTGCCCGGGTCGAGATAGGCGACCCCGGCGACGAGGGCCGGTCCGAGCAGCCACAGCAGGCGGCTGGAGGCGACCGTGGTGGGAGCCTGGGCGAGCACGCGATCGGGAGCGGGGGCATCCGTTTTAGACATGCCGAAACCCTAGCCGAAATTTAGGCACACCGAAAGCCCGAATCTGGGTTCGGCCGGCGGGTTACGGTTAAGCAGTGATCGAACCAGCCGCCCCCACCTTCGCCGTCGACAGCTCTTCCTCCGAACGCTCCACCTACGGGGTCGGCCCGTGGCCGGGGGAGTGGCCGAGCGAAGACCGGTACGACGCCGAGCTGCTCGAGCACGGCGACACCCGCAACGTGATCGACCGGTATCGCTACTGGAATATGGCCGCGATTGTGGCTGACCTGGATGAGCACCGGCATCCGTTTCACGTGGCGATTGAAAACTGGCAGCATGACATGAACATCGGTTCGATCGTGCGCAGCGCCAACGCGTTCGGCGCCGACACCGTGCACATTATCGGGCGCAAACGCTGGAACAAGCGCGGTGCCATGGTTACCGACCGCTACCAGCATGTGCTGCACCACACGGATGTCGCCGCGTTCGTGCAATGGTGTGCCGCAGAGGCGCTGCCGGTGATCGCGATCGACAACGTGCCAGGAAGCGTCATCATCGAGACCTTCAGCTTCCCAGAGCGCTGCGTGCTTCTGTTCGGCCAGGAGGGCCCCGGACTGTCGGAGCAGGCCATCGCCGCCGCGGAATCCATCGTCGAAATCAGCCAGTTCGGGTCGACCCGCTCGATCAACGCCTCGGCCGCCGCGGCCGTCACCATGCATTCCTGGGTGGTTCAGCACCGGTTCTGATTTTTCCTTCATTCGGTGACGGTTTGGGGCTAGCGTGACGGTATGACTGCGATCACTGATGATCTACCCGCCCGCCTGCTGCACGAAGAAAACGCCGGATGGGAGGCCATTCTGGGCGGTACGGGCGGCGCCTACTACCAGCGCGAAATGACCGACGACGGGTTGATGATCGTGCCGGGCGCTGTCATCACGCGCGACCAAGTCACCGCCTACTTTGATCAGGCGGCGCCGTGGGAGAGCTACGGCATTCACGAACCCGCCATCATTCGCCTCGGCGAGCACGCCGGTGTCGTCGTCTACAAAGCAATTGCCCGGCGCGGTGAGGTGGTGGCCGAACTGAACATGTCGACCACCTATCTGTTCGTCAACGGTGGCTGGCGCGTCGCGGCCCGGCAGCAGTGCCCAGCGTAGCCTGGCCCATCCGTTCAGCAGTCTGGCGTGCATGAGCGCGCCCAATGAGGGTGCTCGCTACGGTAACCGAACGTAGCGCCCACCGATATCGGGCGCGGTCACGAGACAGGGGCGGCAGCGCACCGAAAGCGGCGGCCTGCGGTCTTGGTAGGATTCAGTGTGACCGGCGACAATTTGATTTCAGAGCCCGAGACCCTTCTTCCCGCGGAACCGGAGGTGCTCGAGGCCCTTCGCCGAACCGCGTGGAGCGAGATCGCCGCTGTGGTGCAGGTGCACCCGACGTCGCCGCTGGCCTGGGCTGAGCTGGCCGATGCCACCCATTCCGAGGGCCGTGTGCTCGAGTCGTACGCCTATGCTCGGGTCGGTTATCACCGCGGACTCGACGCCCTGCGCAAGGCCGGCTGGCGCGGCCACGGCCCCATTCCGTGGCGCCACGAACCCAACCGCGGGGTGCTTCGCGCCCTGTTCGCGCTGCGCCGCGGTGCCGAAGAGATCGGTGAGGCCGACGAGGTCATCCGTCTCACCGCTTTTTTGACGGATGCCGATGCGAGCGCCATTGACATCATCGGAGCCCGTTACACCGGCAGCCCCGGCTTCGACCCGGCGCCGCCGACCGAAGCCTTTGTTATTCGAGGAGAAGACTAAATGCCCGCGATCGTACTCATCGGAGCCCAGTGGGGCGACGAGGGCAAGGGCAAGGCCACCGACCTGCTCGGTAGCCGGGTCGACTATGTCGTCAAGTTCAACGGCGGCAACAACGCCGGACACACCGTTGTCATCGGTGATGAGAAGTATGCGCTGCACCTGCTGCCGTCGGGCATCCTGAGCCCCGGAGTGACCCCGGTCATCGCGAACGGCGTGGTCGTCGACGTCGAGGTGCTGTTTGAAGAGCTCGACGCGCTGATGGAGCGCGGTGTCGACGTCTCCCGGCTCAAGGTCAGCCTGAACGCGCACGTCATCACGGCGTACCACCGCACCCTCGACAAGGTCACCGAGCGTTTTCTCGGAAAACGCCAGATCGGCACCACCGGGCGCGGCATCGGCCCGGCGTACGCCGACAAAATCAACCGCGTCGGCATCCGCGTGCAGGACCTGTTCGACGAGAACATTTTGCGCCAGAAGGTCGAGGGCGCCCTGGACCAGAAGAACCACATGCTGGTCAAGGTGTACAACCGTCGTGCCATCGAGGCCGAGGAGATCGTCACCGAGCTGCTCAGTTACGCCGAACGCCTGCGCCCGATGGTCACCGACACCGCGTTGCTGCTGCACCAGGCACTGATGGCCGGCAAGACCGTCTTGTTCGAGGGGGGCCAGGCCACCATGCTCGACGTCGACCACGGCACCTACCCCTTTGTTACGTCGTCGAACGCCACCTCGGGCGGCGCGGTGACCGGTTCCGGTATCGCACCCAACCGCATCGACCGCGTCATCGCCGTGGTCAAGGCGTACACGACCCGCGTCGGCAGCGGGCCGTTCCCGACCGAGCTGTTCGACGAGTCCGGCGAGTACCTGCGCGCCAACGGTTTCGAGTTCGGCACCACGACCGGTCGTCCGCGTCGCTGCGGCTGGTACGACGCCCCGATCGCCCGGTACACCGCCCGCATCAACGGTGTCACCGACTTCGTGCTCACCAAGCTCGACGTGCTCACCGGCCTGGCCGAGATTCCGGTCTGCGTGGCTTACTCGGTCGACGGCGTGCGCGTCGACGAGGTGCCCGTCTCGCAGAGCGACTTTCACCACGCCGTGCCGATCTACGAGAACTTACCCGGTTGGACCGAGGACATCACCGGTGTGCGCACGTTCGAGGAGCTGCCGCAGGCCGCGCAGAACTACGTGCTCGCGCTCGAAGCCATGAGCGGATCGCGCATGTCGGCGATCGGCGTCGGCCCGGGCCGTGAAGCCATCGTGGTGCGGCACGACCTGATCGACTAAAGCCGCTACCCGTTTCGGGGTTGACCTGCCACACTGGGCGGGTGACCGCCCTGAGACCCCATTCCCTGACCCTGACAGGTCGTTTTGTGCAGCTGCAACCGCTCGGCAGCGCGGTGCTTCCCGACCTGCACCGCGCCATCGCTCGCCCCGAGGTGTTCGCCGCCGGCTTCGGCGGTGGCCCGGCATCGTTGCACCGGGACGTTGACGGGTTTATCCAATGGGCCGACACCTACTTTCAGTGGGAGAGTCTGCCCTACGTGGTGCGCCTGCTCGGCGGCGCACACGACGGCGACGTCGTCGGCACCACGACCCTCGGCGACATCGATGTCGTCAACGAGTCGGTTCACCTCGGCTGGACCGCCTACGACCCCCGCGTCTGGGGCACCGCCGTCAACGCGGAAACCAAGCTGCTCGTGCTCGGCACCGCCTTCGACAATGGTTTCGGCCGGGTCAAAATTCAAGCGGATGCCATCAACGAGCGTTCCCGCGCCGCCATCCTCGGTATCGGAGCCACCTTTGAAGGCATCCTCCGCCGGGATCGCCCCCGCGCCGACGGCACCTGGCGGGACAGCGCGGTCTATTCGATCCTCGCCGATGAGTGGCCGGCCGTTCGCGCCGGACTCGAGGCCCGCCTGGGCGCGTTCGAGTCCCGGTTCGTGTCCTATCGGAGCCTGCGCAAGGCCGGGCCGGGCGGCACGATCAGCGGCGGTGGCCCGCAGAGCGGCGTGCGCAGCGGCGTGAACGGCGGGAGCGCGCCGGATCTGCCGGAGGCGGCGCCCGGAGCCGCGCCGGGTTCGACCCGTGCGGCGGCCGGTTTTGACGCGGAACGAAATGCCGGGGCCGATACCTCGCAGTAGTGGCCTGGGGGCGTTCGTGCTCTCCACGAGGTGCTCGGCGCGCTGAAAATCGCACGGGCGAGCGTCGGCACCGGAGGGGCCGTTCATAACTGCGGAGATTCTCATCTGGAGCCGCTGAATACGGGCTGAATTGGACCTATTCTGGCGAAATCTCCGCAGTTCTGGCGGCCATTGCGAGTAGGGCGAGGCGAACCGCCAAATTGTGCGGCGGTTGATCCCCGATTGGCGGGAATTCCCGCCGGCCGGGTGCGGCACCTGCTGCCATTCTTCGGCGCTTTTCAGACGTTGAGCTCGGCGGGGCGCTGGTGCGCCGACGCCCACTATAGGCTCAGACCGTGCCCCCACAGCCTGCCGCCAGCAACACCCTCGTCACCCTGCAATTTCTCGGTATGGGGCTGATCTGGGGCTCCAGCTTTCTGTTCATCAAGATCGCGCTCGACGGGGTCAGCTTCGGTCAGGTCGCTTGGTCCAGACTCGTGCTCGGCGGACTCACCCTCGGCCTGATCGTGCTCGTGAACCGGCCGCGGGTGAACAACGGGCCGGTGCTGCCGCGCGAAGGCGTGGTCTGGCTGCACTTTCTGGTAATTGCGATCACCGGATGCGTGATTCCGCACCTGCTCTTCGCCTGGGCCGAACAGTACGTCTCGTCGAGTCTGGCGAGCATCTACAACGCGGTCACTCCGATCATGACGGCGCTCCTGGCGACGCTGGCGTTTCGGGTGGAGAAGTTCGTGCGCGCCCAGGTGGCCGGGGTGATGCTCGGCATTTTCGGCGTCGTCGTGATCATCGGTCCGTGGCAATACTCCTCGCTCACCGGCGACTTCTGGGGTCAGCTCGCCTGCCTCGGCGCGGCCGTCAGCTACGGCTTCACCTATGGCTACACGCGTCGTTTTCTGAGCGGCCGGCCGATCGCCGGCAGCACCTTCGCCTTTCTCAATATCGGCATCGGCGGTGGCATCATGTTGCTGCTGACTCCCGTGCTGGCCTGGAGCCCGGTGCAATTGACGCTGCCGATCGTGCTGTGTCTGCTGGCTTTGGGTGCCCTCGGCACCGGAGTCACCTACATCTGGAACATCAACGTGCTGCGCGCGTGGGGCCCGACCAACGCGTCCACGGTGACCTACGTGACACCCGTCGTCGGCGTGATTCTAGGGGTGCTCGTGCTGGCCGAAACGTTCTCCTGGCACGAACCGACCGGGGCGCTGCTGGTGCTCGTGGGCATCCTGCTCACGCAGAAACGGTTGCGGCTCGGGTGGTTCGGGGTGCGGGGCCGGGAGGCGGCGGCATCCGTTTGACGCGGGCAGCATGCATTATCGTAAAACCATGGCCGTACACGAGGAACTACCCCCAGAAGCCGCCGCGGCTGCGATCGACCAGCTGCACAGCATTCGCGAGAGCATCGACAATATCGACGCCGCGCTCATTCATCTGCTGGCCGAACGGTTCAAATTCACCCAGCAGGTCGGGCGTCTGAAAGCCGCCCACGGGTTGCCGGCCGCCGACCCGGCGCGTGAGCTCATGCAGATCGATCGCCTGCGCGGGCTCGCCGAAGAAGCGCACCTCGACCCGGCCTTCGCCGAGAAGTTCCTTAATTTCATCATCGCCGAGGTGATCCACCACCACGTGAAGATCGCCGGCGGCGAGCCGGTCGTGGTGGGACGGGCCGCTGGGGCTGCGGCGGGGCTTCCGGCTGGGTCGGCGACTGTGCCCGCTAAGACTGCTGTGCGCGCTGCGACGCACCCGGTGCCGCACCCGCCGACCGCGCATGCACCGAGCCGGGCGTCGTGATCGTTCGGCGCCGCGCTGTGGGAACCGTGTGGTCAGCAACGTGAGCTGGGATCTGCGCTCCCTCCCCGACCAGAGCGGCAAGACCTTCGTGGTCACCGGCGCCAACGCGGGCCTTGGTTATTTCACCAGTGAGCAACTCGCTGGGGCTGGCGCGCACGTCATTCTGGCCTGCCGCAACACCCTGAAAGCGGATGCCGCCGCGGCGGCCATCCGCGATCGCGCGCCCGGGGCATCCGTTTCTGTGCTGCAGCTGGATGTATCAGACCTGCAGTCGGTGCGCGAGGTCAGCGAGACCCTGCGTGCTCTGCCGCGTCTCGACGGTCTGATTCTGAACGCCGGAATCGTGCACCCGTCTGCCGACCGGCAGGTGAGCCTCGACGGCAACGAGCTCATCTTCGCGACGAACTTTCTGGGCCACTTCGCGCTCACCGCCGGCACCCTTACGGCCTTGCGCCGCACGCCCGGCAGCCGGGTGGTGTCGCTCGGGTCGCTGATTTCCCGACTGATGGATTCGTCCCTCGATGATTTGCAGCTCGCCACCACGTACAACGGGTGGAAGGCGTACGCGCAATCCAAGATCGCCATGCAGGTGTTCGGATTCGAACTCGACCGGAGGCTACGGGCGACCGGCGCCGGCATGGTGCAATCCCTGGTGGCACATCCGGGATATTCCATTTCGGGGCTGACTCCGACCATTCCCGGTGTCAATAGCGTCTCGCGGATCAAACGGGTGATCGACGGTGCGCAAACCGTGGTCGGCGCGCAGGGCAAGCACCACGGCGCCTGGTCGACCGTGCGTGCTGCAATCGACCCGGATGCCCACGGTGGCGACTACTTCGGCCCGCGCCTGCTCACCCGTGGCCGCCCCGTGCGCCAGCCCGCCACCCGCACCTCCCGCGACCGAGCCGTGGCCGCGCGTCTCTGGGAGCGAGCCGAGACCCTCATCGACGAGCCCTTCCTCTAATCCCTCTCGCGAAAGCGCAAAAAGTGCCCGATTGAGAGGTTCAATCGGGCACTTTTTGCGCTCTCGCGTGACGTTATACGCGTGGCATCGTGTCGCCACGCCGCTATCCTGACCAAATGAGTACAACTCCCGCCACCCTGACCGCAGTCACACTGGGCGACGGCCTCACGGTCAGCTTGCAGGGCTACGGAGGCATGTCGCTCACTCCGGTCTACGGACCCATCGACCCCGACGACGCCCTGCGCACGGTGACGCATGCTGTTGACTCCGGTCTCACCTTCATCGACACGGCCAACGTCTACGGCAACGGGTTGAGCGAGCAGACCATCGCACGCTTGATCGCCACCCGGCGCGATGAGGTTCAGCTGGCGAGCAAGTTCGGCATCCTCTCTGGTGGCGGCATCGGAGCGCGCGGCATCCGCGGTGACCGTGCCTACGTGTTCGAGCAGATCGACCTGAGTCTCGCCCGCCTCGGCACCGACCACCTCGACCTCTATTACCAGCACCGGGTCGACCCCGAAGTGCCGATCGAAGAAACCGTCGGTGCACTCGCCGAGCTCGTTCAGGCGGGAAAGATTCGCCACATCGGCTTGTCCGAACCGACCGGCGATGAGCTGCGTCGCGCGGTGGCCGTGCACCCGATCGCTGCGGTGCAGTCTGAGTGGAGCATTATCAGCCGGGACGTCGAGCGGCACGTTATTCCGACGGCGATCGAGCTGGGAGTCGGGTTCGTTCCGTACTCGCCGCTCGGGCGCCAATGGCTCACCGGACTCTTCGACCGTGCCTCGCTCACCGACGGCGACGGTCGCCACAAGTTTCCCCGGTTTGCCCCTGAGGCTCTCGCCGCCAACCAGCCGATGCTCGACGAGGTGCTGGCGGTGGCTCGTGAGGCCGGGGTTTCGCCGGCTCAGGTGGCGCTCGCGTGGATTTATGACAAGGGTCGCGCTCTTGGGGTTGCCGTGTCGCCCATCCCCGGCTCAAGGTTTATTGAGCGCGTGGACGAGAACCTGGCGGCCGCGGGCATCCGTCTCGATGCTGCGCACGTCGAGCGCCTGGACGCGCTCGCCGACCGCGTCGTCGCCGGCCGGTCATTCAACCCCCAGTGGGTCTCCGCCGGCCGCGAATAGCGACTCGCCTTCCTCGCGAGAGCGCAAAAAGTGCCCGATTGGACCTCTCAATCGGGCACTTTTTGCGCTCTCGGCTTACGGCCGCCAGCCGCCGGCCATGAGCGCCACCGTCACCCTGCGGATCACCTCGGGCGGATTGCGGAGGTGGGATTTGTTGATGCGGATGACTCGCCAGGTCTCCTCCATGAGCGCGTCGAGGCGGTCAACGTCCCAGTGGTACTGGTTCTCGTCGGTGCGATGCTGCCCGCCGTCGTACTCGAGCAGAACACGGTACCGGCGAAAGACCAGGTCCCCGGTGGCAAGTTTCACGCCGGTGCGGCCCAGAATCAGACCATTGACCTCGGGCTCTGGCAGGCCGGACCGCACGATCAGCAGCCGCAGGTCGGTCTCGCGGGGTGAGTCGACGCCCGGTCGAATCCAAATTAGCGCCTCGCGCAGGAGCTTCACGCCCCGGTGTCCCGAATAGCGACGAACGGCGGTGAGCAAGTCGCGCGTCGTTGCGAACGGATGCTTGCGGCGCATGAGTGCGTCGCCGATCCGGATCAAGTCGTCGAGTCCAAGCATGGTAGATAGCTGGCACCAGGTGTCGACCGCACTCGTGACGTGCAGGCCCTGAACGTCAACCACGGTGACTGTCTGGGGGGCGACGTGGTGGCCGCGAACCCCGCGTACCCGGTCGCGCAGCGCGGGTGCTTCGGTTGAGACATGAATGGTTTGGGTACGTTCGACGGCGTAGGGCAGTGGGAGCCCGTGCACGCGAGCAGCAGTCACATGGCTGAAAAAGTCTGATTCGGACATGCGGTGGGCGTAGGTGTGGATGAGCAGGTTTACCGAGTTGTTCTTTCCACGCGGGGTGCGCGTTGCCGGATAGGGACGCGCCAAGTCGGACGCCCGCATCCGCTTCTTGGTTAGGCCGGCGCCACTGCCCTCGGCCGTGCTGAATGGACGTCCGTCAAAGTCCGGTGGAAGTCTGTGAGACCGATTCATGCCCACAGTGTGACCCAACTTCAACGAGTCCCAAGAGTTATCCACACCCCAAGCCCCTGGCAAGGTTCGCGAGAGCGCAAAAAGTGCCCGATTGAACCTCTCAATCGGGCACTTTTTGCGCTCTCGCGAGCTAGCTAGGCGAAGGCGGCGGGGAGGGTGGTGCGGTGACGCGACTGCATCTCCGAGAGAGTCGCAGCGAAGACGTCTTGCACCTCCAGGGCGTGCAGGGTGTTGTCCGTCACACCTATGCGCAGCACCGGAATGTACCGGCCGGCACACAGTCCGAGGAATTTCACGTCGTCTTCGCGCGGCACGCTGACGATGACGCGACCGGCCGACTCCGAGAACAGGGCAGTGGATGCGTCCACCCCGTCGCGCCCGCAGATGTCACCCAGCCAGACCCGTGCGCCCACCCCGAAGCGCATCACGGCTTCGGCGAGGGCCTGGGCAAGCCCGCCCTCGCTGAGGTCGTGGGCGCTGTCGATGAGGGCTTCCTTCGATGCGGCGTGCAGCAGACCGGCGAGGGCCTTCTCCCGGCCGAGATCCACAACCGGCGGACGACCACCGAGGTGGTTGTGCACGACACCGGCCCAGGCCGAGCCGTCGAGTTCGAGGCGGGTCTCACCGAGCAGGTAGATGTTGTGCCCGTCGTCCTGCCAGCCGCTCGGGATGCGGCGGGCGACGTCGTCGATCACGCCGAGCACGGCGACGACCGGGGTGGGGTGAATCGGCTGGTCGCCGGTCTGGTTGTAGAACGAGACGTTGCCGCCGGTGACGGGAATCTCCAGCTCGAGGCATCCGTCGGCGAGGGCGGTGACGGCCTCACGGAACTGCCACATGACCTCGGGGTTCTCGGGCGAGCCGAAGTTGAGGCAGTCGCTGACGCCGGCCGGCACGGCGCCGGTCGCGGCGACGTTGCGGTACGCCTCGGCGAGGGCGAGCTGCGCGCCGCGGTACGGGTCGAGCTGGCAGTAGCGGCCGTTGGCGTCGGTGGCGATCGCGAAGCCGAGGCCCGACTCTTCGTCGATGCGGATCATACCGCCATCGTCGGGAAAGGATAGCGCCGTGTTGCCCTGCACGTAGTGGTCGTACTGGTCGGTGATCCAGCTCGGGTCGGCCAGGTTGGGCGAGCCCAGCAGATCGAGGAACTGCTCGCGCAGGGTCTCGCCGTCGAGTGCACGGGGCAGCACGGAGGCGGTGTCGGCCTGGAGGGCGTCGATCCAGGTGGGGTAGGCGAGCGGGCGCTCGTAGACCGGGCCGTCGACGGCCACGGTGCGTGGCAGCACGTTGACGATCTCCTCGCCGTGCCAGTTGATGATCAACCGGCCGGTGTCGGTGACCTCGCCGAGCACGCTGGTCTCAACGTCCCACTTTGTCGTGACGGCGAGGAAGCCCTCGAGCTTCTCGGGCGTGACGATCGCCATCATGCGTTCCTGGCTCTCGCTCATGAGGATCTCTTCGGCGGTGAGCGTTGGATCGCGCAGCAGCACCTTCTCGAGTTCGATGAACATGCCGCCGTCACCGTTCGAGGCGAGCTCAGAAGTGGCGCAGCTGATGCCGGCCGCGCCGAGGTCCTGAATACCCTCGACGAGCTTGCCCGCGAACAGTTCGAGGCAGCACTCGATGAGTACCTTCTCGGCGAACGGGTCGCCGACCTGCACCGCTGGGCGCTTGGTGGGTCCGCCGGCGCTGAACGTGTCCGAGGCGAGAATGGATGCCCCGCCGATGCCGTCGCCGCCGGTGCGGGCTCCAAACAATACGACCTGATTGCCGACGCCGCGGGCGTTGGCGAGGTGCAGGTCTTCGTGGCGCAGCACGCCGACCGAGAGCGCGTTGACCAGCGGGTTGCCCTGGTAGACCCGGTCGAAGACGGTTTCGCCGCCGATGTTGGGCAGGCCGAGGCAGTTGCCGTAGAAGCTGATGCCGCTGACGACGCCGTGCACGACGCGGGCGGTGTCTGCATCGTTGATATCGCCAAAGCGGAGGGCGTCCATCACGGCGACCGGGCGGGCGCCCATCGAGATAATGTCGCGCACGATGCCGCCGACGCCGGTCGCGGCACCCTGGAACGGTTCGATGTAGGAGGGGTGGTTGTGCGATTCGATCTTGAAGGTGACCGCCCAGCCTTCGCCGACGTCGAGCACACCGGCGTTTTCGCCCATGCCGACCATGAGGTTCTTCTTCATGGCGGGGGTGACCTTGTCGCCGAACTGGCGCAGGTACATCTTCGAGCTTTTATAGGAGCAGTGCTCGCTCCACATCACCGAGTACATGGCGAGCTCGCCCGACGTGGGGCGGCGGCCCAGAATTTCGCGAATCTTCGCGTACTCATCGGCCTTGAGCCCGAGCGCGCCGTAGGGCTGCTCCTTCTCCGGCGTCGCAATGGCGTTGGAAACGGTGTCGGCGACGCCGCGGGAAGAGGTATTGGAAACAGCGGTCACGTGTGGAATTCTCCCCGAGATAGCGGATGCTTGACCCGGTCAGTCTACCGGTCGCCTCGTTATGCCGATATCGGCATGGTGCGGCAGACGGGAATCGGGTGCCTTCGGCCCGCAGGGAGGACTACTCGGCTCAGCTCTGCCCCCAACGAAAAACGGGCGGGTCGGATGCCGCAGCACCCGACCCGCCCTGTTGGGTTCAGAAGGTCAGTCCCTACTTCTCCCAACCCATGTTCTCGACGGGCTGCACGCCGAAGAGGTCCAAGCCAACGTAGGGCTCGGGAGTGAGATTTGCGAGGCCTTCCTTGACAGTCCAAATTTCTGGTCCGTTATACATCGGGAAGATGCCCCAGGTCTCGGCGAGGATCTCGGCTTCGAGCTTCATCGCCTGGACCGTCTGCTCCTTGGGGTCGGAGATCGACTCAAGCTGGTCGTGAATCTTCGCGTCGATCTCGGGAGTTCCCGTTCCGGAGAGATTGAGCCCACTGTCGGAGCAGTAGATCTGGCAGAACCATGCCGCACCGAAGGGGTCAGAGGCAGTGAAGCGAAGCGAAAATATGTCCCAGTTCTTCGTGGAGTAGTCGGTCGAGAAGTCCTGAGGCGACCGCGTGTCGATGGTGACAGCAAAACCGGCGGCCTTCAGCTGCTGCTGCAAAGCCTTGGCGGCAGCCTCCTGCACGGGGTCGTCGCTGAAGATGGGGTAGGTCAACGCGAGGGCGACGCCATCCTTCGCGCGAATTCCGTCCTCGCCCGCGGTCCAGCCGGCCTCGTCAAGCAGACTTTTTGCGCCTTCGAGGTCAAACTTGTAGCCGGCCTCTTCGAGCGCGTTGACGTAGTCGGGCTGGAAGGCGTACAGCGTGAACGAACCAGCGGGATCCTCTTCGTAGTTCAGACCGTTCCAGACGACCTTCTTCTGCTGCTCCACGTCAACAGCCATGAAGAATGCCTTGCGAACATTGATGTCCTGGAACTGTGGCTTGTCGGAGTCAACCTGCAGCAGCGTGTTGGCCGTCTGCTGAGCCCGGTACGTCACGACCCCATCCATATCCTTGACCTGCTCGAGGCGGTCCTTGGTGTTGGTGCTGGCCATGTCGATCTCGCCGTTTTTGAAGGCGTTGATGGATGCTGCGCGGTCCAGCTGACGAAAGGTCACCTTGTCGAGCAGCGGCTTCTCGCCCCACCAATTTTCGTTTGGCTCAAACACCACGGTTCCGCCGTTGATGTCGAAGTTGCTGAGTTTGTACGGCCCGGCGCCCCACTCAGCGTGCGGTTCGTCAATGTAGCCCTCGTTGAAGATTTCGGGCGTGTTCACATTGGGGTTGAGCACAGTGGTGAAGAGCATCTGGGGCCACGCAAATTCACCTTTAAAGGTGACGACGGCCTGCTTATCTGTTTCGCCCTTGGTGACCGACTCGATCTCCTTGTAACCGTCGGTGGCATTGGGGCTGTAGCCCTCTTCGTAGGAGCGGTTCGCGATCCAGGTTGCTTCGAACGCCTTCCAGTCGATGGGTGCGCCATCGTTCCAGACTGCGTCGTCGTTGATGGTGAAGTTGACGAAGGTCTTGCCGTCCGCGGTGCCGAATTCCCAGTCGTCGAGGTAGGCATCGTTCTTGTAGGGCGTGCCATCTTCTTCCATGAGCAGAATCTGTGGCGTGTACCACGACGCGAGGCGTGAGGTGTCCGCGCTCGCGTCGCCGTTGAGGGGGTTCATCTGCGGGGTGATCTCCACGATCGGGAAGACCACTTCGCCACCCTGCTGAAGGTTCTCGCGTGGTTGGGGATTGTAGTCGGCTGACGAGACCGCAATGATGCTTTCGCCACTGTCGCCGGAGTCACCTGCCGCGGTGCAACCGCTGATACCGAGGGTGAGAACACCGCCCAGTGCGACAATTCCAAGGAGCTTTCTGTGCTGATTCATACCGTTCCTTACTGTGTGGGGCTGGAAATGGGAAAATCAACTCCGGCCAGGAACCGTGACACCCGAACGGTGTCAACGCTCACTGAGCTGAGACGTTTTATCTGAAATGGCAAGCGTTGCGATGGGTGTTCTCTAGCCCGGTCAACGGCGGCACTTCGCCAAGACAACGTGCCTGATCTTCGGGCGGCAAAACCTTGAAGAGCTGGCACCTGCTGGCAAACGAGCAGCCACCAATGTGATCGGTGGCGCTCGCCAGATCGCCAGTGAGCACGATGCGTTCGCGGGTGCGCTCGATGTCCGGATCCGAGATGGGAATCGCAGAGAGCAAAGCCTGCGTATAGGGATGCTGGGGGTTCTCGAAGATCTCGTCGACGCTGCCATGCTCAACGAAAGCGCCCAGATACATGACGGCCACGCGATCAGCGATGTGTCGAACGACGGAGAGGTCGTGCGCGACGAAGAGGTAGGACAGGCCCAGTTTGGCCTTGAGCTCATCGAGCAGGTTGATCACGCCAGCCTGGATGGAAACATCGAGAGCCGAGACGGGTTCATCAAGTACCACAATCTTGGGGTTGGTAGCCAGGGCTCGGGCGATACCGATGCGTTGGCGTTGGCCTCCCGAGAACGCGGACGGAAAACGGTTGCTGTGCGTTGGGTCGAGGCCGACCAAGTCCATCAGCTCATCGACCCGGCTTTCGCCCTCAGCTTTCTTGGTTCCGATCGCACGTAACGGCTCGGCGATGATGTCGGCCACCGTCATGCGCGGGTCGAGGGCGCCCATTGGGTCTTGAAACACGATCTGGATGTCACGCCGCAGGGTGCGCTCGGCGTGACCGCGACGCACATCGGCGACGCTGGTCCCGCCGAGGAGGATGTCGCCGTCAACCTGTTCAACCAGATCCATGATTTGCAGCAGCGTCGTGGTCTTGCCGCAACCCGATTCGCCGACGATCGCCATCGTCTCGCCCTCACGGATGTCAAACGATATTCCACGGATGGCATGGACTTCCCCAACCTTGCGTTTAAGGAAGGCCCCCTTCATCAAGGGAAAGGTCTTGGTCAAATTGCGTACTTCGAGGGTCACCGGCCGATCCGCACGGGGGACGCCCGCCAGCGCGCGCTCGGGGATGTCTGGCAGGGGAAACACTGGGTGCCCATCGATGAGGCCACCGTCGGTAATTTCGTGTGAACGGATGCACGCAGCGTGGTGTTCGCCCACCTTGTCGTTGCCAACGGCCACGAGATCAGGTTCGCGCGAATGACAGGCATCGATAACGATCGGACAGCGCGCCGCGAAGGGGCACGCATCCGGAAGATTGATCAGCAGCGGCGGGTTTCCCTTGACCGGTACGAGGGGCTGTTTTTCGGCCTTGTCGACCCGGGGGATCGCGCCAAGGAGACCAATGGAGTACGGCATGCGCGTGCGGTGGAAGAGCTCGTGCACGGGGGCCTTCTCGACCGGCCTGCCCGCATACATCACCAGCACATCGTCCGCTGTCTTGGCGACGACCCCCATGTCGTGAGTGATCATGATGACGGCGGCACCGGTCTCGCTCTGGGCTTTGGCGATCAGGTCGAGAATCTGGGCCTGGATCGTCACATCTAGGGCGGTTGTCGGCTCGTCGGCGATGATGAGTTTCGGCTTGTTGGCCATCGCGATCGCGATCACCACTCGTTGGCGCATCCCGCCAGAAAACTCGTGGGGGAAGGACTTCATGCGCCGTTCGGGATTGGGAAGCCCCACGGTTTCGAGCAGTTCGACGGCACGAGCCCACGCTGCACGCTTCGAGAGCTTGCGATGAACGGTGAGCGCCTCAATAAGCTGGTCACCAATGCTGAAGACCGGGGTGAGCGACGACAGCGGGTCTTGAAAGATCATCGCCAAACCATTGCCCCGGATCGCGGAGAGCTGCTTGTCAGATTTGCCCAGTAGCTCCTGGCCGTCGAAAGTGATTGAGCCAGAGACCCTGACGTTCTCGTCTAGCAGCCCCATGATCGCCAGCGACGTGACCGACTTGCCCGAGCCGGACTCGCCGACAATGCCGAGTGTGCGACCGGCCTTGAGGTCGAACGAGATGCCGCGTACGGCGTCGACCGTGCCCGTCTCCGAGGGGAAACTGACCTTGAGGTCGCGAACAGAAAGTAGTGGGTTGGTCATGCTCGCCCTCCAGCGGCCGAAGTCGGGTCGAGCGCGTCCCGCAGGCCGTCAGCGACGAGGGCCATCGAGACCGTGAGTAGCGTGAGCGCGGCGGCTGGAAAATAGAACAACCACGGTGCGCTGGTGATGGTGTTTGCCCCGGAGCCAATCAGTGAGCCGAGCGAGACATCAGGGATCTTGACACCGAAGCCGAGGAACGACAGACCGGTCTCGATCATCACCGCGGCAACCACACCAAGAGTGAAGTTGATCACCAGAAGCGAACCGATGTTGGGCAGCATGTGGCGCAGCACGATCTTCATACCCGGCACGCCCATGTAGCGGGCGGCGTGCACATACTCTCGTTCACGCAGTGAGAGGGCCATCGTCCAGATCACCCGAGCGGGGAAGAACCACCCGATGAGAATCATGATGAGCGAAATAATGCGCCAGTCTCCGCCGGAGTCGTTGGAGAACATTGCCAGAAGCAGGAATGTGGGCACGACCATCAGGAAATGAATGAGCAGCAGTGTGAGCCGCTCGAACATGCCGCTGAAGTATGCGGCCGCGGTACCAACCACTGCAGAGATCACCGTGGTTCCCACCGAGACTGCGACGGCAATCATGAGTGAGCGTTGCAGGCCGATTGCCACCTGGGCGAAGGTGTCGTTGCCCGCGCTCGTGGTGCCAAACCAGTGTTCGCCGCTCGGCGGCTCACCGATGTTGAGAAAATCGAGCTCAATGTGGTCGTAGCGCGCAAGCAGGGGAGCAACGAGCGCGAACAGCACGAGGACGGCGAAGATCACCAGGCCCGCGACCGCCGGACGATTGCGCCGAAAACGCCTGGAGTAGAGCTCCCACTTCGACATCCGTTTTCGGGGAAGCCGAATAGCAGTGGTCTCTGGTCCGACGGCCGGTTGGATTGAATTCCTGGGCATCTCAGCTCACCCGCACTCTCGGATCGAGAACAACGACGGCGATGTCGGCGAGCAGCGCTCCGATCGCGGTCAGAACCGCGCCAAACGCGGCAATCGCGACGGTTCCATGGATGTCATTCTTTGAAATGGTTTCGAGAAAGTAGCGGCCCATGCCATTCCATCCGAAAATCGACTCGGTGAGGATCGCACCCATGAAAACGGTGGGGATTGTGAACGCCACCTGTGTTGCGACCGGAATGAGCGAGGTGCGCAGCGCGTGCTTGCGAATGGCCTGCGCCTTCGTCAGGCCCTTGGCGCGGGCGGTGCGCACGTAGTCGGCGTTGATGTTGTCGAGCAGCAGTGAACGCTGAAGGAAATGGGTGCCGGCATAGCCAATGATCACGAGTGCGACGGTCGGCAAAATAAGATGCTGCAGGGCATCAACGATGATGGGGAAGAATCCCGTAACATCCGGACTCGCCGAGCCGGTGACGAAGAACACCGTCGTTCCCACCATGTTGTTGAAACCGATCGCCAGGAGCACGATTCCGAGAGCCGCCACGACGATATTGATGTTCATCGTGACGATTGAGGTGGCCTGACCGATGCGGTCGGCAATCTTGTACTGTCTGGACGCGGTGTACACGCCGAGAGCAATACCCAAGACGGTGGCGAGTATCGTGGCGCCGAGTACGAGCTCTGCGCTCACCCACATGCGATAGGCCACTTGATCATTCACCGACTGGCCGACCGGGCTTACTCCCCAATCCCAGCGGAAGATGATGCCGGAGAACCAGCTCCACCAACGCTCCAGGAGCGGAACGGTATCGCTGAGGTTTCGTGGTTGGAGCAGTTGGACTATCTGGTCCTCTGACAGGGGTGGGCGACGTCCAACGTAATTGTTGCGCGGGTCAAGAAATCCCCATGCCAAGAGGTAAGTCAAAGTCGTCGCGACCACGATCATGAGCATCCAGCCGGCGAAGCGACGCATCAGGTACTTGATCAAGAGCTTGTCTTTCTGCAGTGAAAGCGCGTGTCAGGATCGCCGACGCAACGCTGAGTCAGTATGTGCTGTGTACACATGCGACCGTCGTTTGTTTACGTCGGGTGAACATGTGCAGAACATTCGTACTATCGCAGTGTGTCACGGCTGATGTCCGTCGCGATAGTTAAAGCTCGCCATCGTGTCTCTTGGGAGACGAGCGGCAGCTCTCTTTACGCGCCGATGCTGGATGCCAGGGATCCAGCAGAAGACCGCCTCATTGACAGGTGGGGAACGTTGCTGAATGACCATCGGTCCCGGGAAAATCGCAACCGGCTTGACCCCCGTTTTGGGGGAGAAGCTTACTCCTCCAGTGGCCGCCGATAGCGTCGGTTGCGGCTTTGTGGAATGCCACGCCGCGGGTCGTCGTCGACGCGCTCTTTCACGATATCGCCACCGGCATCGATTTTCAGGTCGTGAACACTCACTTTGACCACCGCTCCCGCACCTCGCGGCTGTGATCCGCCGACGCGGTTCGACGAATCGTGGCTGCATCGATGCTGCCCACTATCGTGACCGGCGATTTCAACACGGATGCGAATACCGCCCCTTTTGACCGGATCACCGGTCAGGGCCTGCTGCTGGATACCTGGAAAACAGCAGAAGAACGCCTCACCGAAGAGTGGGGAACGTTCTTGAACTACCGCCTTCCGCGGCGCAATCTCAAACGCATCGACTGGCTCCTCGTCACGCCCAGCGCCACCGTGCTGAAGGCTGCCATTAACGTGACGCATTTTGAGGGCGACTGGCCGTCGGACCACGCCGCGATACAGGCCGTCGTGAATCTCGCCGGCACCGCCCCGAGGCTCGAGCGCCGACCTGTTTCGCGGGAGGGACCGAACCTGGCGGGACTCTAGGCTGGCGGGTGGGGATGTGACCATTCCCGGTTTAAGGGGAAACCATGAGCAGTGCCGATCCACCCGTCATTCCGGCTGAGGTCGCCAAGAGCGCGCCTCGTCGCAGCATCGTCGCGCTGATCGCGTTCTGGTTCTGGATCGCCGGAGCCTTGACCATATTCATTTCCACCGCGGTCGGGTTCGCCCAGCCGATCCGGACCGGCTCCGAGTTCATGTTCATTGTCGGGCCGCTGTTGCTCTACGCCATCTACGTCCCCATTCTGACGATCGGCGCAGCCGTGGCCGTCGTCGTCATCGCGATGAAGAATCGTCCCAAGCGCCTGGCGATCGTGGCGCTGGTGCTGAACGTGGTGTCGGTGCTCCCGGCGCTCTTGGTTATCCTGCTGATGACGGTGATGATGGGTGGCATTCCCGTCAGCGCGAATTGACCTGCCCGCATGTCTAAAGGAACGCTCCCTCGCACACCAGCGGCCAACCGCTGACGCTCATTAGCCGCTGATTTGGGGCCGGTCCAGGTGCGATCGATAGCCCTGATGAGTTGCCCATTCGAGCCAGTTGGCCGGCAGCCACGAGCCGTCCTGCAATTGCGGGTGAGACGGATGCCGCGCGAGAGCCCAGAGCGCAAACACGAGCTCCGCCCACTCCGAGTTGAGGCGCCACGTAATCGGTCCAGTGCTCGACCGGCCCTGCAAGATCAGGCAGTTGTAGCCGACCAGCTACATGAGGTCGATGGAGTCCCAGGTCCACTCAAATAGCCCCTCCATTGTCTGCAGGTAGAAGCCATGCGTGGTGACGAAGATGGTTCCGCCAAACAGTGGGCGCCACGCTATTTGGGCATTCGCTGCCGCACGGTTGCGCGCATTCGAGTTGCCGGTGGCTCTCGCCGCCAGAGTGCCGGCCGCAAGAGCGAGGCCAAACAGGCCTCTTCCAAAGGCGAAGGACCTGGATTGTGCGTACGAACCGTCTCCAGCGGCGTAGAACGCGTCGACGAGGAGCCCGCCCATGGTCAGCGCCGTCACGCCGGGCGACAACGGAAACAGCGTTTGGATGTGCGATTCTATCGGTCGCTTCTTCACCACATCGGACACGATATGACAGGTTGTCCACAGGGCGGTGTCGGCGGGAAGCCACACCCGTGCGGGAAGTCGGGAAGCCACAATGCACACTATCCACTTCGGCCCGGCACCGACAGGCATCGTGTGGATTCACCGGCGAGGGTTTGCACCTCGCCGGCTCCCGCCGGGTGGCCGAGAAGTCGGGGATCGCTGCGACCGAACAGGGGCCCGGCCACCCGCCACCGCGGCCGCTCAGGCCGCCGCATCCATCTTCACCGCCGGGACGTCGTCCTACTGAAGCATCGCGGCACGCTCCCGCGCGCGAAGGTCCTTACGCAGAATCTTGCCGGAGGCCGACTTGGGAATCGCTTCGATGAACTCGACCGCCCGCACCTTCTTGTGCGGAGCGACTCGCTCGGTGACGTAGGCCATCACCTCTTCGGCTGTCACGGCGGACGATGCCACGACGAAGGCCTTGGGAATCTCCTGGCCGTCGGCATCCGCTGCCCCGATCACGGCCGCATCGGCGATCTGCGGATGGGTGAGCAGCAGCGCCTCGAGCTCGGCCGGCGCGATCTGGTAGCCCTTGTACTTGATCAGCTCCTTGCTGCGGTCGACGATGGTCACCTCGCCGAGGGCGCTCACCGTGGCGATGTCGCCGGTGTGCAGAAACCCGTCGGCGTCGATGGTCTCGCGGGTGGCCTGCTCGTTGTTCAGGTAGCCGAGCATCACGTTGGGGCCGCGCACGAGCAGCTCGCCAGGCTCGCTCACCCCCGCTGAGGGCACCTCGATCTCCTCGCCGGTTTCGGTCGAAATGAGCTTGCAGTCCATGTTCGGCACGGTCACCCCGACCGAGGCGCGCGACAGGTGCGGCGCGTCGATCGGAATCAGGTGGCTCACCGGGCTGACCTCGGTCATGCCGTAGCCCTGCAGAATGCGGCAGTCCAGCCGGGCGGCGACGGCCGCGGCGAGGGTGCCGTCGAGCGGTGCAGCGCCAGAGAGAATCGTGTGCACGCTCGACAGGTCGTAGCTTTCGACGAGCGGATGCTTCGCCACGGCGACCGCAATCGGCGGCGCGATGAACACGTAGCTGCAGCGGTGATCCTGAATCATTCGTAGAAATTCGACGAAGTCGAACTTCGCCATCGTGACGAGGGCAGCCCGCTGTTTGAAGGCGAGGTTGAGCAGAACCGTCATTCCGTAGATGTGGTAGAACGGCAGCAGTGCGAGCACCCTGTCTTCGAGCACGACGCCGATCAGGTCCCGCGCTTGCTGCACATTCGCGACCAGGTTGCGGTGGCTGAGCATGACGCCCTTTGGCGCCGCCGTGGTGCCCGAAGAGTACGGCAAAACGGCCACGTGCGCTGCCGGGTCGATGCTCAGAGCGGGCGGGGCTGCATCCGCTTGTAAGAGGTCAGCCAGCGACGGATGCCCCGGCTCGCCGTCGATTACCACGACGTGCTCGTCGGGAATGCCGGCGGCGTGCGCTGCAGCCTTGGCGCCGGGCAACAAATGAGAGACGGTCACAAGCCAGGTCGCGCCGGAGTCGACCAGCTGACGCTGGATGTCGTCAGGGGTGTAGAGCGAATTGATGGTGGTGACCGTGGCGCCGGCGCGCAGAACACCGTGGAAGACGGCGGTGAACTCCGGTGTGTTGGGGCAGAGCAGGCCGATGACCGTGCCGGGGCCGACGCCCTGGGCGGCGAGAGCGCCAGCCACTCGGGTGATCTGGTCGACCAGGGTGCGATAGCTGAGTGCCTCGCCCGTGGCCCCGTCGATCACTGCGGTGCGATCGAGCTCGGCCTCGGTCAAATCGCCGAACAGAAAATCGAAAATGCTCAGGTTGGGAATCTCGACCGGAGCGTAGGGGCTCGTGAACACGGGGATCTCCTTTGATCGGATGCGGCGGTTCACCGTACCGCTCGGGGCTGGCGCGAAACTGTGCATGTCACGAAGGTGTCGATCTCGGCGCCAGGTGTAGCTGGCGCGTTCACCGGCAGGTGGCGCGGTGACCGAGTGTCACGGAGCCCAATTGCCATGGCGCGTTCACCTGCCGGTTACCCGGGTCGCCTTGGCTGTTGGCGTGGTCTGCCTAGCGTTGCAGAACGTCCTGGCAGCACGGGCGTCGGCCACGACCGGAATCGGTGTGACGACCGGTCTCGGCGAGCACGTGATTTCTACTGTCTGCGATCACCTCTCTGAAAGGCATTTCATGAGTACTGCACCGCTCTCTCCCGACCTGGACTCAGACCTCGACCTCGATGATTTCGAACCGGACGACGTCGAGGTTGAACTCGTCGTCTTCGACATGGCCGGCACCACCGTGAGCGACAACGGACTCGTCGAGCGGGCGTTTGTGCTGGCAGCGCAACGCAGCGGCATCGCCGACACCGCCGACGCGTTGGAAGAGGCCGTCGCCTACGTGCGTGAAACCATGGGCCAGTCCAAGCTGGATGTCTTTCGCGAACTGACCGACTCCGAAGGGGATGCCCTGGCGGCCACGGAAGCCTTTGAAACCGCCTACGGTGAACTCGTCGAGCGGGTCGGGGTGAGCGCGATCGATGGTACATCCGACCTGTTTCAGGAGCTGCGCGACAACGGCCTGAAAATTGCCCTGGTCACCGGTTTCTCCCGCGCGACCCAGGACACGCTGATTGACGCCCTAGGCTGGAGCGATCTGATCGATGTGAGCCTGTGCCCGGCCGAAGCCGGTCGCGGCCGCCCCTATCCTGACCTGCCGCTCACCGCCTTATTACGCACCGGTACGTCGAGCGTCGCGGCGATGGTCGTCGTGGGAGACACCGCCAGCGACATGCTCTCCGGGCTGAGTGCAGGCGCTGGACTCGTGGTCGGTGTGCGTACCGGTACCCATGACACCGAGACCCTGGAGGATGCCGGGGCTGACGTGGTCATTGACAGCGTGGCCGACCTCGCCGAGCTGCTCGGCCTGCGTGAGGAAACGACCGAGTAGTCATGTCGAAATCGGACCCGCACTCGAGGCCACCGTCGACGGACGGGATGCTGGCGACCGCTGCCGGGGATGTACTGCCGGTGAGCGGCTACCGGCTCGGCCGCGAGATCGTGCTGCCGCGCACCGCCGAGGCGATGGTCTGGTTGGGAGCAGGCTTGCCGCTGGAGTGCGTGGCGGTGCCGGGAGTGCTGCTGCGTCCCGGCGACGTGCTGGTCGAAGTCGAGTTGGCGACCGTCTGCGGATCCGACGTGCACACGGCGCTGGGTCACCGCCCGGCCGCGAAGCCGCTCGTGCTCGGCCACGAGCAGGTCGGTCGCATCGTCGCGACCGGCGACCCGGCATATGCCGCAAATGGAATGCCTTTGCGGGTGGGGCAGCGCGTGGTCTGGTCGGTCACCGTGAGCTGTGGAACGTGCGCCCGTTGCCGCCGCGGAGTCCCGCAGAAATGCCTCGACCTGGCCAAATACGGCCACGAACGGATGCAGCGGGGCTGGGAACTCAGCGGCGGCTTCGCCACCCACGTGCAGGTGTGTGCCGGCACGGCGATCGTTGTGGTCGACGAGCAGGTTCCGGCGTCGGTGCTCGCGCCGGCCTCCTGCGCGACCGCGACGGTCGTCGCCGCGCTGGCTGCGGCATCCGCTCTGGTGCCGCTGGCCGGAGCCACGGTGCTGGTAACCGGTGCGGGAATGCTCGGGGTGACGGCCTGCGCTATGGCGACGGATGCCGGTGCCCTCGTGGTCGTGAGCGACCCGGATGCTGCGCGGCGGCAGCTCGCGCTGGCTTTCGGTGCTGCCGCCGTTGCGGACCCGAGTGCGCCCGGCGAGTCGCCGACCGGGGTGGCGAGCGTGCTCGCCGCGCTGCAGGATGCCGGTGCGGCCGAGCCGACGATCGCGCTGGAAGTGAGCGGCGCCCAAACGGCGGTGCAAACCGTCATCGACCTGATCGGCATCGGCGGAGTCGTCGTGCTGGTCGGAAGCGTTTCGCCGGGGGAGCCCGTGCTGCTCGACCCGGAGTCGATGGTGCGCCGCCTGATTGCGCTGCGCGGTGTGCACAACTACACGCCGGCCGATCTGCAGCAGGCAGTGACCTATCTGAGCGGCGGCTGGCATCGGCATCCGTTTTCGGCGCTGGTGGGGACGACGTTTCCCCTCGAGAAAGCGGATTCTGCCCTCTTGCTGGCCGCGACCACCCGCTACCCCCGCGTCGGAATCACCCCGCAGCAGCCCGCTACTCTCGGCTGACCTGAGCCGCCGTTTCGCTCCATCGCTTTGAACGGGCCCCGTCCCCATTGAATCCGTATTGAGGGGGAGGCTAGCTGGCGCCGCCGGGCGGGCCGAGCGTGAGCAGCGTGGCCATAATCGACACCAGGGCGACCGCCATGGCTGTCACGAGCAGCACCGGGCGGGCCAGCACCCAGCGGAGCAGGGCGCTCACCCCGGTATGATCGCGGGGATCATCGGTGCGAGTACGGCGCCAATCACCGTCGAGCCGGCCCTTCTTCTCCAGCCCGCGGTCGAGGGAGATCGTGACGAACGGAACGATCGCGGTGACCATGGCGATCGCGGTGAGCTTCGGGCCCCAGTGCTGGTTGACGCCGACGAACCCGGCCGTCAGGCCGAAGGCGATGAAGACGAGGCCGTGCAGGAACCCGCCGATCTGCACCCCGAGCTCCCCGACCTGCAGGACATATTTCAGGAACATCCCGGTGAGCAGCAGTGCCCAGGTAATGGCTTCGGCAATGGCGACGGAACGAAACAGGAGGCGCGGGGTCATGGTGACTTTCAACTCAGGGCAGGGGAGGGGCATTCCCATCGTCGCAGCCGCAGCTGAACAACCCCCGGCGGGCACGCCTGAGCGTTCGCCAAGAAACATGCATCACTAGAAACTTGCAGTTGCGCAACCGAGGCCGGGTTCCTGATGATCCCGATGATGGCCGCGCTGCTGATCAGCTCGATCGGTTCCGGCTGGTCAGCAAGTTCGGGCGCTACAAGTGGATGCGCATCGCCGTACCCGGCCGCTGCTACCGTGAACCCATGCGCACGCTTTCGCCCCGCCCTAACCGCCCGGCTGCGGCATAATCGGGGTCGTGCTCGCCCTCGTTTCGGCCGCGGCCTATGGTATGAGCGACTTTCTCGGCGGCATCGCGTCCCGCCAAGTGGCCGCACTCCGGGTCGTCCTCCTGTCGTATCCGATCTCGGCCCTGATTATCGCCGTCGCTGCCGCGTTCGTCGGCGGTGAGTTTTCCTGGCGGTCGATGCTGTTCGGCGCGGCGTCCGGCGTGGTGATGGCCCTGGCCATGTGGTGGTTCTACATCGCCCTCGCCGAGGGGCCGATGAGCGTGGTGTCGCCGCTGACCGCCGTGATCGTCGCCGGAATTCCGGTCATTGTGGGAGTGCTGATCGGGGAGCGGCCCTCGGGCATCTCCTACGCCGGAATTGCGCTGGCGATCGTCGCGGTGATAATGGTGAGCCGCGAGCCGAAGGGGGTCGAAGACCACACCGTCTCCGGGGCCAATGCTCCGCGGTTCACCCGCCGGGTGGCCTGGTTCACGGTGGGATCCGGCGTCTGCTTCGCCCTGAGTTTTATCTTCACCAACGAGATTGAGGTCGGCACCGGGCTGTGGCCGCTGGTGGTGGCGCGCACCGTGGCATCCGTTATCGTCATCGCGGTGGCGACTGGAACCCGGCAGTTGGGCAGGCCGCCGCTGACGATTCTCGGCCTCGCCGTACTCGTGGCGACGCTCGACGTCATTGCCACGATCACGCTGCTCTACGCGCTGCAGGGTGGCCTGCTGTCGCTGGTGTCGGTACTCGTGGCGCTCTACCCGGCCGTGACCGTGCTGCTCGCAGTGCTCGTACTCAAGGAACGGGTCGGCGGCTGGCAGGTCGCCGGCATGGGCCTCGCCCTGGCCGCGGTCGCCGCCATCGCCGCCAACGGCTAGCTGCCCGGCTCGCCAAGCGGATACCTCGCCAAGCGGATGCCGCGCCCGAACGTGATGAAGCGAGCGCGGGCGCGGCTATCTGGCCGAATCGACGCAGCGCGGCTACGCGCCGACGAGCGTCCGCGCGATGACCGAGGTGAAGAACGTGAGGCCGTCAATACCGCTGGCCATCGCCGCGTCGGTGTCGGGCCCGAAGCCAGCCTCGACGGCGTGCTCGGGGTGAGGCATGAGGCCGACGACGTTGCCGCGGGCGTTGGTCACGCCGGCAATGTCGTTCAGCGACCCGTTCGGGTTTCCGAGGTAGCGAGCCACGATGCGTCCTTCACCCTCAAGCATTTTGAGGGTCTCGGTCGAGGCCATGAACGAGCCCTCGCCGTTCTTGAGCGGAATGACGATTTCGGCGTTGGCTTCGAAACCGTTGGTCCAGTCGCTCGCGTTGTTCTCGATGCGCAAACCCTGGTCCCGGCAGATGAAGCGGCCCTTGTCGTTTTGAATAAGTCCGCCGTCGAGCAGGTGGGCCTCGGTGAGCATCTGGAATCCGTTGCAGATTCCCAGCACCGGCATGCCCTTGTTCGCCGCGTCGATGACCTCGGTCATGATCGGTGAGAGGCTTGCGATGGCGCCGGCCCGCAGGTAATCGCCGTAGCTGAATCCGCCGGGCAGCACGATGGCGTCGACGCCGTGCAGGTCGTGGTCGCCGTGCCAGAGGGCTACGGCGTCGGCGCCGGCAAGACGAATCGCGCGCGCAGCGTCACGATCGTCGAGCGAGCCGGGAAAGGTGACGACGCCGATCCGCATCAGGCGACCGCTGACGAGGGGGCGTCCTGCACGTGGATGCCGACGACATCCTCGATCACGGAGTTGGAGAGCACGGTGTCGGCGAGCTCGCGCACGGCGGCGAGGGTCGTGGCATCCGCTTCACCGTCGATGGAAATCTCGAAGCGCTTGCCGACGCGCACGCCGGTGACGTTGGCCAGCGCTGATTGGGTCTGACCGAGGCGACCAAGGGCGCCGGCGACGGCCTTGCCCTGGGGGTCAAGCAACTCAGCCTTGGGCATTACTTCGACGACGATCGTTGGCACAGGGCACTCCGCATACAGTCTGGGGCTATTAGTCGTGGCAAATCACTGCAATTCTACAGGTCGAGCCCGACAGGGCCCGCCGGTCTACTGGCTCAGCCCGCTTTGGCCGAGCAGAATGCCGCGCAGCACGTCGCGTACGGCGGCCACGCCGTCGTAGGTCTCGACGAAGCTCGTGCTGAGCGGAGCCAACCCGAGTCGCAGCCCGTTTGGGGCGCGAAAGTCGGGAATCACATCGTTATCCCACAGAATCTTGGTCACCTGACGCATGAGCGGATGGTTGATCGTCACGTGCCCGCCGCGATGCGTCTGTTCCCGCGGCGATGCCACGGTGACGCCCATCGGCGCGAGCCACTCGTCGACGAGGGTGATCGCGAACTCGGTCAGCGCCACCGACTTCGCACGCACCGACTCGATCGTCGCCTCGTCGAGCATGGCAATCGTGTCCTGCATCGCGAGCATGCCCAGCACTGCGGGCGTTCCGCTCATGAATCGACGGATGCCGGTGGCCGGCCGATACCCCGGCCCCATTTCAAAGATGTCCTGCGTTCCCATCCAGCCCTGAATTGGCTGGGTCAGCACGTCCTGCAGGTCACTCTTGACGTACCCGAAGGCCGGCGCGCCGGGCCCGCCACTCAGATACTTGTAGGAGCAGCCGACCGCGAGGTCGACGTCGCAGAGGTCGAGCTGCACCGGAACCGAGCCGACCGAATGGCTCAGGTCCCAGAGTACGAGGGCGTCGTGTTCGTGGGCGATGGCGGTGATCGCCCTCATGTCGGCGAGGTAACCGGAACGGTAGGCGACGTGGCTGAGCAGCACCAGCGAGGTCTGCGACCCTACGACCTGGCGCACCTGTTCGGCCGTGACGCCACCCTCCGGATCGGAGTCGATCCAGCGCAGCGTGAGGCCACGCTCCCGCGCGATGCCCTCGAGAATGTAGCGGTCGGTGGGAAAGTTGTCGCTGTCAAGCACGATTTCGGTGCGGTTGGGACGTGAATCCACCGCGGCGCGGGCAAGTTTGTAGAGCAGTACGGTCGTCGAGTCGCCGACGAACACCTGCCCGGCGGCCGCGCCGAGGCAGGCCCGGCCGAGGTCGTCGCCGATCTGCAGGGGCAACTCCATCCACTGCTCGTCCCAGCCGCGAATGAGTCGCGTACCCCAGTCCTGCTGCAGAAAGTCGGCGATGCGTTCGGCGCTCGCCCGCAGTGGGCGGCCGAGCGAGTTGCCGTCGAGATAAGAACGGGGGTTGGCGGTCTCGGGGTCGGCGTCGGTGCCGAGAAAACGGCCGCGGTAGTGCGCCAGGCCGTCGATGCGGTCCATTCGGCGCGCAAAGGTGAGTTGGGCGTCCAGGCCGGTTGCTCCGGCAAGGGTGGGCGTCATTCGAGTACCTCGAGTTCTGAGTGGGTGAGGGCGCGGGCGCTGCCGAGCCACTCGGTAAATTCGTCTGGATCGCGTGGTCGCTCGCCGGGAATGAAGGTCACCCGCGTGTCAGCGAGGGCCAGACCGAGCGGTGCGCGCGGGCACAGGGCGTCCAACACGTCGTCGGGGGTCAGCCCGGCGCCGAGCAGGGCGCTGATTTCCCGACGGTTAATGCCGAGCACGAGCGGCCCGTTGCCGAGGTCGGTGCCGTACAGCACTCGACCGCCGGCGGCGTGAAACCGGTGCAGGTTGTCACTGGCGATATCGAAGGCTTCGGTCGGCGTGCCCCAGCCGTGAATGTCCAGGGTGCTGATCCAAGTCATGCTGGCCGCCATCGCCGTCACCAGATCGTCGGCGAGGCGCTCCGAAAACGGCGTGTGCGCGAACGCATCGACTCCCGCGGCGAAGGCCCGATCGGCCTGCCCGGCGCCCTCGGCGTGCGCCACGACCGGCAGCCCGCATTCGTGGGCCCGATCGACCGCCGCGGTCAGTCCCTTGGCATTCAACACCGGACCGGCCACGGCATTCAGCGTGACCTTCAAAACGGATGCCCCCGCCGCGGCCTGTAAATCGACTGCCGCCGCAGCATCCGCGGCTGTTGCAATCTCCCGGCACCAACCGGGTTCGGCCCAACCAGCCTGGCTCGGGTAGCCGCCCGGCGCCGTGAGGAATTGGTAGGCATATGCTACATCGGGCATGTCTTCGCGTTTGCCGTTCGGCAGCCAGCCGCCGAGGTCGATCACGCGGGCGATGCCGCCGTCGACCAGCTGGCCCGGATCAATCAGGGCCAGGTGCACGTGGGCGTCGAGAAACCCTCGATAGACCGCGCCCCGCCCGTGCAGAAAGTGCCCATGAAAGGACTGGCCGGTCACGCTCCGATCTCCGTGCGCACCGCGAACAGCTCCGGAAAGAACGTGAGCTCGAGGGCCTTTTGCAGAAAGGCCGCGCCGCTCGAACCGCCGGTGCCGTGCTTCATACCGATAATGCGCTGCACGGTCTTCAAGTGGCGAAAGCGCCAGAGCTGAAAGTTGTCTTCAAGGTCGACGAGTTCTTCGCAGGCCTCGTAGGCGGCCCAATTCTGGGACGCGTTCTCGTATATTCCGCGAAAAGTATGAACGAGTTTGGGGTGAAACGTCCAGGCCTCGGTGACGTCGCGGCCCCGGATGGCGGCCGGAATGTCGAAGCCCGCGCGGTGCAGGTAACGGAGAAATTCGTCGTACAGGCTCGGTGCCTCGAGCATGTCGGTCAGCAGGGCGTGAGCCGGGGCATCCGCTTCAAAGACCGTCAGCATGCGGCGGTTCTTGTTGCCCAGGGCGAATTCGACCGCACGGTACTGGTACGACTGAAACCCGCTCGAATTACCGAGAAAGTGCCGAAACTGCGCGTATTCAGTCGGGGTGAGGGTGGCGAGCACCGACCACTGCTCGGTCAGTGTGCGCTGGATGTGTTTGACCCGGGCAATGCCCTTGAGGGCCGGCGCGAGTTGATCCTGGCGCAGCGCTTCGATGGCTGCGCGAAGCTCATGCAGCATGAGCTTGAGCCATAGTTCGGTGGTCTGGTGCTGAATAATGAACAACAGCTCATCGTGGTGTTCCGGAACGCTGACCGGATTCTGCGCAGCGAGCAGAACGGGAAGGTCAAGGTAGGTCCCATAGCTCATCTTCTCTCGAAAATCGGTGACGATCTCGGGGTCGAAATCGCGGGTGTTGTTTTTGAGGGTCATGGGTTCCGTTCGGCTTGTTCAAATTGTGCGCACGTTGCGGCGGCGGGCGCAACACCGGGGACGAAGCGCACAGGGCGAAGTTCTAGACTGGACCGCATGACCTCGCCGACCCGAAAGCCCCAGGATGGCTTACCGGTTGCCTCGGCTGCCGAGCGAAGCACGCCGCCGCGTCGCCGCGACGCCCGGCTGAACCGCGACCGTCTCATCATCAGCGCGCGCGCTCTGATCGCGCAGCACGGCGTCGACGCATCGCTCGAAGAGATCGCCCGCCAGGCCGAGGTCGGCGTGGCTACCCTGTACCGCAACTTTGCGACCAGAGACGATCTGGTGCGCACCCTCTACGACCTGGCCTTGGCTGAGCTGCACGCGGTGCGCGGTGAGATCGAGGCCGCGCCCACACCGTGGGACGCGCTCGTCGTCTACACCGAACGGGTCGCCGAATGGCTGGTCGCTGACCCGTCGCTGCCGCCGATACTGCGGCGCATGGCCCAGCTCGACCCGTCGGCACGGCCGGCCGCCGAGTTCGACGGCTTCATCGCAAGCCTGGTCGCTCGTGCGAAGAAGGACGGTACCCTGCGCCGCGACGTCGACGCGGTCGATCTCGCCGTGCTCGTCACGATGGTCGGATCGCTCGGCAGTCTCGGCGACGGCTACGCCGGTCAGTGGCGGCGTCAGCTGTCGATCGTGCTCGACGGCCTGCGTGCGGCGGATGCGCCCCGACCGAAGCTGCCCGGTCGCCCGCTCAACGTGCAGGACTACCGGGCGACCGTGCACGGCCTCACCCGGCGGGCGGCCCGCGCCGCCCGCTGAACGTCACCGGAAGCGTCGCTCGTTGCTCTCCGGGAAGCTACGGCATGGCGACGGGGTCCGCGGCGGATGCGGTGGCGCCTGGAGTTTCAGCGACATCCGCCGCGCGCACGCGGATGCGGTTGGCCCAGGGGTCGTCGAAGCGAAGGGTCTGCCCGTCGTGACGGGTGTCGACGTTGTAGTGGTCCAGGCGCTCGTTGAGGGCACCCACGTCGTCAGTGCTTGGCACGATAATGCTGACCTCGCCCAGACCGAGGGCCAGGCGGCGCTTGCCGCTGCCCGAGCTCTCCCAGGTGTTCATGGCCATGTGGTGGTGGTAGCCGCCGGCCGAGACGAACAGGGCGGAGGGGCCGAAGTTCGCGGTCGCCTCGAAGCCGAGTCGGTTCACGTAGAACTCGCGGGCACTGGCAACATCGCCAACCGAGAGGTGCACGTGGCCGACGATCGCGTGTCCCGTGCTCGGCCGCTCCGACATATGCTCCGAAATGAATGCGTTCGGATCGAGGTAGAGCGAGGCCATTTCGACCTGGCCGTGGGTCCAGCTCCACAGTGTGCGATCGCGGTCCCAGTACAACTCGATGCCGTTGCCCTCCGGGTCGGTGAAGTAGAAGGCCTGGCTGACCAGGTGATCCGCGCTGCCGGTGAACGTTTCGGGGGATTTCGTGCCGATCGAGTACACCGCAGCGGCGAGGTCGGCCTGCGTGTCGAACAGAATGGCCGTGTGGTACAGCCCGGCCGAGCGCGGTTCGGCGGCCCTGAGCTCGGGGGCGTGCTGCAAAATGACGAGTGGAACAGGACCGCGGCCGAGCACGGCGACGGGGCCGTCCTGGCTGATGAGGTCGAGGGTCACGATGTCGCGGTAGTACGCGATCATGGCGTCGAGGCGGCCCACGCGCAGGGTCACGGCGCCCATTCCGGTGTCGGCGGCCAGCAGATCTTTCGCAGTTAGGGTCACAGCAGGCACAACTTAGGCGTCGCCCGGGCTATTCCGCGATCCGCGCAGTTATGCTCCCCCGACTGCGGGCCGCGCCGGTTGCGGCGCGCAGGGCGTCGTGCGCCGACAGATGCCTCAGCGCCGCGACGGGTCAGGCCCGTGACAGGCGCTCGAGCAACTCGCGGTAGCGGGCCGCGGTCTGCTCGACGATTTCGCTCGGCAGTACCGGCGGGGTGCCGGCGCCGTCCCAGTGCGCGGCGAGCCAGTTGCGCACGATCTGCTTGTCGAAGCTCGCCATCCGGGTCTCCGGCGTGGTGCCCGTCTTCCAGGCTTCGGCATCCCAGTACCGACTGGAGTCGCTCGTGAAGACCTCGTCGGCGAGCACGGTCACCCCGGTCTGCCGGTCGGCGCCGAACTCGAACTTGGTGTCGGCGAGAATGACGCCGGCCTGTTCCGCGATCGCGCTGGCGGTCGCGAACAGGGCGAGCGACAGGTCACGCAGCTCGGCGGCGACCTGCGCGCCGACGAGCTCGACCGTGCGCTCGAAGGAGATGTTCTCGTCGTGCTGACCCATTGGGGCCTTCCACGCCGGAGTGTAGATGGGTTCGGGCAGTCGGTCACCATTCTGCAGACCGGCCGGAAGCGCAATGCCACACACCGACTGAGACTGGAGGTATTCCTTCCAGCCGCTGCCGGTGAGGTAGCCGCGCACGACGCACTCGATCGGGTACATGTCGAGGGTGCGGCAGAGCATGGCTCGGCCGGCCACGGCGGCGGGAATCAGCTCGCGCACCGAGTTGCCGACCAATTCATGGTCGGCGACGAGGTGGTTGGGAACGTCGCGCAACCGGTCGAACCACCACAGGCTCAGAGTGGTCAGCAGTGCGCCCTTGCCCGGGATGCCGGGCTCGAGTACGTGGTCGAAGGCGCTCACCCGGTCGCTGGCGACCACGAGCACACGTGAGGCTGTCTCGAGGGAGGGGGCGGCATCCGCTGTCTCGATACCACTTGAATCAACGTAGAGGTCGCGTACCTTGCCCGAGTAGACGAGCGTCCACCCGTCAAGGACGGCGGCAGCGGATGCGGGGGACTCGTGCTCAGATTGGCTCACCCGTTCATTCTCCCGCATCTCCAGTGCACACAACTCCTGCAGAAAATCTGCTCGGCGGGCGGCGCCCCCGCAAAGACGGGGAAGTTCTGGCGACCGTCAGCAAATTGCAGCAGTTATGCACGGCACGAGTGGGGACGGCGCCGGCGCGGGGACTCAGGCGACCCGGGCAGCGATATCCGTGCGAAAGTGCGCGCCGGCCAGGGACACGTGCCCGAGAGCCTCGTAGGCGACGGCGCGAGCCTCGGCGAAGGAAGCCCCGACAGCGACAACGCTGAGCACCCGGCCGCCGGTCGACACGAGTGCGCCGTCAACGAGCCGGGTCGCAGCGTGCGCGATCGTGACGCCGTCCACGGCCAGGGCGGCGTCGAGCCCGGTGATTTCGCGCTCGACGAGCGGCTCTTGGGGGTAATTTTCGCTCGCGAGAACGACGGTGACGGCCACGTCGGCCGAAAAAACCGGCCGGGGCAGCCCGCCGAGCAGGCCGGTCGCCGCGGCGAACAGCAGCCCGGAGAGCGGCGTGACGAGGCGCGGCAGCACGACCTGAGTCTCTGGATCCCCGAAACGCGCGTTGAATTCGATGACGCGAATGCCGGCATCCGTCAAAATAAGGCCGCAGTAGAGCAGGCCGACGAACGGGGTGCCCTCGGACGAGAGCTGGCGCACGGTCGGCAGCGCGACGGTTTCGATGATCTCGTCGACGAACGCGTTCTCGCTGCCGAACTGGGCGTCGAGCCAGGGCAGCGGGGAGTACGCGCCCATGCCTCCGGTGTTGGGGCCGGCATCGTTGTCCAGGGCGCGCTTGTAGTCCTGAGCGGGGGAGAGCGGCAGCACGTTCTCGCCGTCGCTGAGCAGAAAGAGCGAAATCTCCTGGCCATCGAGAAATTCTTCGATCAAAACGCTGCCGTGTTCGAGCCAGAAGGTCGCGTGACTGATCGCGGCGTCGCGGTCAGTGGTGACCAGCACGCCCTTGCCCGCGGCGAGGCCATCCGCCTTCACCACATAGGGGGCGCCGAACTCGTCGAGGGCGGTTTCGGCCTCGGCCAGGGTACCGGCACGCACGGCACGGCCGGTGGGAACGCCGGCCGCATCCATGATGCGTTTGGCGAAGGTTTTGCTGCCTTCGAGGGCTGCGGCGGCTTTGTCCGGCCCAAACACGGCGATGCCGCGGGCGCGCAGGGCGTCGGCGACACCGGCCACGAGCGGAGCCTCCGGACCGATCACGACGAGCTCGATGCTGTGCAGCACCGCATAGTCGGTCACGGTGACCGGGTCGTTCGGATCGAGAGCGACAACCGGCACCTGGGCCGCGATTCCGGCGTTGCCGGGGGCGCACTCGACGCTGGGCCGCGGCTCCTCACGGAGCAGCGCGGTGATGATGGCGTGCTCGCGGGCACCGGAACCAAGGACCAGAATTTTCACCGTTTCAGGCTACCCGATGCCTCGGGCCCGCCACGGCACTGGGATATGGGCATGCCCCTAATCCCGGACTCTCGTCACCGTCAGCGTCCCCGGCTACCGGTTGGAAGCCGCCATCGAGGCGTTGCACCGCGCGCTGATTCCATACGCGGACGCGCGCATCATCGCGCTCACCCAGAGCACAAATTGGATGTCCGCCAGGTTTGCCGAACATCGTTCTCGCCGTCGTGGAGTACACGCCCGCCGCCTGATCCGGCAGACTGGAGCCATGGCACGAGCGCGCATCGACGACGGAGCCGGCCGGGCGGCCGTGGGGGCAGCGCTCGAGGGCGGCTGCGCCGCGAGCCGGGATATCCGCGCCCAAGCGGTGCGCTACACCCTGCAACTGCTGGCCGAACAGGCCGAAGGAAACACCCTCGAGGTGCGCGTGCCGCCATTTGGCGCCACGCAGTGCATCGAGGGCCCCCGGCACACCCGTGGCACGCCGCCCAATGTGGTCGAAATGGATGTCGCCACCTGGCTTGGCCTCGCCACCGGCACCCTCGCCTTCGCCGATGGTGTCACGTCGGGGGCCATCCACGCCTCCGGGGCCCGCGCCGACCTGACCGGCCACGTGCCCGTGCTGCTCCTGCACTAGCGGCGCGCCTTGATGGCGCGAGATGCCATCTTCGGTCCCTTGGCGAGGTTCAGGTCTCGTTGTCAAATGGGCGTTTGTGCGCTTTTGCGAACGTGCTAGACGAGGATTGCCTCTACTTCGTCGCTGGTAGGCATCGACGAGGTCGCCCCCGCTCTGGTCACCGCGATCGACGACGCGACGGTCGCGAAACGCACGGCCTCGATCATCTCGTCCGGCGATACGGCCGTGCCACGGACGTATCCCGCCGCCAGGCGCGCCACAAGCGCCCCGACGAAGGTGTCGCCGGCCGCGGTCGTATCGACGGCCGTCACAGGCCGGGCCGGTGCGAGTCCGAGGACCTCGCCGTCATAGGCGACGACCGAACCTTCCGAACCCAGCGTCACGATCGCCCAGGTCTGGTCAGCGCTGAGTACCTCGGCGGCTCGTACCGGGTCGCTTTCCCCGGTGAGTTCGGCGGCCTCAATCTGGTTCGGAACCACGAGGTCGACCGAGGCGAGAAACCCCTCGGGCAGCGGCATGACCGGCGCCGGGGTCAGCACGGTGAACACTCCGGCGGCGTGGGCCGCGGCGATCCCCTCGACCAGTACCGAGATCGGCAGCTCGCACTGCATCACCAGAAACGCCGACTCCGTGATCGCCGCCCGCTGCGCCTCGCTCAGCGTCGTGACCGCGGCGTTCGCGCCCGACACCACCACGATCGAGTTCTCGCCACTGTCCACGACGGAGATGTGGGCGGTGCCGGTGGGGGCATCCGCTATCGCGAGGCCGTCAGAACGGATACCCTCGGCCAGCATCAGCGCGCGCAGCTCGCTCCCGTAGGCATCCGCTCCCACCGCTCCTAGGAAGTTCACGGCCTCGCCCAACCGGGCCGCGGCGACCGCCTGGTTGAGTCCTTTCCCACCGGGAACCGTGCTGAAGCCAGCCCCGAAAATCGTCTCGCCTGGTCGGGGCAGGCGCGACTGCCGCACGACGAGGTCCATGTTGGCGCTTCCGAGTACCGCAATCGAGTTCATAGAGTCAGTCTCGCATCCGCTCATGGGACAATAGGAGCGTGAGTTCTTCTGAGCAGCCCCAGAACCCGTCGGCCGAGAACGAGATCGTGCGCGCCGAGGCGACCGTGACCCTGCACCGAGCCCCGCGGTACCGCAATTTCATGTTGCTCGGCGCCATCGTGGGGGTGCTGCTCTCGCTCATTCTCACCGTCTCCTTCCCGGAGACCGCGGAGTACGAACGGATGCAAATCTTCGGCTTTCTGCTGCTCGGCGGCGTCGCCATCGGCACTGCGCTCGGCGCGGTGGTGGCCCTCGTGATCGACCGAATCATCGGCCGCTCCAAGATGTCGGTCGTCGCGGATAGACTGGGCACGAACGGTGTCAGTACCACAAGCGAATTGCGTGCCGCTGAGCCTGGCTCCGGCACCCCCGATGACGAATTCCCCACGTTCAACGAGAAGTAAAGAGGCTGCGGCTTGCCCGGTGGCGACGGACTGTTAAATCACGATCTTCTTCCCAACGAGAAGGGCCCACAAGACGCTTGTGGGGTCTTCGGAGTCTGGGCTCCCGGCGAAGAGGTGGCCAAACTCAGCTACTTCGGCCTCTACGCCCTGCAGCACCGCGGCCAGGAATCGGCCGGAATCGCCACGAGTGACGGCAGTAAGATCCTCATCTACAAAGACATGGGATTGGTCTCGCAGGTCTTCAACGAAGCCTCGCTGAGTACCCTGCTCGGGCACATCGCCGTCGGGCACACCCGCTATTCCACGACCGGGTCCTCGAGCTGGCAGAATGCCCAGCCAACCCTCGGCCGCACCTCGAGCGGAACGGTGGCCCTCGGCCACAACGGCAACCTCACCAACACGGCTGAGCTACTCGAACTCGTGCGTGAACGCTACCCCAAGGTCGACGGTGAGCTGGCCAGGGGCAACACCACCGACACCGCAGTGATCACCGCCCTGCTCACCGGCGACCTCGACCACTCCCTCGAGGCCACGGCGCTCGAGGTGCTGCCGCGGCTGCGTGGGGCCTACTGCCTCGTGTTCATGGACGAAACCACCCTCTACGCCGCTCGCGATCCCCAGGGCGTTCGCCCGCTCGTGCTCGGCCGCCTCGAACGCGGCTGGGTCGTCGCCTCCGAAACCGCAGCCCTCGACATTGTCGGCGCGAGCTTCGTGCGCGAAGTCGAGCCCGGCGAGCTCATCACGATCGACGAGAACGGGCTCCGCACCCAGCGGTTCGCCAAGGCCGACCCCAAGGGCTGCGTCTTCGAGTACGTCTACCTCGCCCGCCCCGACACCACGATCGCTGGTCGTGGTGTGCACGAGGCGCGGGTCGAAATGGGTCGCAAGCTCGCGGCGGAGTACCCGGTCGAGGCCGATCTCGTGATCCCCACGCCGGAATCCGGCACTCCGGCAGCCATCGGCTACGCGCAGGCGTCCGGCATTCCGTTCGGTCAGGGTCTCGTGAAGAATTCCTACGTCGGGCGCACCTTCATCGCGCCGTCGCAGACCATCCGGCAGCGCGGCATCCGTTTGAAGTTGAACCCGCTCAAGAACGTGATCAAGGGCAAGCGCCTCATCGTGGTCGACGACTCAATCGTGCGCGGCAACACCCAGCGGGCGCTCGTGAGCATGCTGCGGGAGGCCGGCGCCGCCGAGGTGCACGTGCGCATCTCAAGCCCGCCGATCACCTGGCCGTGCTTCTACGGCATCGACTTTGCCAGTCGTGCCGAGCTCATCGCGACCGGCCTCGAGGTCGACGAGGTGCGCCAGTCGATCGGCGCCGACTCGCTCGGCTATCTCTCCGAAGACGGCATGATCGAAGCCACCGAGCAGCCGCGGGAGCGTCTCTGCACCGCCTGCTTCACCGGCGTGTACCCGATCGCGCTGCCCGAATCGCAACACCTCGGCAAGAACCTGCTCGAGCGGCCGGCCGCATCAAACGGATGCGACCCGGGTCCCGATTCCGATCTGGAAGCCGTGCTGGCACCCGCCGCACGACAAGAAGAAGCCCTCGCCCGTCTGGGCCAGGTACCGTTCGGTGATCCGGGAAGACCAGAATGAGCAACAACTCGTCCAGTATCTCCAACGCGTCTTATGCAGCGGCCGGAGTCGATACCCAAGCCGGTGACCTCGCGGTCGAGCTCATGAAGTCCGCCGTCTCGAAGACCCACGGCCCCGAGGTCTGGGGCGGGGTCGGCGGTTTCGCCGGACTGTTCGACGTGTCTTTCCTCACCAAGTTTCGGCAGCCGCTGCTGGCCACCTCAACGGATGGCGTCGGCACCAAGGTCGCCATCGCGCAGGCCATCGACAAGCACGACACCATCGGCCAGGACCTCGTCGGCATGGTCGTTGATGACATCATCGTGGTCGGCGCCCGCCCGCTGTTCATGACCGACTACATCGCCTGCGGCAAGGTCGTGCCCGAGCGCATCGCCTCGATCGTGGCCGGAATCGCCCGCGCCTGCTCCGAGACCGGAACGGCTCTCGTCGGCGGCGAAACCGCCGAACACCCCGGCCTGCTCGGCCCCGACGACTATGACGTGGCCGGAGCGGCCACCGGCGTCGTCGAAGCCGACCAGGTGCTTGGCGCCGACAAGGTTCTCTCCGGTGACGTCGTCATCGCCATGGCCTCGAGCGGCCTGCACTCCAACGGCTACTCGCTCGTGCGCCATATTCTGGCCCAGCGCGGCATCGGCTACACCGATACCTCCGCCGAACTCGGCGGCGTGGTCGGCGAAGTTCTGCTCGAACCGACCCGACTGTACACCGGCCCGCTGCTCGATGTCCTCGGCGACCCAGAGCTGGCCGGCGCCATCCACTCACTCAGCCACGTCACCGGCGGTGGCATCGCCGCCAACCTCGCCCGTGTGCTGCCTGTTGGCTCCTGGGTCGAGGTTGACCGGTCCACCTGGTCGCCCGCCCCCGTGTTCCGGGTGCTCGGCGACATGGCCGGGTCAACGCTCGAAAGCGCTGAAGGAACCTGGAACCTCGGAGTCGGCATGTTCGCGGTCGTGGATGCGGCATCCGCTTCATCGGTCATCGCGCGGCTGGCTCTGAGCAAAATTCCCGCCTGGGTCACCGGCCGCGTCTCGCGCGCCGAGCACGACCTGACCGGGTTCGAACAGGGCGCCAAGGGCGTCAACGGCGGCGCCGTGCGTCTCGTCGGCGCCTACGCGAACTAGGGTTCCCGCCTCAGGGGCACTCACCCGGTCGCTTGTTGCCCGGGCCCCGGTGACTCGCGGGGCGGCAGCGGCGTGGCCGGTTGCTGCACGGGCTGCCTCGTGGTGATCGCGCGCGTGGCGCGCCGAGCGCGCGTGCCACAAATGGCACCACGACCCGGCGTGCACCCCATGCAGCGCGGGATACACCAGGCATCGCGACTGAGGCCGCTGGCGGCGTTAGGCGCGCTTCTTCTCGTCTTCGGTGGCGTAGTGGTCGACGTAACGGTCGTCGTCATCCGGATCGTCGTCGTCATCGTCAGCGGAATCAACGGTGTCACCACCGGTGGCCTTCTTGGCCTTGTCCGCTTCATACTCCGGCCACTTGGCGAGGTCTTCGTCGAGCCGAGGATCGGACGGATGCCCGGTCAACTCGCGTTCGAGCGCGTTGTAGTTGGTATCCGGGCTAAAGTACTTCAGCTCCCGAGCTACCTTGGTGTGCTTTGCTTTTTGACGGCCGCGCCCCATGCGTGACCCCCTTACGATGCCAGGCCGAGCGAGTCGCGAGACACTCGGGATTTGCCGAACGGAATGTGTAAAAACTAGAGCTTAGTTTAGCATGACGGGCCTACCCGCCCACTGACGCTGCTCAAAGATCAAACGGGCCGGTCAGACCGTAAGAATGGATAGTGGATCGGTTCTCCGGCCCGGCCTGGTCGCGCAAATCATGGCGAGCGGATGCTGCTGGCTGGTCCCGGGCGCCGGCCCGACGCTACTTGCGCTTCCGGCGACGCGATGCCGTCGGCCGAGACTGCGACGGCACAACGACCGGGCTCGACTTCGTCGCCGTGTCGGGGGCTCCGGTGGGCGGTGCGAGCGGACGGCGCGACACCGGGCGGGATCGCACCGGCTCACCGCGTCGATCCTGGCCGGGGATCGGCCGCGAGCGGCGACCATAGATGAGCTCAGACGAGTCGAGCAGCCAGGGCACGAGGGCGATCGTGACGCCGTGCACCATCATCAGCTTCTGACGCAGTCGGCGGGCCTTGTGGTTGTGCAGCAGGTTCTCCCACCAGTGGCCGACGATGTAGATGGGCGTGTACACGGTGATGACCTCGGAGCCGTGATCGTCGCGGCGACCCCGAATGTAGCTGATCAGCGGCCAGCTGATGTCGCGATACGGTGAGGCGACGATGCGCAGCGGAACCTGGATGTTCTGTTTCACCCAGGCGCGTTTGAGCTCTTTGGTCTCGGCTGTGTCGATCGAGACGTGCACGGCTTCGAGGCTCACGTGGCGGGCGGCGATCGCGTAGTCGAGTGCCTTGAGCACCGGTTTCTGCATCTTGCCGACCAGCACGATGGCATGATCGCCCTGCGAACCGAACGTGGTGACGGGGTCGACCTCGATCTCCTTGGCCACGTCTCGGTAATACCGGTTGACGCCCATCATGAGAAAGAACAGCACCGGCATCATCACGAACACGAGCCAGGCGCCGTGGGTGAACTTGGTGATGGTGACAACGATGAGCACGACACCGGTCAGCGCGGCGCCGAAACCGTTGATCGACAGGCTCAGAATGATCGACCCGCGGTTCGGCGGATTCTTCTTGAGCAGTTTCAGCCAGTGCCGCACCATGCCGGTTTGGCCGAGAGTAAATGACACGAAGACGCCGATGATGTAGAGCTGAATCAGCACGGTCAGGTTGGCCCGGTAAACCACCATGATCACGCAGGCGGCCAGGGCCAGGAGCACGACACCGTTGGAGTAGATCAGGCGGTCGCCGCGGGTGCTGAGCGACTTCGGTGCGTACTTGTCGCGCGCGAGCACGGAGCCGAGCAGCGGAAAGCCATTAAACGCGGTGTTGGCGGCCAGCAACAGCACCGCTGCTGTCGCTGCCTGCAGCACGAAGAACATGATCGAGAAGTTGCCGAACGTGGCAGCGGCGACCTGCGCGATGAGGCTGCGCTGGGGCGCAGTGGCGCACTCGGCCCAGCCGATCAGGTCGCAGGGAGCCTCGGCGTAGTGCACCTTGGAGATCAGCGCGAGGGCGGTCAATCCTACGAACAACACGATGGCAATGCCACCCATGAGCGTCAGGGTGCGCTGGGCGTTCTTGACCTTGGGGTGTTTGAACGCCGGCACCCCGTTGGCGATCGCTTCGACGCCGGTGAGGGCGGAGCATCCGCTTGCGAAGGAGCGCAGCAGCAGCAGAATGAACGCGGCCTGCGCGAGGTTCTCGCCCTGCACGTCGTAACCGGCGGACTCGGCGACGGGGGCGTCGCCCATCAGCGCCCGACCGAGGCCGACGACGATCATGAGCAGCACGCTGCCGATGAAGAGGTAGGTCGGAATAGCGAAGGCATTGCTCGACTCGCGCACGCCGCGGAGGTTCACCGCCGCGAGCAGAATGATGAAGATCACCGCGAGCTCCACGCGGAGCGGGGCGAGAGCGGGAATGGCGGAGATGATGTTGTCCACGCCGCTGGCCACCGAGACGACCACGGTCATCACATAGTCCACGAGCAAAGCGGATGCGACGACCAGGCCAGCCTTTTCGCCCAGATTCTTGTGGGCGACCTCGTAGTCGCCGCCGCCAGATGGGTAGGCCTTGATCAGCTGGCGATACGACGCCACGACAACGATGAGAAGCATGACGACGACTGCAGCGACCCACGGCGCGAAGCTCAAAAAGGCGAGCCCGCCGAGGGTCAGAATCATCAGGAGTTCTTGCGGCGCGTAGGCCACGCTCGACAGTGGGTCGCTGGCAAAAATGGGAAGAGCGAGGTGCTTGGGTAGCAGCTGGCCGTCCAACTGCTCGGTGGGGAGCGGATCGCCGATGATCCACCGCTTGGGTGATCGGCTTTCCGGTACTGGGGCGTTCGCCTCGGGTGTCACGAGGGACGACATTACACCTAAGCTGGCCCCTGTCAAATCGGGTCGCTTTTTTAAGCGGATGCGGGTGGGTGGCCTGGGCGGCACAATCATCCGCTGGTCGAGCTTTTCGAGACCACCACCGACTCGCGCTGGCGGTCTCGAAAAGCCTACGGGTGCAGCGTGGCGAGGATGTTCGCGCGAACGTCGGCGAGCTGGCGTCGCAGCGTGGGCACCGTGTCGGGCGGAACAACCGAGCGGGCCGCTTGCGTGCGCAGGTCTGTGCGCAGCTGCTGCCGGAACTCGTTGAGTACCATGTCGGCTTCGCGCAGGGCGAGACGTGAATCCAGGCGAGCGGAGGTCTCGTCGCTGGTCGACGATGGCGCCTCGGCCGCCGTTGGTGCATCCGGGGCATCCCAGGACTCGGGCGTGCCGTCGTAGCCGCGCGAAGCCGGCGACCCCGCGTCGCGGGCCTGCCGGGCCGCGGAGGCCAGGTCGGCGCGCAGGGACTTCATGGCGGAGTTGACGCGGCTGCGCACCTGGTCGGCGAGGCGCCGCACCGAGTCGGTCACCTCGTCTTCGATCGCGCCGAGTTCTCCGTCACGGGCGAGCAACTCGGCGCGACCGGCATCCGTGATCTCGTAGACGGTCTTGCGGCCGTCGGCCTGCTTGGTGACCAGGCCCTCTTCCTCGAGTTTGGCCAAGCGCGGGTAGATCGTTCCGGCGCTGGGGCTGTAGGTTCCGCCGAATCGGTCGCTGAGCGCCTGAATCAGCTCGTAGCCATGTCGGGGCCGCTCGGCGAGCAGGCTCAGCAGGTAGAGGCGCAGGCTTCCGTGGGCGAACATGGCGCTCATGCTGGGTCTGCCTGGGTGATGTCGGCCGCGGCGGGCGCTGCGGCATCCGCTTGACTGGATGGTGCCTGAGATGATGCTGCACTCATCGACGCTGCACCGCCCGGCGCGCTGCCGCCGCTCTCCCGCCGCACGACCGAGATATCGCCGGACACCGAATTACCACGCAGGTCGAGCCAGCTGCCGTCGAGCGTGCCGGTGGAGCCTTCGTAGCCCTTGCCGAACGCGGTGCGCACGGTCTGGTCGTCGAGCTGCAGCGTTCCGGAGAGGGTGTTGAGGTGGTACCGCGCGGCGACGCCCGGCTCGAGCCGCACCGTGAGGTTGCCGCTGACCGAGTTCGTCACGATCTGGTCTGGTGTGCCCGCCAGGTCGAGAAACACGTTGCTCGCGACCCCGTCGAGCGTGAAACGACGGATGCTGCCGCTCGCCGTGATATCGCCCGATACGGTGTGCACGGCCAGTGCTCCGACATGGTTGCGCACCGAGATTTCGCCGTTAACCGCGTTGAGTTCGAGGTCACCCTCGACGTCATCGATTACGACATCGCCGGAGACGGTGCTGAGTTTGGCGTCATTGCGCAGTCCGGACACGAGGGCATCCGCCGAGACGACACCGAAGCGCAGGGCGACGTCGCGCGGGACCAGTACGCTCACCTCGGCGCGGGCGGTGCCGCGGAACGAGGTGAACACCTCGAGAAAGTTATCCCAGCGCAACTGGGGATGGTCGATTTCGAGGCGGTCGCCGTCCATCGAGATCTTCAGGTCTTTGCCGGAGACGCCGTGCACTTCAATGCGGGCGCCGGGTTCGTCGTGGCCGATGATGTCGACCGTGCCGCCGATCAGACTGACCTTGAGCTTGCGCACCAATTCGACATCGATGATTTTGGTCTGCCCGGGGGTGACCAGCCATTTTTCCAATGACACTGGGTTGTCCTTTCAGGAGCATGAACTCGCGTTATATCGCGTGTGTTGAAAGACACGATATATCGCGTTCCTGAAAGTTGCAATCAGTACAGAAAAATATCCAGCCACTGGCGATTGTGGGCGTGTACCAGCACGGCGAACACCACGACGTCGAACAGCAGGTGCACGCAGACCACGTAGGTGAGCGAGCGAGTGCGGGCAAAGGTGTAGCCCTGCAGCAGAGCGAACGGCACGGTCAGCAGCGGCCCCCAGGCCTGGTAGCCGAGCTCCCAGAGGAACGACGAGAAGATCACGGCCTGCAAAATATTGGCCTGCCAATCGGCAAAGTGCCGCCGCAGCAGGGTGAAGGTGACGCAGATGAAGAACAGTTCGTCCCAGATCCCCACGAAGCCCACACCCACGAACAGCCGGGCAATCTCATCGGGAGCGGTCACCGCTGGCCAATTCTGGTACGCGCCGCTTCCGATGAAGTAGCTCGGCAGAATCAGGTACCCGAGCAGCACTACGAGTGGCAGGTAGGCGCGTTCGAGCCGGGTCCAGCGTTGCCCGGTGCGAATCGGAAACCGGATCGCGTGGTCCTTGAAGTAGTACCGCGAGAGCAGATACGGCACGAGCACCGACAGGCTGAGCACCGTGCCCATCAGGGCGATATTCGGGTAGCTGATGTTCGCCTCAACCGAGATGGTGCTGATGATCCCCAGCCCAACGGCAATCAGCAACAGATCGCGAAACAGCGCCCGATTGATCAGGAACGCGAGCGCCAGGGCCGCCGCCAGCACGCCATAGCCGGCCACCGGCATCCGCAGCGCAAACAGCAGCACAGCGGATGCGCTCACCAGCGCCGCCGGAATCAGCCCCCACCGCGATCTAGTACCCATGCTGCACCCTACCCAGAGCACCTCTCAATTTAACGAGAGCGGAAAAAGTGCTGCTTCGGCACCCCGGAGGCAGCGATTTTCCCGCTCTCGCGGGGAGGGCCTAGATTCGAGGGATGAAGCGTTTTCCCAGCGACCCGGTCGCGATCTTGCAGCACCTCGTGCGCATCGATTCGGTCAATCCTGACCTGGTTCCCGGAGCGGCGGGTGAAGCCCAGATCGCAATCTGGTGCAGTGAATGGCTGCTCGGGCAGGGTTTTCAGGTCACCCTGCTCGAGCAGGTTCCCGGACGGCCCTCGGTCGTCGGCATCAAACGCGGCACCGGCGGCGGACGCTCGCTCATGCTCAACGCCCACCTCGACACGGTCGGCGTCGCCACCTACGCGGGCGATCCGTTCAGCGGCGACCTTCGCGCCGGCCGGGTGTACGGGCGTGGGGCCGTCGACACCAAGAGCGGGCTCGCGGCCATCCTCGTGGCGGCAGCGCGGGCATCCGCTGTCGGGCTGGCCGGGGATGTGATCGTGACGCTGGTCGCCGACGAAGAATTCGGCAGCATCGGAACGGAAGAGGTGCTGCGCACATTGAGCGCCGATGCCGCCCTCGTGATCGAGCCGAGCAGCCTGGAACTGACCACAGCGCACCGCGGATTCGCCTGGTTCGAGCTCTGCCTGACCGGCCTGGCCGCGCACGGATCGCAGCCGGAGCTCGGCGTGGATGCCATCTGGCATGCCGGGCTCGCGCTGCGTGCCCTCGACGAGCTGCGGCAGCAGCTGAACTCGGCCCCGGCGCATGTTACACTCGGCCACGGTGCCGTGCGGGTGTCGAAGATTGTCGGTGGTGACGATGCCGCCACGGTCGCGGCCCGCTGCGTGCTCACCCTGGAACGACGGATGCTGCCCGGCGAGTCCCCGGAGCGCGTCGACTCCGAGCTGCGGGCACTGTTCACCGAGCTGGCGCGCACGGAGCCGCAGTTTCGGTTTGAGCTGACCCGGCTGGTGGCGCGGGCTGCCTTTGAGGCCGAGCCGCACTGGCCGATCCTGCGCGCGCTTAGTGGCAATGCCGAGCGGGTGCTCGGCGCCCCGGCGAAAACGCGCGGCGAACCTTTCTGGACCGACGCCGGGCTTATTCTCGAAGCCGGTATTCCGTGTGTGGTGTTCGGTGCCGACGGTGAAGGCCTGCACGCCGACACGGAATGGGTCGACGCGCAGTCGGTGCGCGCGCTCGCCGAGATTCTTGAGGGCACGATCACCGAGTTTTGCGGGCCTACAGTCGGCTGATTCGCTCCCACCCCCGGCCCTCGTGCCACGATTCGATGACCAGATGCGTGTTGTCGGAGTCTATGTAGGTGAGCACGACCTCGTGTACGTGCAGCTCGAAACTGGATGTATCCGGCGGATCGGTCGGTTCCGGCTCGGTCACCACCAGTACCCCGGCCAGTTTCGCGTCGCCGGCCCACTCCGACGGCTGCCCGACTGGCGGCTCGAGGGTTGGCGAGTGGATGGCCACCCGCGGGTCCCGCAGCACATCGTGCAGCTTGAGCGAATGGGGCATCATGCCCAAAGTGATGCGCCCGTTGTTGATCACGAGTTCGGTGCCGCTGATCCGCGGGGCACCATTCCGGCGCAGGGAGGCCATTGTCTTGTTGGTGCCCGCGTCGAATCGTGAGCGTACCCGCGCTGCGAACTGCGGAGCATCCGCTTCAATTTCTCGCCATGTTGCCATGCGTTGAACGCTACCTCTCGGCACCGACACGAGGGCTTAACGCACCGCGCAGTAGCTACCCGGCAACGCGCTCGGCATCGGGATCGGGCGCCGGCGAGACGGCCGCGGGGCGGCGGACTGCGAAGAAGGGGATCGTGCGCTGGCAGAGGGGGCCGATCAAGACGGCGAACAGCACGGTGCCGATTCCCACGTTGCCGCCGAGCACCCAGCCGATGCCGAGCACGATCACCTCGATGCCGGTGCGCACGATCCAGATCTTCCAGCCGGTGCGCTGGTGCAGCCCGGTCATCAGGCCGTCGCGCGGGCCGGGGCCGAAGTGTGCCCCGATATAGAGGCCGGTGGCGACGGCGATCAGCAGGAGTCCCGCGGCGAACAGGAGGATGCGGGCCCAGAGGTCGAGGTCGGCCGGAATGAGCCACAGGCCAACATCAGCTGACGGGCCAACGAGCAGCGCGTTGAGCAGAGTGCCGGCACCGGGCTTCTGGCGGATGGGGATCCAGAGCAGGAGTACGACACCGCTCAGCAGAATCGTGATCAGCCCGAACCCGAGGTGCGTGTGGTTGTCGATGCCCTGGGCGAGAACGTCCCATGGGGCGACGCCGATGGCGGCGCGCACGATCAACGCGATGCCGATTCCGTAGAGGAACAGGCCAATCAGCAGTTGAATCACACGACGAGTCACGAGAATTCAGTCTAAATGCCGCTCGGTGCCCACGTCGGCCACCGGTCCCTGCGGGGCTCAACCGCCGAGGATGATTCCGCGGTTGAGGAAGAACGGCTGGGGGTCGATCCTTACGCCGTCAACCCGAACCTCGACGTGGGTGTGACAGCCGGTGGACAGGCCGGTGCTGCCGACCCGTCCGATCTGTTGGCCGGCGCCGACCCGATCGCCGACATCGACCAGGGTCTCATCGTCGGCCAAATGGGCGTAGCCGGTCTGCACTCCTTCGCCGTGGTCGATCAGGATCCAGTTGCCGTAGCTGCCGACCGCTCCGGCGGCGCGCACAATGCCGGAGGTGGCCGCGAAGACCGGTGCCAGGCAACCCGCTCCAATATCGGTGCCGTAGTGGAACGCGCCCACCCCGGGGAGGGGGCGGACCGGCCTGGGCCCGTAGACATCCGTTGTGGGGCCGCTAGCTGGATTTGCCCAGCCCTGATCGCTCAGCTGGCCGTAGTCGGTTGGAGTGATCGGACGCAGGTCCAGTCCGGACAGGCCGGCAGCGGCACTCGCGGCCTGAGCTGCGGCGTTTACCAGAGCCAGGCCGGCAGCTTCGACGTCGTTTTGGGCAGCGTCGAGCGCGGCCCGGCTCGCGTCGACCGACAGGCCGCTCGCGGCAGCACGGGTCTCGGTATCTTGCTCGTTCAGCCGCTGCGCTCGGGCTTCGTCGGCCTCGGCGCGGGCCTGAATCGTCTCGATATTGTCGGTGACATGATCCAGCTGGTCGAGTGTGCTGAGCTGGTCGAGCACGTTGCCGAGGGAATTACCGCCGAGGAAGACCTCGGTCACGACAGCGCCGGATTGCTGCTGCGCCACTTTGCGCGCGAGCACGGCAAAGCTTCGTTTGGAGTCGGCGGCTTGCTGCGTGGCCTCCACGGCGAGCCGGTGCACCAGTGCGGAGCGACCGCGCGCGAGCGTCTGACTCGCCTGCGTCGACTCGAGCGTACGCTGGGCGGTGGCCCGCACCGCCTCCGTTGACTGTGACCGGGTGAGCGCCAGGGCCAACGCTGCGGCTCTTTGTGTCGAGTCTTGTTGAGCGGATGCTCGCTGCGCGGCCGCCTGACTCTCGGCGAGGGCGGTTGCGGCTGTCGCGCGAACGACTGCGGCCGCTGCCTGGGCTGCCGCCTGCGCCTCGATGCCAGTGTCGCTGGGAGTCGGCGCTACCTTGGGTGGATCGGGGAGATCGACAACGGGCGGGATCGGTCCGTCTGTCGGCTCGGGAACTGGTTCGTTGTTCGGTTCCGGGGTCGGTTCGGCGGTGGGCTCAGTCGTGGGTTCCGGCGTCGGCGTCGGTTCGGGGGTCGCTTCGGTCGTGGGCGCGGGAGTGGGCTCCGCGGTCGGTTCTGCCGTCGGCGTGGGCGTCGGGCTGCTGGTTGGTTCGGCGGTCGGTTCAGCGCTCGGTTCCGGGTTCGCGGTCACGGTCGGCGTGGACGTGCCGGTCGAACCGGCTGGAAGTTCACCGGCGCTCGCCGCGACCGGGGCGCCGAAGAGGAGCAGCGCGGTCACGATAATGATCGCCAGCGGGCCGCCTGGCCTGCGATGTGTCGCGGCCCGCTGCCGTGCTCGCAGGAGAAGCGTAGCGGGACCGTGACTTGGGGCTAAGAACATCGGCAAACCTGATCCATTCGGGTATGGACTAACGCGGGCGGGCGGGCTGGCGTGGCGACAGTATGGCACGCCAGCCCCACGCTCACAACGGGTCAAACGAGCAGTCCAAGGTGCCTATAAGGTGCGGTTCGCACTAGACCAACTCGGGCGCTTCGCATTCCGCGGCCGCGCGCACTGCCCCCGAAGCGACGAGCGCCACGACGCCCTCAATTTCGGGGGAGAGAAAGCGATCGTGGCCGGGACCGGCGGCCACGGTGCGCACGAGGTCGCGTACCGCTCCGGTCGCGGCGCCCGGCTCAAGCGGTGCCCGCAGATCGAGCGAGCGCGCCGCCGTCATGATCTCGATCGCGAGCACCCGGCCGAGCCCGTCGAGCGAACGGCGCAGCTTGCGGGCCGCATGCCAACCCATCGAGACGTGGTCTTCCTGCATCGCCGACGAGGGAATCGAATCAACGGATGCCGGCACCGCCAGCCGTTTGAGCTCCGACACGATCCCGGCCGCTGTGTATTGGGCGATCATGAGCCCGGAGTCCACGCCTACCTCGTGCGCGAGGAACCGCGGCAGGCCCTTGCTGCGGCTCCCATCGAGGTGACGGTCGGTGCGTCGCTCACTCATGCTCGCGACATCTGCTGCGGCAATGGCGAGAAAATCGAGCACGTAGCCGAGCGGGGCGCCGTGAAAGTTGCCGTTCGACAGAACTCGGCCGTCGACCGTGACAACCGGGTTGTCGATGGCGCTGTCCAGCTCGCGGCCGGCCACGAGGGCGGCGTGGGTGGCGGTGTCGCGTGCGGCGCCGTGCACCTGCGGGGCGCAACGCAACGAGTAGGCGTCTTGCACCGAGGGATCCTCGGGGCCGGCGTGGCTCGCGACGAGCGGGGAGCCCTGCAGCAGTCGGCGCAGGTTGGCGGCGCTGTCGGTCTGGCCGAGCTGGGGCCGCAGTTGCTGCAGATCCGCCGCGAAGACAGCATCCGTTCCGAGCAGAGCCTCGACACTCATCGCCGCGGCGATGTCGGCAGTCACGAGCAGGCGGGCCAGGTCGTCGAGGGCGAGCACGAGCATGCCGAGCATGCCGTCGGTGCCGTTGATCAGGGCGAGGCCTTCTTTTTCGGCGAGCACGACCGGCCTGATGCCGGCTGTGGCGAGGGCGTCACCGCCGCCGAGCAGGGCGCCGCTGGCATCGCGCGCCTGCCCCTCGCCCATCACGACGAGCGCGCAGTGGGCGAGCGGCGCGAGGTCGCCGGAGCAGCCGAGCGAGCCGTATTCGTGCACGACCGGGGTTATTTGCGCGTTGAGCACGGCCGCGTAGGTCTCGGCGGTGGCCGGGCGCACGCCGGTTCGCCCGGTCATCAGCGTCGAAAGCCGCAGCAGCATGAGGGCGCGTACGACCTCGCGTTCCACTTCGGGGCCGCTGCCGGCGGCGTGCGAGCGCACCAGGCTCGCCTGCAGCTGCGCGCGCCGGTCGGAGGTGATGAACGTCGTCGCGAGGGCGCCGAAACCGGTCGAGATCCCGTAGTGCGGTTCGGTGTCAGCCGCGAGGGCATCGATGATGGTGCGGGTCGCTGCCACTTGCTGGAGGCTGGTCGGATCGAGGCTGACGCGCGCATTGTGCCTCGCGACGGCGATCACGTCGGCGAAGGAAAGGGCGCCGGTTCCGACGACAACGGTGGCTGCGATTACGGATGCCCCGCTCTGGTCGTGCGCGGATGCGGAAGTCTGAGGCGTGGTCGTGAGGGTCATGGTTCGATTCGACACCCCCAGGGCCCCAGGCGATAGGGCGCTATGCTGCTTCGTGTCCGGGATACCGGACACAAAGCAATCGCCCTGAACGAACGCGGCAGCATTTTCTTCGACTCGAAGTGGCAGCCGCTCGGCGAGAACGTGAGAGGAACGCCATGGCGACCGCATCGAAGGTTCCGGCCGCCGAAAGCACGCTGCGCGTGCTGACTCACCTCGCTGCGCAGCGCGGACCGACACCGGCGGCCGCCGTGGCCAGCGCTCTTGGCTTGCCGCGCTCGACCGTCTACCAGCTGCTCGATGTGCTCGTGGGGCAGGGGTTCGTCGTGCACCTGCCCGAGGAACACCGCTACGGACTCGGCATCGCCGCCTTCGAGCTGAGCACGGGATTCAGCCGCCAGGAGCCACTCTCCCGGCTCGGTCGCCCGTTGATTGCCCAGCTTGTCGACCGGCTGGGGGAGAGTGCGCACCTCGTGGTGCTGCACGGCCGCGACGTGATCTACCTGGTCGAAGAGCGCGCCGCGCACCGCCCCTCGCTCGTTTCCGACGTCGGCGTGCGGCTGCCAGCGCACCTCACGGCGAGCGGTCGCGCCCTGCTGGCGGCGCTTCCGGCGGCCCAATTGCGCGCGCTGTACCCCAGCCAGGCCGCGCTCGAGCAGCGCGACGGCCGGGGCCCGCGCTCCCGGCTTGAGTTGCGGGCGGTACTCGATCGAGTGCGAACCGATACCTACGCCACCGAAAATGGCGAAATCACGCCGGGCATCGCCTCGGTCGCGCTCGCCGTACGCGATCATGCGGGGTGGCCCGCTGCCGCGATCGCGGTGACCTTTGCGCACGACCGCATCCCGGACGACTACTGGCCGGCGCTCGCTGCAACCGTGGCGGCGACGGCCGCCGAGCTGTCCCGCCGCATCGGTGGCCGCCCGCGCTAACGCCCGCGCCGCGCCTCACGCCGAGCCTCGCGGCACTTTTTAGAGATGCGGACACTCGTTCCATTTGGTGCCTCGGTCTACAACGAGTGCCACGAGCCCGGTTCCGCCTGCAGGGGCTGCGACGGGCTAGCCCTGGCGGGCCTTCGCGCGGGGGTTGAGCTTGTTGATCACAAAGGTGCGACCGCGGCGCCGCACGATTTGCGATCCCGGAACCTTCTTGAGCGCCTTGAGGGAATTGCGTACCTTCATTTATTTCTCCATTGCTTATTGAGAACGAATGTCAATTAGACTAACAGGCATGCAGATAGAAACGTATCTTCGGGTGAATGTGGTGAGCGGCCTGGCCGGCGCCGGTAAATCCTCGGTGGCCCTGACCCTCGGGCGGCAGCCATTCGCCCTGGCCACCTCCGTGTCCGATGCCCTGCGCACGGTGCTCACCGAGGTTGCCGACGCGGTGCCGGTCGGCCGGGGGGAGGCGTGCGCCATTGATGTCTTCGTCGAAGCGCCAACCGCGGTGGGCCCGCTGGAAATTGCCAGTTCCCTCGTTGAGACCGGCGACTCTCCGGAGCGGCTGGCGAATGGGCATGCGGTGCGGCTCGGTGACCTCATCACCGTGCTCGATGCCGAGCGATTCTGGGCCGACCTGCGCAGCGAAGCCCCCGCGCCGGTCCCGGAAGAACACGACGTCAACTTCTCCGATACCCACGACGATCCCGACCGCACCGTCGGCGACGTATTGATCGAGCAGGTCGAGTGGGCCAGCATCGTCGTGATCAATAAGACCGACCTCGTGCACGCCCGCGACGCTGCCGATATTCGGGACTTCGTGCGCCTGCTCAACCCGGCCAGTCACGTCGTGTTTGCCGAACACGGCCGCGGCAGTGCCGAGGGTTGGCCGGTGCCACGCCGGGACATGTTCGCCTGGCTGCAATGCAGTCCCGGCTGGGTACGCCAGCTCAACGGTGACGCCCTGCTCTCACGCAGTCCGCAGGGGCTGATCTGTGTCGTCTACCGTGACGTGCGCCCGTTCCATCCGCTGCGCCTGGCCGAATTCTTTCGTGACCGCGCCGAGGAGTCGGGTGAGATCCTGCGTTCCCGTGGCCTGTTTCGCCTCGCCACTCGGCCGTCGACGGTCGGCTCGTGGAGCAGTGCCGGCCCCACGATCACCTTCGAACCGACCGGCATGCAGAGCCATGACCCGGATTCACCGCTAGGCCAGGAGATCGCCTTCTTCGGACGTGACCTCAACGCCCGTCTACTCAGCGCCAACCTCGATGCCTGCCTGCTCACCGACGCTGAATTTCTCGCCGGACCCATGTTCTGGAACACCCTGGCCGACCCGTTCCCCGCCTGGGCGCTCGAAAGCGCCGCCTGAGTTACAGGCTCTTGGCGAAGCAGACGCTGAACTCTTCGCCGACGTACTGGCCGAACAAGTCGATCTGTTCGTAGCCGCGACCGCGGTACAGCGCCATAGCCGCGTGTTGCAGTGGGCCGGTTTCCAATGCGAGAGAGCGGATACCGCGGCCAGCGGCATCCGCTTCGATGCGGTCGAGCAGGCGGCCGGCTATGCCGCGCCCCCGAACTTCGTCGTAAACGAACAGTCGCTTCAGCTCGGCAGTCAGCTCGGCGCCGAGTAGAACCAGGGCGGCCATGCCGCAGGCTGCGCCGTCTTCGTTCCTGGCCACGTAGACGGCAACGCCCGGGCGTTCGAGCTGGTCGGTGCTGAGCAGAAAGCTGCTCTCCTCCGGGTAGAGGGAGTGCGCGAAGACGGTGCCGGCGGTCAACAGTGCCTCAACGTCGGCCTGCCGCGGCGGCTCGATACTGATCGAAATGGTCATGTCCTCAGAATAGATCGAGGCAATGTATACCTATCTGCGTGACTTTTCAGGAGGCATAGGGTAACGTCAACAGGTCGGCTCTTGACACCGCGCTGTGCGCGGATGGGTTTGTAAGTCAAGTTGGGCCGGTTTCCCAGTAATCCGCTGGTGAAAAATCACTGTATGTGAACGGCCCCGACCACAGATTGCTCGGGTTCTCAGTTACGTCGCGTGTGCGATGTTGTTCTGCCATGTACTGAACACAACCCAGAGATATCTTTATGCCTCAAGGCAATTCGCACAACTCCACCGTCGGTCGTGGCGGTAAGAACTTCGATCCCAAGTACGCCTCCAAGGGCGGATCGGGCCACGGTGGTTCCAACAACGCGGGAAGCAAGAGCCCCGGACACCGCGGATACCGCGCTGACGAGGGTGCCCCCAAGAAGCAGCGCTGGAATGCAGACGAGCGTGCCGCGCGCTCGAACGAGCGTCCCTCGAGCGAACGTCCGGCCTACGGCTCGCGTTCCGTTCGCCCCGAAAACGGCGGCCGCACCAACACCGAGCGCAACGAGCGCCCGACCTACAATAACGACCGTCCGGCTCGCACCGAGCGTCCCTCCTATGGTGACCGTCCTCCGCGTACCGACCGTCCGTCCTACAACAACGACCGTCCGTCGTATGGTGACCGCAACAGCGCTCCCCGTACGGAGCGTCCGTCCTATGGTGACCGTGCTCCGCGTACCGAGCGTCCGGCCGACAACAACGACCGACCGTCCTACGGTGACCGTGCTCCGCGCACCGACCGTCCGGCCTACAACAACGACCGTCCCTCCTACGGTGACCGTGCTCCGCGTACCGAGCGTCCGGCCTACAACAACGACCGCCCGTCCTATGGTGACCGTGCTCCGCGAACCGATCGTCCGGCTTACAACAACGACCGTCCGGCTCGTACCGAACGTCCCTCCTATGGTGACCGCAACAGCGCTCCCCGTACCGAGCGTCCGTCCTATGGTGACCGTGCTCCGCGAACCGATCGTCCGGCCTACAACAATGACCGTCCGGCTCGTACCGAGCGCCCCTCGTATGGAGACCGCGCCCCGCGCCGCTCCAACGATGACCGCCCGCCCCGTCGCGACTTCGGCAACGACCGTCCCAGCGACGGCGACAGCAAGTTCTACCCGAAGCGCAGCGAAGAGGGGGTCAAGCCCACCTTCGCCGGTGGCGAAGACGTCGTCCTCGAGCGTCTCGAAGCCATTGCAACGACCGCGTCCGACGTTGTCGGCGTAACCTTCGGCGACCTCGGCCTCGGCGAGAACATCGTTCGCGAGCTCGCCACCCTCGGCGCTCCGGCCCCGTTCCCGATCCAGGCCGCGACCATCCCCGACGTTCTCGCCGGTCGCGATGTGCTCGGCCGTGGCAAGACCGGATCCGGCAAGACCATCGCCTTCGCTGCTCCCTTGGTTGAAAAGCTCATGGAGAACAACGGCGCCAAGGACCGCAAGCACGCACGTAAGCCGCGCGCGCTCATCCTGGCCCCGACCCGTGAGCTCGCGCTGCAGATTGACCGCACCGTGCAGCCCATCGCCCGCAGCGTCGGCCTCTTCACCACCCAGATCTACGGCGGAGTTCCGCAGTACCGTCAGGTGAGCGCCCTCCAGCGCGGCGTCGACATCATCGTTGGCACCGCCGGACGCATCGAAGACCTCATCGACCAGGGTCGCCTTGACCTGAGCGAAGTCGTTATCACCGTGCTCGACGAGGCCGACTACATGTGTGACCTCGGATTCCTCGAGCCCGTGCAGCGCATCCTGCGTCAGACCAAGACCGGCGGCCAGAAGTTGCTCTTCTCCGCCACCCTCGACAAGGGTGTTGCCTCGCTGGTCAAGGAATTCCTGACCAACCCGGCCGTGCACGAGGTTGCCGGCGAAGACCAGGCGTCCTCCACGATCGACCACCGCGTGCTCGTCATCGAACACCGCGACAAGAGCCGCATCATCGAAGAGCTCGTCAACCGTGAGGGCAAGACGCTCATCTTCAGCCGCACCCGGGCCTACGCTGAGCAGCTCGCCGACCAGCTCGAAGACGCCGGAGTCAAGGCCACCAGCCTGCACGGTGACCTCAACCAGGCCCGTCGTACCCGTAACCTGCAGATGCTCACGAGTGGCCGGGTCAACGTGCTCGTAGCAACGGATGTCGCTGCTCGCGGAATCCACGTTGACGACATCGACCTGGTCATCCAGGCCGACGCCCCCGACGAGTACAAGACGTACCTGCACCGTGCCGGCCGGACCGGCCGCGCGGGCAAGACCGGAACCGTCGTGACGCTCATCCCCAAGCAGCGCAAGCGCCGCATGGACGAGCTGCTCGACCGTGCCGAGATTGACGCGAGCTACACCTCCGCCACCCCCGGTGACGCGGCTGTACGCGAACTCGCCAACATCTAGCATCCGTTTGAACTAAAAGGGGCACTCGCCAACCGGCGGGTGCCCCTTTTTCGCGCCCGGCGCCCAGCGGGTTGTGCGAACCCGGCCGCGTCTGCCAGAATTACTTTCCGAACGATCGGTAAGTTGGCAATCGTTTCCGCAGCCACCTACAGCCACCTACAGCCACCTACAGCCACACGCAGACACCGTCGTCAGGAGAGAATATGGCCGAGGCCTACCTCGTTGGAGGAGCACGCACCCCCGTAGGCCGCTACGGCGGAGCGTTGGCCACGGTTCGTCCCGACGACCTCGCCGCGCTCGTCGTCGGCGAGGTCGTACGCCGCGCCGAAATCGACCCCGGCCTGATCGAGGAGATCATCTTCGGCGCCGCCACCCAGGCCGGCGAAGATAACCGCAACGTCGCCCGCATGGCAGGGCTGCTCGCCGGGCTGCCCGACCACGTGCCCGGAATTACCGTCAACCGGCTCTGCGCCTCCGGAATGTCCGCCATCACGATGGCCGCCCAGGCGATCCGCGCCGGCGACGCCGACCTCATGATCGCCGGCGGAGTCGAATCCATGACCCGCGCACCTTGGGTGCAGGCCAAACCCGAGCGCCCCTGGGCCAAGCCCGGCGCCCAGTTCGACACCTCCATCGGCTGGCGGTTCGTCAACCCCAAACTCGCCGCCCGAGACAAGGCCACCTTCTCCATGTCGGAGACGGCCGAGGAGGTCGCCCGACTCGACGGCATTACCCGCTTAGAAGCGGATGCCTTCGCCCTCCGCAGCCATCAGCGCGCCGCTGCCGCGATCGATGCTGGCCACTTCGTTGACGAAATCGTCGGCGTGCCCACCAAAAAGGGCGAGGTACTCGTCGATGAGGGCCTGCGCCGGGACACCACCCTCGAGGGCCTCGCCGCCCTGCGCCCCATCGTCGCGGGCGGCTCCGTCGTCACAGCCGGCAACGCGAGCTCGCTCAACGACGGCTCCTCGGCGATTCTGGTCGCGAGCGGTGAGGCCGTGAAAAAGTACGGCCTGACTCCGCGCGCCCGCGTCGTCGTCGGCGCGAGCGTCGGCCTGGCCCCCGAGATCATGGGCCTCGGCCCGGTCGTCGCCACCCAGCGTGCCCTCGAGCGCAGCGGCCTCGACATCGCTGACCTCGGGGCGATCGAGCTCAACGAAGCCTTCGCCACCCAGTCCATCGCCTGCATCCGTCGCCTCGGCTTCGATGAGGAGATCGTCAACCGGGATGGCGGGGCGATCGCGCTCGGGCATCCGCTGGGATCGAGCGGAGCGCGCCTGGTCGTGACCCTGCTGGCCCGCATGGAACGGGAAAATGCCGGGCATGGCCTCGCCACGATGTGCATCGGCGTCGGCCAGGGCTCGGCCCTCATTCTGGAGCGGGTCTAGTGTCGAAAGGCACGGCCGTCGTAATCGTCACTGTGGAGGATGTCTGATGTCTGTTTCTGAACTGGAACTCGGTGATCGCGGCGAAAACGGCGTGCCCGACCGGGTTGGCGTGCTCGGCGGCGGGCGCATGGGCGCTGGCATTGCCCACGCCTTCCTGCTGGCCGGTGCCCGCGTGGTACTGGTTGAACGCAACGACATCGAAGCAGATGCCGCGCGCGCGCGCGTGCTGCGCGCCGTCGACGCGAGCATTGCCCGCGGGGCCACCGGCGAAACCCGTCTCGAACTCGAGGCCCGCCTCGCCGTCGGCGCCGACTTCGGTCTGTTCAGCGACCGGGAACTTGTCGTGGAGGCCGTCCCCGAGATACGCGCGCTGAAGGTCGACGCCCTGCAAAGGGTCGAAGCAGAGCTTCCCGATGACGCCGCGCTCGCCAGCAACACCTCATCGATCTCGATCGACGACCTCGCCTATGAGCTGAAACGGCCGGCCCGCTTTCTCGGCCTGCATTTCTTCAACCCGGTTCCCGCCTCGAACTTGGTCGAACTGGTCACCGGCAGCGCGACCTCGGCTGAATTGGTAGCGGATGCCCAAAGCTGGGTCTCCGCCCTCGGCAAGACTCCGATCACCGTCAGCGATGCCCCCGGATTCGCCTCCTCCCGGCTCGGAGTGGCCCTCGGGCTCGAGGCCATCCGCATGCTCGAAGAGGGAGTCGCGAGCGCCTCGGATATCGACGCCGCCATGATGCTCGGCTACAAGCATCCGGTTGGACCGTTGAAACTGACCGACCTGGTCGGGCTCGACGTGCGGCTCGGAATCGCCGAATACCTGCACAAACAGCTCGGCGCCCGCTTCGAACCGCCGGCGCTGCTGCGCAAACTTGTAGCCGAGGGCAAGCTCGGCCGCAAGTCCGGCCAGGGCTTCTACCACTGGGACGAGGCCTGATGCCCGCCCCGACCACGCGAGGCACTCTCGAAAACGCACCCAATCCGTTGGTCGAGCCTGTCGAGACCGCCATTCCGACAACGCGACCCATCCTCGAAAACGCACCCCATCCCATCGCCAAGGAGGCGCCCATGACGACCATTCTGCCCAGCTACGTTCAGGGCGCCTGGTGGACCCCGACCGATGTCTCGATCGGTACCGACGTCTGTGACGCCTCGACCGGCGAGGTCGTCACCCGCGTCAGCACCCACGGCCTCGATCTGGCCGCCGCGCTCCACTACGCGCGCACGGTCGGCCAAAAATCGCTCGGGGAGCTCACGTTTCACCAGCGTGCCGTGCTGCTCAAGCAGATGGCGCTGCTGCTGACCGAGCGCAAGCAGGAGCTCTACGCGCTCTCCAGCCGGACCGGCGCCACCAAGGTCGACTCCTGGGTCGACATCGACGGCGGAATCGGCGTGCTGTTCAGCTACTCCTCCAAGGGCCGCCGTGAACTGCCCAACGCCCGTGTCTACGTCGACGGACCGGTCGAGCCGCTCTCCAAGGACGGCTCCTTCATCGCCCGCCATATTTACTCGCGCCTGCCCGGCGTGGCCGTGCAGATCAACGCCTTCAACTTTCCGGTCTGGGGTGCCCTGGAGAAGTTCGCGCCGGCGTTCCTGGCCGGCGTGCCGACCCTGGTCAAGCCCGCGACCCCCTCCGGCTACCTTGCCGAGGCCTTCGTGCGCATCCTCGCCGAATCCGGCCTGCTGCCGGAAGGCTCGCTGCAGCTCGTCTCCGGCAGCGTGCCGACCCTGTTCGACGACGTGCGCCTCGGCGACCTCGTCGCTTTCACCGGATCGGCCTCGACCGCCGAGAAGCTGCGCGCGAGCGACGCCGTGCAGACCGGGGGAGTGCGCTTCACCAACGAGACCGACTCGATCAACGCCTCCGTCCTCGGAACGGATGCGGCCAAGGGCACCCCCGAATTCGACGCGTTCGTCAAGCAGGTCGTCACCGAAATGACGGTCAAGGCCGGCCAGAAGTGCACCGCGATCCGCAGGGTCATCGTGCCGCGCGCGGCGATGGACGACGTGGTCGCGGCCGTGCACGCACGGATCAGCGAGCGCATCGTGCTCGGAGACCCGCGCGCCCAGGGCGTGACCATGGGACCGCTCGCCTCCACTGCCCAGCGCCTCGAGGTGCTCAAGCAGGTCGCTCGCCTGCAGGAGGCCGGCGGCAAGCTGGTCGTCGGCCAAACGGATGCCCCCGCCGTTCTGCACGCGGACGGCACGACCGGGTTTGCTCCCGACGGCGCTTTCGTCGAGCCGCTGCTGCTGCGCTTCGACGATGCGTCGGCCGCCGCCGTGCACGAGGTCGAGGCCTTTGGCCCGGTCTCGAGCGTGCTCGGCTACGACTCCATCGATGAGGCCATCGCCCTCGTTCGGCGCGGCGGCGGATCGCTCGTGACCAGCATCGCCACGCACGACCCGTCAGTGGCCGTCGCCTTGATGACCGGCATCTCGGCCTTCAACGGTCGGGTGCTCGTGCTCGACCGTGACGACGCCCGCACCTCGACCGGGCACGGTTCGCCGGTGCCGCAGCTCGTGCACGGCGGCCCAGGCCGGGCCGGCGGCGGCGAAGAGCTCGGCGGCATCCGCGCGGTGCTGCACCACATGCAGCGCACCGCCATTCAGGGCTCACCCGAGATGCTCACGGCGATCACCGGAATCTGGCACCAGGGCGCGACTGCGCGAGCCGGCTCCACGCATCCGTTCAGAAAGAGCCTGGCCGAGCTCGTAATCGGCGATCAGATCGTCTCGGACTCGCGCACGGTGACCCTCGAGGACATCGAAACCTTCGCCCAGTTCACCGGCGACACATTCTACGCCCACATGGACGAAGCGGCCGCCGCAGCCAACCCATTCTTCCCTGGCCGGGTGGCCCACGGCTACCTGCTCGTCTCCTGGGCCGCTGGCCTGTTTGTCGATCCGGCCCCCGGACCGGTACTCGCGAACTCCGGCCTCGAGAACCTGCGTTTCGTCACGCCGGTCTCGCCCGGTGACAGTATCCGCGTCGCGCTCACCGCGAAGCAGATCACCCCGCGCGAGACCGACGAGTACGGCGAGGTGCGCTGGGATGCCGTGCTGACCAACCAGAACGACGAGCTGGTCGCGTCCTACGACGTGCTCACCCTGGTTGCCAAGCACTAACTTCCAACAGGGAATTCGGGCGGGCCCGCGCATCGAGCGCGGGCCCGCAGTCGTGAGCTCGGTCCGCGGTCGGGCGCGCCCCTCGGTCGTGATTGAGCCCGCTCGCTACACGGGCAGGGGCACGGTGGTTCCGCGCGTGGACGGACGGGCGGTGACGGTGGTCCTGGGTCGCGGCGACAGAGGAGTGGCCGGCATGGAGTCGTCCTCGCTCACTACGACCAGTCCCTGGGCGCTGTTGGCCGAACGGCTCAGGTCTTCGATCCACTGGCGGTTGAGGGTGGCCGCCCGACCTCCCACGAACTTGAAGTAGAGCGGAATAGCGGGATTGAGCCAGATCGAACTGCGCCCGGACCCCACCTCGGCGGAATCGCGCCAGGACAGCAGAAAGCTCTCGCCGCGGCGCAGCTTCTGAACGATCACCATTTGCAGGTGTGCCAGGGTGCGGTCGTCGATCTCCACGATGACTCGGTCATACGTAAGAGAGCCCATGAGCGCCTTCCAGTCAAATTCAGCAATGCCGCTCATCTCAGTATCTCGGCCGCGCCAGGAGAGCACTAGAGGCCAACGGCCCCACCTGCCCCCCAGTTCGTCCGGGGCCTGGGGCCGGAACCTGAGCCCAGATTATAAACTGGGCCCGCGTTCGTAAGGTGGGCCCAGCATCCGCTCAGCACTAGCGTGATTCAACCGGCGTCGTCGTCTGTGGTGCCGGCGCGAACGCGCGCGATCGTCTCCCACGCCGCCACGGCAACCAGAATGACCGAGGTCGCGACGCCCAGCCCGAGCGGAGTCACGAGGGCGGCGGCCGCACCGGCCACGGCGAGCACGGCAATTCCGACGACGTGCGACATGAGCACGGTGCGCGCGACGATCCAGCGAAACAGCAGCAGCCCGACGAGGTAGAACAGCGGCCCACCGACCAGGGTGACGGCCACCGGAAGCGTCATCACATCCTCCGGATGCTCGAGCACTGATTTGTCCGCGACCGAGGTCAGCACGATTCCGGCGATGACGATCGCGTGCACGTAGGTATAGGCGAGTCGAGCGATGCGGCCCGGCTCGCTCGACGCGGCGATTGCCTTGCTCCCGGCACGCTCCCCGTGATCGAAATAGAGCCACCACATGGCCACGCCGTTCACAAAGGCGAGAAACAGACCGGCAATCCCCAAAGCGGATACCTCCTGGTCGACAAATGCAAACCCGGTCACCAAAAAGGACTCGCCGATCGCGATGATCACGAACAGGGCGCTGCGCTCGGCAATATGCGGGCCGGAGACATCCCAGTCGTCGACACCGGGTGCTTTCAGCCCGGGAACGCGAAACCCGAGGCTCGCGGACCCGTACTCGATGGCGAGGGCGATGAGCCAGGCCGGCAGGCGATAGGTCAGCGGCAGCAGCGCCCCGACGATCCAGAAGGCGCCGGCTGCCGACAGCCAAAGCAGAATGCGCAAAAATGTCGCGTGCAGGGCCGGATCGTGCCGGGCGAGGGCCAGCACCATGAACACCGAGCGCCCGAGTTGCAAGGCCACATACGCGATGGCGAAGATCAGCCCCTGGTCACCGAAGGAATCGTAGATCGAGGTACTGATCACGAGACCCACGAGGGAGAGGCCGATGACGACACCGCGCACCGGCAGCCTGGCCGGATCGAGCCAGTTGGTAACCCAGGTCGTATACACCCACAGCCACCACAGGGCGAGCACGAGAATGATCGACTCCAGTGCACCCACCCAGGACTGGTTGGCATACAAATAGCGCGAGAGCTGAGTTAGAGCAAAGACGAAAATAAGGTCGAAAAACAACTCGATGTAGGTGACGCGCTCGCTGCGCTCGGTGTCCTCCGGCCGCAGCAGGCTTCGCCGAAACCCGAGACGCAGAATCCAGGCGCGATGCTCAAGCGGATGCTGCTGCGTCGTCTTCGATGATCGGCTCACGTCCCCAGTCTCCCGCAAGCCCCCGACATCCGCAGTTCCAATTCCGCTCCCATGCTTCAGTCCTCCTGTAAGCGTCCCCACCTGCCCGGCCCCGCCCTCACTTCTGCACGGGGCCCGGTCTAGAAACTGAGTCCACGTTCATACGGTGGGCCCGGCTGCGCGGCTGCCCGGCCATCGCGGGGCGATCTGCGGAACGCGCTCTTTTTCGTTGATCGAGCTCGTCGAGATTGCCATACGACCGGCGTGAGCTGGTCTGCGTTGCCGGCCCTGCGGCTGGGTGGGGGAGGGGGTGTCGGGGCTGCGACACGCCCGGGTGGGGGGCGTTTTGACGGGTGGGTGGTCTGGCCGTAATGTATCTATACGTACCCCAAAGGTGCGGAAAGCCGTA
>NZ_PJJT01000071.1:0-51599 GCF_002929615.1 Cryobacterium sp. M91 | reverse complement strand
CGGTCGTGTCGGCGGTCGTGTCGGCGGTCGTGTCGGCGGTCGTGTCCGTCGTCGTATCCACCGTTGTGTCAGCATTCGTATCCGCGGTCGCTTCCGCGGTCTCATCCGCCGCAGCCTCGTCGAACGCGGCCTCTAGGAAGGGCAGGCAAACGTCGGTCGTCCACGCGATGGCGGCGTCGGTCGCGGCGAGCGCGGTCACGGCCACGTCGTACTGGGCAAGCAGGGCGGCTTGCGCGGCGCCGACCGCCGTGACGGCTTCCGCCATAGCGGCCGAGACCTCGCCGGTCGAAGCAGAGGTCGAAGCAGAGGAGGCCCCCGAGGTAGCGCCGGCACCCGACGCAGCAGACGTCGTCGAGGTGGCCACAGCATCCGTTGTCACTGTGCTCGTCGTGCTCGTCGCCGTCTGCGAGTCGAGGTCACTCTCGAGAGTGAGCTGGGCGCTCGCGATATTCGCCTCTGCCTCGGCGATCGCGTCGTTCAGGCTAGCAACGTCGAGGGTGGCGAGGGTCTGCCCGGCGGTCACCGTATCGCGCAGGCTCACGGCCACGCTGCTCACCGTGCCGGCGACCGAAAACGATGCGTCGCTGCGGCTGGCTGAGGCCAGGGTCCCGACCAGGTCGAGCGATTCGCTGACCGAACCGAGCGCGGCTGCGACCGTTCGGTAGTCGCCGCCCTCGGCACGGGTCAGGGCGTAAGCGACGCCGCCGCCGGAGGCGACGAGCACGGCCGTGACCGTTCCCACAGCGAGCAAGCGCCGGTGCTTCTGCCGGGCTGCCCGCAGCTTCTTCGCGGATGGCTGGTGCTGTACAGCGGATGCCGCCGCGCTCGTGTTGGTCGCGGTGCGCTTACTCATTTGCGTCGCCACCCATTCGGCCACCGGGGCCGGCCATGGCGCTCACGCAGCCGTCGTCGCCGGTCACCGAGAGTGCGACAGCACTAGCTGCAAAGCTTCCGGTGTCGTCGGCCTCGCCCTGGGCGCTCGCGCACAGTCCGACCGCAAGCGCCGACGCATCAGAAGCGGATGTCTTGGTGTAGCTGGTCGAGTCGTCGACCGTCACCGTTTCGCTCGCCACCACACCGTCAACGTCGGTCGAAGCGACCGTGATGGCGGTTGCGGTGACCGCGGTGACGAGGCCGGTCGTGCGGGTACCGAAGCCGCCGGCATCCGCTGGCAGATCGGTCGGGATACCAGTCGGGGCGGTCCCGTCGGCACCCATCGGCATATCCTCGGGCAGATCGGTTGGCATATCGGTCGGCATATCGGTCGGTGGCGTGCCACCGGGCATGCCACCGCCACCCAGTTCGCCCAGGCCCGACGCGCATGCGCCGTCGACCGCGTCGGTGACGGCGACGCTCGTCGGGACGGTTGCGGCATCCGTGCCGTCGGCCGCTGCCGCACTCGACAGATTCACGCACTGGCCAACGCTGACGTCGGCCAGTGTCGCGGCGAGCGTCGAGGTGAAGGTCGTGGCGTCGGAATAGGTCACCGCGGTCTGGGAATCACTGTCCTGCAGCTGAAAGGTTTGCCCGGTCAGAGCCGCGATCTCGCCGGTAAGGCCGGGCGCGACCCTGGCTTGCTGTTCCGTTGACGTGTCCGTCGTGCTGGCCGCGGCCGCCGTGCCGTCGGTGCCGGCGCAGCCCGAGAGCAGCAGCACGCCGCCGAGGGCGAGCGCCCCGCCCGCGAATGCCGCCCGGCGCTTGAGTTTCATCATGTCAGTGGTCTCATTTCGTTCGAAAGCATGGAAGTTATTCACTGCGCAGGGCGTCAATGGGAGCGAGGCGGGCGGCCCGAGCTGCGGGGTAGACGCCGAAGCTCAGGCCGATCACGATGGCGACGCCGATGGAGAGCCCGACCGCGGCCGGCGAGACGACGATCGAGCTGCCGATCACACCCGGCAACAGCAGGGCCGCGGTGACCCCGAGTATCGCGCCGAGCAGTCCGCCGCTGAGGCCGAGAATGGCCGCCTCGATCAGAAACTGCCGGCGGATGGCGCCCGGCGGCGCCCCGAGGGCCTTGCGGAGGCCGATCTCGCGGGTGCGCTCCGAGACCGAGACGAGCATAATGTTCATGACGCCGATGCCGCCGACCAGCAAGGACAGCGCCGCGACGCCGGTGAGCAGAATCGTGAGCGTCTCGTAAACGGCCATTGCGGTGCTCACCAGGGCGTCCGGGCTGCTGATGGTGAAGTCGGCGGCCGTGCTGTCGGTGATCGAGTGCAGGTTCAGCAACAGGGTTTCGGCCTCCTGATACGCGGCGGAAAGCTGAGTGTCGCTGGCGGCCTGCAGGTAGATGGTCGACACGGCGGAACTTTCGGTGCCGCCGACCAGCGCGCTCGCCGCGGTCGAGAACGGCACGATGGCCATATCGTCGAGGTTGCCCGAGGAATCCGACCCGGCGGAGTCGAGCACCCCGATCACCTGGAACGTTTTGTCGCTGATCACCACGGACTGGCCGACCACCCGCTGGGTGCCGAATAGTTCGTCGGCGGTCTCAGGGCCGAGCACCACGACCGCGGCCGAGGTTTCCTCGTCGTCGTCACTGATGAACGCGCCCATGCTGAGAGTGCGGGCGCGCACGTCCAGCCACGAGGTGGTCGTGCCGGTAACGGATGTCGTCCAGTTCGTATCATTCGCTTCGAGCGACAGCGACAGGGTCTTTTCGGCGGCGACCGCGGAAATATCGGGAGCGTTAACGCTCGACGTAAGCGCCTGCGCATCCGCTATGGTCAGCGTCGAAGTCGAGCCGAAGCCGCCGCGCAGGCCGGCGGTGTCGGTGCTGCTGCCGGGGGCGATGATCAGCAGGTTGCTGCCGAGCGAACTGATCTGCGCGCTGACGTCTTTCTGGGTGCCGAGGCCGAGGCCGACGGTGAGGATGACGGCGGCGATTCCGATCAGAATTCCGAGCACCGTAAGGATCGACCGCAGTGCGTGCGAGTAGACAGCGCTCCAGCTGGTGCGGAAGGATTCGAGCCAGCTCATGCGGCAACCTCCTCGGTCAGTTCGTCCCGGAGAATTTCGCCGTCGCGCACCCAGACAATGCGGGCGGCCCGGCGGGCGACCTCGAGCTCGTGCGTGATGAGCACGATGGTGCGGCCGCGGGCGTGCAGTTCGTCGAATAGGGCGAGCACGTCCTGGGTCGACACCGAGTCGAGGTTTCCGGTCGGTTCATCGGCCAGAATCATGGTCGGCTCACCGACCAGGGCGCGGGCCACGGCCACGCGCTGCTGCTGTCCGCCGGAGAGCTCGCCCGGCCGGTTCTCGAACCGGTCACCGAGACCGACCCGGTCGAGCGCCTGCTCGGCGCGGGCTTTGCGCTCGTGCCGCGGCACTCCCCCATAGATCAGCGGCAATTCCACGTTGCGCCAGGCCGTCAGCGACGACAGCAGATTAAAGCCCTGAAACACGAACCCGATCTGGCGGTTGCGAATCTCGGCGAGTTCGACCTCGTCGAGATCGTTCACGTCGGTGCCGCCGAGGCGGTATTCGCCGCGGCTGAGGGTGTCGAGGCAGCCGAGAATGTTCATGATCGTGGACTTTCCCGACCCCGATGGCCCCATGATGGCGACGTATTCGCCCTCATGAATGGCGAGGTCGATGCCCGTGAGCGCTTCGAATTCGATGCTGCCGGAGCGGTAGGTCTTGCCGGCGTTACGCAATTCGATGACCGGGGTATCCGATTTCGACTGCTCACCCATTGTCGGGACCTCCGGGCATCTGACCGGCCGGAAAGTCGCCGGGGGGCATCATGCCGGTGCGGTCGGTGCCGGTGTTGCCGCTGCCGCTGCCGGGGGTGAAGGATGCCATGACGACCTCGTCGCCCTCGGCGAGTCCCTCGGTGATCTCGGTGAGGTCGCCGATCGTGGCCCCGACGGTGACCGGCGTCGAGACCTCGTTACCGTCGGCGTCCAGTACGGTCACAACGGATGCCCCATCCACGCTGGTCACAGCGGCGCTGGCCACAGTCAGCACGTCGGTGCGGCGTTCGTACACGATGTCCGCGGTCACCGCGACGCCGTCATAGAGGCCCTCAGTGGATCCGGTGACCACGACGACGACCGGGTAGGCGGCCACACCGGTGCTCGTTGCGGGCAGCAGGCCGACCTCGGAGACGGTGCCGAAAAACTCAGTGCCGTCATCGAGCGCCAATTCGACCTGGTTATCGGCCGCGATGAGGGCGGCATCCGTTTCACCGACGGTGAAGTCGACGGTCCAGGAGTCGGTGCCGACGATGGTGAAGGCGGCGCTGCTGGCGGTGGTCGTCGCGCCGGCGCCGGTTTCCGCCGTTCCGGCCGCTGCGCCGCCGCCCGCTGCGCCGTCGGTCGTGCTTCCGCCCGAGACGGCCTCGCCGACGGCGACGTTGACCACGGTGATGAGTCCGGCGACCGGCGCGGTGAGTGTGACGGCAGCTTGCGCGGCCAGGGCCTCATCGACACCGTTCTGTGCCGTGGTCACGCTGGCCTCGTTGGCGGCGATCTGGGCCAGGTCGGCCGTGCTTGTGTCACTCGCATCCTCGCTGTCGGCCAGTTTCGCTGCAGCGGAGGCGAGGGTGGCGCGGGCCGCGAGCAGCTCGGCGTCGACGGTGAGGGTGTCGACGGTAGCGAGCACGTCGCCCGCCGAGACCACCGTTCCGGCGGCCACGTTCACCCCGGTGACGTTTCCGGATGCCGCGAAGGACACCTCCTCCTGCACGGTCGGGGTGAGGGTGCCGCTCACCGTGACGCTCTGTTGCATGGTCTCGAGACTCGCGGCAACGGTCTGGGTGGCCGGGGTGGCCTCGGCGCTGGTCGGCTGGGCGGCAATGAACCACCAGGCCCCGCCGCCGATCAGGGCGAGCACGATGACGCCGCCGCTGAGCACCCACCACCAGGCTTTCATTTGACGGATGCGTGTGCGCAGCTTCATTGTTCTCCTCAGATATTCACCTTCGGCACGTTGTTCCCTGTGCCGCTACAACGAACCTAAGGACGCTGTCTATGCCCGAGGCATCCGTGGCCTATCAAACGCCTATCAGTAACGCGAGAGCGCGTTTGGAGTGCCTAATCGCGCACTTCGTGCGCTCTCGCGGGTCAGATACCATGGGGGAATGGCAGATTCAACGTTCGACATCGTCAGCAAGGTCGACCCGATGGAGGTCGACAACGCCCTCAACCAGGCGCACAAGGAAGTCGCGCAGCGCTACGACTTCAAGAACGTGGGGGCCTCGATCGCGATGAGCGGCGAGAAGGTGCTCATGAAGGCGAACACCGAGGAGCGCGTCAAGGCGATCCTCGAGGTGTTCGAGTCCAAGCTGATCAAGCGCGGCATCTCCCTGCGCAGCCTCGATGCCGGCGAGCCGTTCGCCTCCGGCAAGGAGTACCGCATCGAGACGTCGATGAAGGCCGGGATCGACCAGGAGAACGCGAAGAAGATCAGCAAGATCATTCGCGATGAGGGGCCCAAGGGCGTCAAGAGTCAGATTCAGGGCGACGAACTGCGGGTCAGCTCGAAGAGCCGCGACGACCTGCAAGCGGTCATGGCCCTACTCAAGGGCAAGGACCTCGACGTGGCCCTGCAGTTCACGAACTTCCGCTAGCCGCGCGCCCACACCTCCCGCACCTCCCGCACCTCCCGCACCATTTTGGTCGCCGGGCCCACCTTATGGAACCGGGCCCATGATGGATCATGGGCCCGGTTTCCGGGCCCGGGCCCGGTCAGAAGAGAGGGGCGGCGCGGGCTACTCCGCGCGGGAGACCGCGACCATTTCGTCGCGATCGACGACCTTAATGCGGATGCGGCCGGCCGCCTCACCGAGCGCGAGCTCGTGCTGGTCCAGGTTGTGCCAGCCGTCAAGTCCGGTGTAGCGCACGCCGCGATCGGAGAGCAGCGCCACGATGCTCTCCTCCGACGGCGACTCGGGCCGCCACCAGTTCCCGAGGTCATTGATCAGGTGCTTGATGGTTTCCATCGCGTCGCTTTTGGTATGGCCGATCAGGCCGACGGGCCCGCGCTTGATCCAGCCGGTCGCGTAGACGCCGTACATCTGCTGGTTGAACAGCCCGCCGGTCCCGGCCGAGGGGTCACGCCGCAGCACCTGACCCTCGCGGTTGGGAATCACACCGCGCTTCTTGTCGAACGGCACGTCGGCCAGCTCCGACCCGAAGTAGCCGACCGCCCGGTACACGGCCTGAACCGGGATCTCGCGAATCTCACCGGTGCCGACGACGCCGCCGGCGGCATCCGTTATGGTGCGTTCCCAGCGAAACGCAGCCACCCGGCCGGTGCCGTCATCGACGACCTCGACCGGCTTGGCGAAGAAGTGCAGGTGCAGGCGGCGGCTGGCCGTGCCGGTCTCGCGGGCGCGCCACGCGTTCAGCGTCTTGTCGATCACGAAAACCTGCTTGTTGCTCGCGACGGCATCCTTGGCGGCTTCGTCGTAGTCGAAGTCCTCGTCGTAGACGATCATGTCGACGTCGTTCAACTCGCCGATCTCGCGCAGCTCAAGCGGCGTGAATTTAACGGATGTCGGCCCGCGGCGCCCAAACACGTGCACGTCGGTCACCGGTGACGCCGCGAGCCCGTCGTACACATTTCCGGGAATCTCGGTCGGAAGCAGGTCCTCGGCGTGCTTGATCAGCATGCGGGACACGTCGAGGGCCACGTTGCCGTTGCCGATCACGGCGATCTCGCGCGCCTCGAGCGGCCAGGTGCGCGGCACATCGGGGTGACCGTCGAACCAGCTGACGAAGTCGGCTGCGCCGTAGGAACCGTCGAGCGAGGCGCCGGGAATGTTGAGGTCGGCGTCCTGCACGGCCCCGGTCGCGAAGATGACCGCGTTGTAGTGCTTCTTGAGGTCGTCGAGGGTGATATCGACACCGAACCGCACGTTGCCAAACACGCGAATATCGCCGCTGTCGAGCACCCCGCGCAGGGCGGTGATGATGCCCTTGATGCGCGGGTGGTCGGGCGCGACGCCGTAGCGCACCAGCCCATACGGCGCGGGAAGGTGGTCGAACAGGTCGATCGAGACCTCAAAGTTGCGCTCAGCCTTGAGCAGAATATCGGCGGCGTAGATGCCGGCCGGGCCTGCGCCGACGATAGCCAGTCTCAATTTGGTCACGGAAGTTTCCTTACTGCGCGAGCAGTCGGGGCAAGCCCCAACACGCTCTAGCTGGAGCGCTCGACGATGGTCTCGGCGAATCGGGTGAGAGCTTTCTTAACCGAGCCCTTCGGCAGCGGGGCGAGGGCAGCTACCGCGTCGCGGGCCCAGCCGTGCGCCTCGGCGAGGGTTTCGGCGGTGACGGCGTGCTCGCGCAGCGCGGTGATGGCCGCATCGGCAGCCTCACCCTGTTCAGCGCCGGCCGACATGACGTCGCGTTCGAGTCGCTGCAGCAGATCAGCGGATGCCCCATCGCTCACGGCGCGTTCCCGCAACCGAAGCAGCGGCAACGTCACCACTCCCGCCCGGAGGTCCGTTCCCGGCACCTTGCCGGTCTCCTGCGGCTGCGGCGACAGGTCGAGCACATCGTCGATGAGCTGAAAGGCCACGCCGATCTTCTCGCCGAAGTCGACGACGGGCTGCTCGAACTCGGCCGGAGCGTTGGAAAACACCACCCCGCCCTGCGCGGCTGCCGCGATGAGCGAGCCGGTTTTGCCGGCGAGCACCTGAATGTAATGCTCGACCGGGTCGTCGCCGGCGCGCGGGCCGACCGTCTCCTGAAACTGGCCCATCACGAGGCGCTCGAAGGTGGTCGCCTGCAGCTTGATGGCGCGCTCACCGAGCCGGGCCATCAGCTGACTGGCACGGGCAAACAACAGGTCCCCGGTGAGGATAGCGATGGAGTTGCCCCACACCGTTTGGGCGCTCGGTACGCCGCGACGTTTGTCGGCATCGTCCATTACGTCGTCGTGGTAGAGCGAGGCGAGGTGAGTCAGTTCGATGGCCGTCGAAGCGGTGACCACGTCGGGCACAATGCCCTCGCCCAGGTGCGCGGTGAGCAGCGCAAGCATGGGACGCACCCGTTTGCCGCCCGCGTTGAGCAGGTAGCGGCTGGTGACCGTGGCGATCTCGTTGGCGTAGACCAGTTCGGCGAGCAGGGCGTCTTCGACCTGTTCAATGCCGGAATCGATGTTCGCGGCCAGGCCACGATCGGCGGAAGTCGAGAAGATACGATCGCCGAGGCCCGCCTGGCTAGTCACCGACGCGCTGCGTCGGATCACGGGGGCTCTGGATTTCACGTAAGTCAGCCTATCGAGTTGATCAGGATTTGGTTCCACGGTGCAGCGCCACGATGCCGAGCGTGAGATTGCGGTAGGCGACGCTGGAGTAGCCGGCCGAGCGCAGCCATCCGCTTAATACCGGCTGGGTCGGCCAGGCCGCGATGGACTCCCCCAGGTAGTCGTAGGCCTCGGCGTTCGACGAGGCGAGCCGCACGACCCGCGGCATCACGTGGTTGAGGTAGGCGAAATAGCTCTGGCGCACGAGCGTGAGCGGCGGGGTCGAGAACTCGCAGATGACGACGCGACCGCCGGGCTTGGTCACCCGGTAGAACTCGGCGAGCGCCTTCTTCGGTTCGACCACGTTTCGCAGCCCGAAGGAGATGGTGACGGCGTCGAATTCGTTGTCTTTGAAGGGAAGCGCCGTGGCGTCGGCCTGCACGAATTCGATGTTCGGGTTGTGCGCGTGACGGGTCTTGCCGACCTCGATCATGCCGGCCGAGAAGTCGGCGGCGACGACGTGGGCGCCACTGTGGGCGAGGGCTGCGCTGGACGTTCCGGTGCCGGCGGCGATGTCCAGAATGCGCTCCCCCGCCTGCGGGTTGACGGCCTTGGTGGTGGCGAGGCGCCAGAGCGACGCGTTGCCGACCGACAGCAACGCATTTGTGCGGTCATAGTGGGCGGCCACCTCGTCGAACATGGCAGCCACCTGCGCGGGCCGTTTGTTCAGGTCTGCTCTATTCACCCCATCATTCTAGGTCGCGCGGGCGGGGCGAAACTGCATGGTTGCCGGGGTACGCGTTCGTATAGGAGCAGCGGCGCGGGCGTAGGCTACAGAAGTGAATGTGCAGGCCTTGACGGTCGAAACCTCCCCGATAGCCGATATCCGCCAACTGATCCTGCTGCTCGATGGCCGCACGCCCCTGCTCTGGATGCGTCGCAACCAGGGTTTGGCCGGCATCGGCTGCGCGCTGCGGCTCGAATTCTCCGGCCCGACCCGCATGACGGATGCTGCGGCGGCGTGGAAACAAGTCGTCGCGCTGGCCACCGTGACCGACCCGCTGGCCCGCACCGGCACCGGGCTGCTGGCATTCGGTGCGTTCGCCTTCGACGAGTCCTCCGCGCAGACCAGCGTGCTGATCGTGCCCGAGATCATCGTCGGCCGCGAAGACGGCCAGTGCTGGGTGACGCGCATTCACGTGACCGGCCAGAGCGCCGGCGCGAACCCGCTCGCGCTGCATCCGCTCGGCGACGAGTATCGCATCGCGCTGCTCCCGGGAGCGTTACCCCCCGCAGACTTTCGCACCGCGGTCAGCTCCGGCATCGAACGCATTCGCGCGCAACAGGTCAACAAGGTCGTGCTCGCCCGCGACCTGGTCGGGCGAGTGCCGGCCGAGTCCGACCTGCGTCGCGCCATCAGCAAGCTCGCGCTCGGCTACCCGGACTGCTGGACCTACGCCGTCGACGGCCTCATCGGGTCGAGCCCGGAAACCCTCATTCGCGCCGACCACGGCTCGGTCAATGCCCGGGTGCTGGCCGGCACGATCTCGCGGGGAGCGGATGCCGAAGACGACCGCGAGGCGGCCCTGACCCTGGCGACCTCGTCGAAGGACGGCGACGAGCACGAGTTCGCCGTGCAGAGCGTGCTCAAGTCGCTGCGCCCGCACACCTCGGTGCTCGCGACCAGTGAGATTCCGTTCACGGTGAAGCTGCCGAACCTGTGGCATCTCGCGACCGACCTCGAGGGCACGCTGAGCGACGGGTCGACCTCGCTCGACCTGATCGCTGCGTTGCATCCGACGGCCGCGGTCGCCGGAACGCCGACTCTCGAAGCCCTGAACCTCATTCGCGAGCTCGAACCGTTCGACCGCGGCCGCTACGCCGGGCCGGTCGGCTGGGTCGGCGCCGACGGCGACGGTGAATGGGCGATCGCCCTGCGCTGCGCCCAAGTCGCCCCCGAGGGCGGCATTACCGCCTACGCCGGCTGCGGCATCGTGCTGGACTCCGACCCCGACCGCGAGCTTGCCGAGACGAAGATGAAGTTTCGACCGATCGTCGAGGCCTTCGGCTAGCTCGCGGCAGCCGAGCCCCGCGCGACACAGACTCAGCGAACGAGCGGAACCTTGAGGATGGCCGGACCGGTCGGGGCACCGGTGAGGGCGCGCTCCAGGTCGGCCCGCGTGGCTGCGACCTCGTACTCCCAGCCATAGGCAGCAGCGAGGGCTTGAAGGTCGACGCTGCGCGGCGTGTACAGCACCCGTTCCATCGCCTCGACCGGGGCCGTTGCCGCGACCTCGAGGCCGTCGAAGATGCTGCCGCCGCCGTCGACTCCGACAATGACCTGCAGCCGCGGCCGCGGTTCGCCGGGAGCGAGCAACAGCGAGCCAACGTCGTGCAGAAACGTCAGGTCGCCCATTAGCACCCGTGTCACTCCGACCGAACGCGGTTCCGGTTCGGCCTGGCTGGCCAGCGCCACTCCGAGCGCCGTCGCAATGGTGCCGTCGATTCCGGCCAGCCCGCGGTTCGCCAGCACGGTGATCTTCTTGCCGGGAACGCGCTTGTCCGCCTCCCGAATGAGCCGGGAGGCACCGAGTACGAGCCGGTCGTGCGGCCACGACGCCCGCCACACCGCGTCGACGAGCAGCGCCCGGGTCAGCGGTGCCCGCAGCACGGCCAGCTCGGCGCGGGTGATGCCGCGTTTGTCGATCGGGGCCCGGCCCTCATCGGCCGCCGCCTCGGCGAGGGCCCGGCTGGTCATCACCCAGCGCCCCAGCCACGCCCGACCGGCCGGGGTGCGCGCGGCCGCAGCGCACGAAGCATCCGGTCCAATCGAGCGGGTGAAGGCGCGCGCGGAGCGGCCGGGATTACACCACTCGATTCCGGTCGGGGCGACCACAATTGTCTCCACACCGGGGCGTTCAATGAGGGCGGGAATTTCTCGACTGAGCGTGGGGTGGCCGAACACGATCACGCGCTCGACCTCGCCGCCCAGATCCACGGCGCCAAGCAGCTCGCGATAGTGCACAATCAGGTTCGGGCCGAACCGAGCCCCGCTGGACACTTCGGCCAGCAGCGGCCAGCCCCCGGCGTGGGCGAGTTCTTCGGCCTCCGGACCGGCGCCATCGCCGGCAACGACAACCGTGCGTGGTCCAGGGGCGAGCAGCATGGTCGGGCCGTCGGTCGAGACGGCAGGTGCAACGGGGGCAGCCGGAGTCACCCTCGGCAATCCAGCAGGAAGCGCGGCCGACAACGGCTCCCGAAACGCCAGATTCAGTTGCACCGGGCCGGGTGCGGCGGTGCCTTCGCCGGTGGCGGCATCCGTCGCTTGGCGGGCCAACGCTTGGGCAATGCCGGTCTCGTCGGGTTCGCCGACCGGCGCCGGAACGTCAAGGCACAGTCGGGTGGCGACGCCGAAGATGCCGGGCTGCACGGTGGTTTGGTTTGAACGGATGCCGCGCAGCTCGGCCGGACGATCGGCCGTCAGCAGGATCATCGGCACCCCGGCGTGGTGCGCTTCGAGCACGGCCGGGTGCAAATTGGCCACGGCCGTGCCCGACGTCACGACGACAAGGGCGGGCCGACCGGTCTCGAGCGCAAGGCCGAGCGCGAGAAAGCCGGCGCTGCGTTCATCGGTGCGCACATGCAAGTGGATACCGCCGGCCCGTTCCAGCTCGGCCGCGGCCAGCGCGAGCGCCTGCGAACGCGCACCGGGACAGAGCACGAGGTCGCGCAGCCCGAGACGTATAAATTCGTTTAGAAGGGAGAAACTAAAATCGGTCGCCGGGCTACCGTTGAACGGCTCAGGCATCCCGACGGCCAGGCTGCTCGCCTTCGCCCGGTTCCTTCTTCTTCTTCTTCTTCGGGTCTACGCCGGTACCATTGCCCGGTGTCGGATCGTTCTTGTCGAGATCGGCGAGGTCCTGCTCCATCCGACGGATGCGCTCCTGCTGGTCTTTCTCGTTGAATGGCCGGTTTTCGCCGGTTGCTGTGGCAACGCCGCCGCCGTTCAGGCCGCGCAGAAAATCGAGGTCGTCATCGGGAGCGACCGATCGGTACGACCGGGTGGTGGGCGTGGAGCGTCCGTGGCCGACCAGCAGCCAGAGCAGCGGGCCGATCAGCGGTACCAGAACGATGACGAAAATCCACACCCAGCGCGGCAAACCTCGAATGCGTTTGCGGTCGAAGACGGCGCAGTCTACGAGGGTGTAGACCGTGAGAATGACCAGGGCCAGTCCTAGTCCTATCAAGAGCTTGGGCATGTCTTGATTCTATGGCGCTTGGCCGTGAGAGACATGTGCGGATGCTCAGGCGCGGCGTTCTAAACTTGGCTCATGAAATTCGTGGCCCCCTGGCTGTACTACTCCGTGATGCGCGTGCTGATGTTTGCCGTACCGCTGGCGATCCTGCTCTCCCTCGGTTTCTGGCCCTGGGCTGCGGCCGTCATCGCTGCCATGCTCGGCCTGTGCCTGTCCTACCTGTTTCTCGGCAAGTCCCGCGAGAGCGTGGCGCGTGACCTGTACCAGGCGCGGCACCCCGGCAAGGAGCCGGTAAACCCGGATTCTGAGGTCGAGGACCAGGCGCTGAATGCCGAAGAAACCACCAACTCAGAACGCGAAAGCAAGTCCCAGTAGCAGCCCGTAGGCCAGCGCCGCGAGGCTGGTCAGCTTCAGCGCAAGGAGGAGTTCCCTGGCCGACGTCGCGGTGACCGTAATGAGGCAGGCCGGCAGCGCCAGCAGCAGCACGAAGAACGTGAAGATCCCGAGCGGATAAACCAGGCTGAACAGTCCGGCGATCACGAACGGCAGCAGCAGGAAGACGCAGAAGACGACCCGGGAAGCCGTGCGGCCGATGCGCACCGCGAGGGTGCGCTTGCCGGCGGCCTTGTCGGGCACGATGTCCCGCAGGTTGTTGACCATGAGCACGGCACAGGCGATCAGTCCCATCGCCACACCGCCGAGCACGCTCTCGGTCGTGAAGTCGCCGACCTGCACGTAGGTGGTGCCGGCGGTGGCGACGAGCCCGAAGAAGACGAACACGAAGAGTTCGCCGAGGCCGAGGTAGCCGTAGGGCTTCCTGCCACCGGTGTAGAACCAGGCCGCCAACAGGGCGACGACGCCGACGAGCAGCAGCCACCAGTACTGGGTCAGAATGACGAGGGTCAGACCGGCCACGGCGGCGAGGCCGAAGAAGACCAGGGCGACGCGCAGCACGGTACGGGGGTTGGCAACGCCGCCGCCGGTCAGTCGGGCCGGGCCGACCCGAAAAGCGTCGGTGCCGCGAATGCCGTCGGAATAGTCGTTGGCGTAGTTGACGCCGATCTGCAGCAGCAGGGCCACCGCGAGGGCGAGCAGCGCGCGCACCGGGTGGTAGACGCCGGGGCCGGCCGCGACGATGGCGGCTCCGGTGCCGAGCAGCACAGGAGCGATGGCGAGCGGCAGGGTGCGCAGGCGCGCACCGGCGATCCAGTCTACGGCCGTGGCTGGCGTGACCGCGGCGGGCCCCTTGCGCGGTACGTTTTTGAAGGCTGGATGGCCTGACTTGCCGTTGGTCTTACCACCGGAAGCGGCACCCGCCAGCGTCGCCGCAGGGTTCAGTCTTTGTTGTTTGGGCCTGACCGGCCGAGCTCCTTGTGCCACGCCACCATGCTACTTGTTGGCCCAGGACTGGCCAACACAGAACTGGCCAACACAGTACCGGCCAACACAATACTGGCCAACGCCACCCGGTCGGGCTTACCCGAGGCCAGCAGCGGGATCCGCTCCACTCGCACGACGCGCGCGGGCCTGGCGGCACGCCCCAGCAGCGTCACAACGGATGCCCCCACGACAGCCAGATCCGCCGCCGCGCCTTCCGGCCCGGCCACCACCAGAACCGGCACCTGGCCCCATTGGGCATCATCGCCACCGAGCACAATCGCCGTCTCGAAGCCCACACAGGACCGCACGATCCGTTCGACGGCATCGAGGGACACCTTCTCGCCGCCGGAGATGATCACGTTGTCGGCCCGGCCGAGCACCGTGACGCGACCGCTCAGGGGATCGACCTCGCCGAGGTCGCCGGTGCGGTACCAGCGCACCCCCTGCTCCACGATGAACCGGTCAGCGGTGCGCGCGGCATCGTCGAGGTACCCCTCGGCGAGCACCGCGCCCGACAGCTCGAGCTGCCCGTCGACGAGACGCACAAGGGTGTCCCCGATCGGAACCCCGTCGTAGACGCACCCACCGGCCGTCTCCGACGATCCATAGGTGCGCACGACCCGCACCTCCAGTTCGGCCGCCCGCGCGATGAGCTCGGGTCGGATGGCCTGCCCGCCGACCAAAATCGCGGTGAAGCGCCGCAGCACGGCCAGCAGGGCCGGGTCCTCCGATGCGTCGAGCAGCCGGGCCAACTGCACCGGAACCAGCGCGGTGTAGCGCAGCGGCTCGGTCATGGTCTCGGCCAGACGAAGAAAATTCTGCGGATCGAAGTGGCCAGGCGGTAGCACGATCGGGGTGGTCTCGGCGGCGATCGAGCGCACCAGCACCTGCACCCCAGCGATGTAGTGCACCGGAAGGGCCAGCAGCCACTGCCCCGGTCCACCGAGGGCGACCGCCGACGCCGCGGCACCGGCCAGCAGCGCATTGGTGGCGAGCATGGCCCGTTTCGGCGCCCCCGTCGACCCGGAGGTCTCGATCACCACGGCGACCCGCTTCGGCACGTCGCCGAGGACCGGCATTCCCGCAGCCCGATCGGTCGACAGCGGCAGCACGGCCGGCCCGCTGCCGGCGAGCGCGTTTCGCAGCACGGCCAAAAAGTCGAGCGGATGCTCCGGCGCGACCGCGAGCAGCGGCCTCACGTCAGTACTGCCACGGGTACGGCGACCAGTCCGGTTCACGCTTCTCCAGGAAGGAGTCCCGGCCCTCGACGGCTTCATCGGTGCCATAAGCGAGGCGGGTGGCCTCGCCGGCGAACACCTGCTGGCCGACCAGCCCGTCGTCGACGGCGTTGAAGGCGAACTTGAGCATGCGAATCGCGGTGGGCGACTTGGTCAGAATCTCTCGAGCCCAGTCCAGTGCCACGGTTTCGAGTTCGGTGTGCGGCACGACGGCGTTGATCGCGCCCATCTCGAGCGCACGCTGGGCCGAGTATTCGCGAGCCAGAAAGAACACCTCGCGGGCGGCTTTCTGGCCGACCTGGCGGGCGAAGTAGGCGCTGCCGTAACCGGCGTCGAAGGAGCCGACATCGGCATCCGTTTGCTTGAATTTGCCGTGTTCGGCGCTGGCGATACTGAGGTCGCAGACCACGTGCAGGGAGTGCCCGCCGCCAGCCGCCCAGCCGGGTATGACCGCGATGACGACCTTGGGCATGAAGCGGATGAGACGCTGCACTTCCAGAATATGCAGGCGTCCGGCGCGTCCGCGGTCGATGCCCGCTGCCGTCTCGCCCTCGGAGTATTTGTAGCCGTCCCGGCCGCGGATGCGCTGATCGCCACCGGAGCAGAAGGCCCAGCCGCCGTCCTTGGCACTCGGGCCATTGCCGGTGAGCAGAACGACGCCGATTTTCGAGTTCAGCCGGGCGTCTTCCAAAGCGCTGAACAACTCGTCGACCGTGCGGGGGCGAAAGGCGTTGCGCACCTCGGGCCGGTCAAAGGCGATGCGGGCGATTCGGCCGCTCAGATCCTGGTGGTAGGTCAGATCGGTGAGGTCTTCAAAGCCGGCAACGGCCTTCCATCGGCTCGCATCGAAGATTTCGGATACCTGTTCGCTCATGCTGTCAGCCTACGGGGGCGGACGCGCAGCTTGCGGCTTCACCAACTCGTAATACCCACGGTTGTAAAGACGAAATAACCTCAGGTAATCTTTACCAAACAATATGTCAAGCCCTTGATCGCCACCCCTCTTCGGGGGTGTACTAAAGACTTGGAATACACGGGGAGGTGGCCATGAATATCACAGACAGCAGCAGCCAGTGCGGGGGCAAGCGCTCATGACGACGACTGTTGAGAGAAACACCAACGCCGCTTCGCTGCCGCGCCCGGCAGCGAATGCCGCGCCGCGCCGCGCCGCGGCATCGGCCAGCTACAGCGCCGCATCAACGGATGCCTTCGGCGATTACCTGCGCCGCATCGGCAAGGGGACTCTGCTCAACGCCGAGCAGGAGGTTGATCTGGCGCGCCGCATCGAGGTGGGTCTGTTCGCTGAGGCTCGACTGCTGCGGGACGGCGATGCCATCCCGCGCGATTCGGTGGAGCATCGGGACCTGGCCTGGCTCGGGCAAGACGGGCGCCGCGCCAAGAACCAGTTCATCGAGGCCAACCTGCGCTTGGTCGTCAGCATCGCCAAACACTATTCCGGTCGCGGGGTGCCCATCATGGACCTCGTTCAGGACGGCAATATGGGTCTGGTGCGTGCGGTCGAAAAGTATGACTTCATGACCGGCTACAAGTTCTCCACCTACGCCACCTGGTGGATCCGCCAGGCCATCCACCGCGGCATGGCCGACAAATCGCGCATGATCCGCATCCCGGTGCACACGGCCGAGAAGCTGAATAAGATCAAGCGGATCCGTCGTGATCTCACGAGCGTGCTCGACCGCGACCCGACAGCACGCGAGATCGGTGAGGCCGCGCAGCTTCCAGTGCGCGATGTGCTGCGGCTGCTGCAGTACGACAACGAACCGATCTCCCTGCACACCCCGGTCGGTGATGGCGCCGGCGATATGGCTGAACTCATCATCGACGACGACTTGCCCCAGCCCGACGAGCACGCCACCCTGACCCTGCGTGCCGCGGACATCCGCTTCTTTCTGGAAACACTGCCGCCCCGAGAACGCTCCATTCTGCGGGCCCGGTTCGGCCTCGACGGCAACGAGCCCCGTACCCTCGACCAGATCGCCCACATCGAGGGCGTCACCCGGGAACGCGTGCGGCAAATCGAGAAACGCGCCCTGGCTCTTCTGCACGTGCCCCGGCTGGAGCACTACCTGCGCGACTAGCGGGGTCAGGATCAACCGAATGCACGCGAGCTGGAGCGAGACATGGGAAAGCTGACCTACGACTCGATCCTCACCGCGGACTTCGACGATCGAGTTCTGGCGCATATCCAGGTGGTCGTCGGAGCCAAGCTTCGGCGCAGCGAATCGTTCTATTTCACCTGGCGCGATGACCCGCAGGCGGGCAACGGGCGGAGCACCATCTGGCTGCACCCCGGCATCCCAATCGCATACAAATATTTCGGCAGCCGCTCCCCCACCCTGAACCGCGAGTGGATCGAGGCGCTCATGGCCACGGCCAACTCCTCCGGCGGCCTGCAAATCGTTCCAAAACCTCGCTCCCCGTTCGCGCCACTGAGCTCGAAGGACGAACCATGAACCGCATCGACATCGTCTATGGCGGCAAGCCCTATTCCCTCGGCGGCCGTTCGGTCGAGTCGATCCAGGTGGAGATCGACGGCGCCATCGCTGCCGGGCTGCCGTACTGGTTGCGGGTAAACAGCGGGGAGGGCCGGTTCGAAGACGCCTATCTGCTCATCGCCCCCGGAATCGCGGTCGCCCTGGTCAATGTCAAGCCGAACGGCATCGACCACGATCAGGAGGGCGATGACCTCTATCAGGATTCGCTCTGACCAACTACCCAGCCGGAGGCTGCCAGACTGGATCCATGATGACCTCACTGGATGCCACGGTCCCCCCCTTGGAAGAGCTTCTCGGTTCCGCGCACGTCGTCTCCCTGAAACTGTTCGACCGGTTTCGAGGCCTGGACAGCCGGGAAGCGCTGCTGTTCGAGGGGCCGCAGGGCTGGACGGAGTTTTCTCCCTTCGTCGAATACGACGACGCTGAGGCAGTCAACTGGCTGCGGGCCGCGATTGATTTCGGCTGGCAGGACTCGCCGCACCCGCTGCGCACGAGCATTCCGGTCAACGCCACCGTGCCCGCCGTCTCCGCCGACAAGGTCGCCGAAGTGCTCGCCCGTTTTCCCGGCTGCCGCACAGCCAAGGTGAAGGTGGCCAGCCCCGATCAGACTCTGGCCGACGATGTCGCCCGGGTCGCCGAGGTGCGCCGCGTGCTCGGCCCGGAGGGACGCATCCGGATCGATGCGAACGGACTGTGGAACGTGGATGAGGCTGAGCATGCCATTCACGCCCTGAGCGCCTTTGATCTCGAATACGTCGAGCAGCCCTGCCTGACCGTGCCGGAACTGGCTGAGATTCGCCAGCGCACGACATACCTGAGCGTGCCGATCGCCGCCGACGAGAGCGTGCGCAAGAGCAGCGACCCACTCGCCGTGGCGAGGGCCGGCGCCGCCGACATCCTGGTGATCAAGGCGCAGCCACTCGGCGGCATTCGCGCCGCCCTGTCGATCATCGGCCAGACCGGCCTTCCGGTCGTCGTCTCCAGCGCCCTCGACACCTCGGTCGGGCTGTCCATGGGCGCCCACCTGGCCGCATCCGTTCCCGGCTTGTACTTCGACTGCGGGCTGGGCACGGCCTCGCTGCTGGCCGAGGACGTCACGACCCACCCTCTGCTCCCGGTCGACGGCGCGATTCCGGTGCGCCGGGTCGCCCCCGACCCTGCTCTGCTTACGCAGCACGCGGCCAGTCCGGAGCGCCGTGACTGGTGGCTGGCGCGCCTCGCGCACACCCACGCGCTCCTCGCCGCCGGATAGCGCGCAACCGAATGGCGAAAGCGGGTGAAAGGTTGATTCAGACGGGCTGAAGCAACCGTTTACCCGCTTTCGAATGACTGCGGGCTACAGGCCGGAGTAGGCGTGCAGGCCCTTGAAGAACACGTTGACGATGCCGAAGTTGAACATGACGGCGCTGAAGCCGATGATCGACAGCCAGGCCGAGCGTGATCCGCGCCAGCCGCGGGTCGCACGGGCGTGGATGTAGCCGGCGTAGATGACCCAGATGATGAAAGTCCAGACCTCTTTGGTGTCCCAGCCCCAGTAGCGGCCCCAGGCCTGTTCGGCCCAGATCGAGCCGGCCATCAGGGTGAAGGTCCACAAAATGAAGCCGACGATATTGATGCGGTAGGACAGATTCTCCAGCGTCACTGACGACGGCAGCGTGGCCAGAAAACGCAGGCGCAGAGCGGATGCGATCGCCCCGCGCGGCGCGGCAGCTCCCTCGAGCACGTGGTTCTCCCGCCGCGACTGCAACAGCTGAACGGTCGACAGGGCGAAACCGAGCGCGAACATTCCGGTGCCGAGGGACGCCACGAAAACGTGGATCACCAGCCAGGCCGACTGCAGCGCCGGCGGCAGCGGGGCGACCTCGACGTAGAACTGCAGGGCGGCAATTCCGAGCAGCACGAGCACGAGGCCGGTGACGAAGGTTCCCAGAAAACGCAGGTCCGAGCGCACCAGCACGAGCAGAAACACCGTCATGATGAGCAGGGTTCCGGTCATGGCGAATTCGTACATGTTCGCCCACGGCACCCGGTCGGCGGCGAAACCGCGCATAACGGTTGCCACGAGGTGGAGTGCCCAGGCGAGCACGGTGAGCGAGACGCCCACTCGTAGGCTCGACGAGCGACCGTAGGGCATGGCCGCATCGTTGTCCATCCGCGCGCTGAGGCGGGACAGCACCGGCCGTTTCAGGGCCGGTCGCTCAAGGGTGCGGGTACCGCCAGCGGATGCTGCGGCGCCGGCCGAAGCAGCGGCATCCGTTTCCACCAGGTCGGTCGCCTCGATCACGCCGACCGCGCTCGAGCGGCGGGCGAGGTCGATCGCGAAGGCGATGAAAGCGAGGGCGTAGACGCCCATCGCCGAATACAGCGCGTAGAGCGAGTACGAGTTGAGCAGTGCGGGGTCAGTCAGATTCACGATCTAAGCCTAAGTCGTTTCGGGGGTGGCGACGATGGGTTGGTGGGACTTGAGCAGTTTCAGATGTCGGTCGGCCAGGGCCGTGACGGCGCTGCCGAGGGCTGGGTCGTCACCACGGGCGAGGCCGGCATATTCGAGGTGAACCGTTCCATCGGCACGCGTGGTCGCCTTCACCCAGACTCGGCGACGCGGCACGAGCAGTCCGGTGAACAGGCCGAACAGCACGAGTGCGGAGAAGGAGATCAGCCAGATCTGGGTCGGATCGTGGTGAATGTCGAAGCTGGCAAAGCGCGGAACCGACTGCTTGAGATCGCCGGCAGCCGAGGCTGCCGGGTCGTTGTCGATGAAGCTGACCGTGCCGAGGTCATTCGGCAGCTCGGTGGACTCGCCCGGCTTGAGTTCGATCGAGTCGACACCGGTGGTGCCGCCGTTCTGCTGGGTCAGATCGTCGGTGACGAGGGCATAAACGGATGTCGGTACGCCGTCATCGAGACCGAGGTCGCCGGTGTACACGTTCAGGGTGAGCAACGGATACTCGAGGTCGGGGTAGCTGGAGAAGTTCGCCCCGGACTCGGCCTTGTCCTGGGTGGGATAGAAGAAACCGATCATGCCGAGCTGTTCGGCCAGACCGTCTGGCACCTTGACGATGCCGAGCGAGGTGAGGTTGGCGTCCTGCGGCAGAAACGGTACCGAATCGGAGAACACCACGGTGCCGTCGGGGGCCGTGACCTGAATGGTCGGTGCGTAGCCGTTGCCGAGCAGGTAGATGCTCGTGCCATTCGTGCGCAGCGGCCCATTGACCTTAACCACGCTGGGCTCCGCTTCTGCGCCCTTGGGAGTAACGGTCACGTCGGCGGTGAAGTCGATCGGCTGGCCGTAGGCCTGCAGGTTGAGCTGCTCGTAGGCCACCGCGAAGTCGTCGAGGCTCAGGGTGTAGGGGTCGAGGGTTCCGTCGTCGAAGAAACGTCCAGGGTTGAAGGAGTCGTACGCGAGCAGCGTGTTCACGAAAGTCTGGCCTTCGACCAGCACGCGCTGGCCGCTGAAGCCGTAGCCGCCGCCGAATCCGACGGTGACCAGAACGCCTACCAGGGCGCCGTGAAAGATCAGGTTCCCGGTCTCGCGCAGGTAGCCGCGTTCGGCCGAGACCGATGACTCCCCCTCAGCCTCGAACCGAGCGACGCGGTAGCCGCTGGATTTCAGAAGGGTGCGGGCGTGGGTGATGGCGGCGGAGGCATCCGTTTCAGCCGGCGCGTCATGCTCGATGAAACCCGACAGGCGGGAGAGCCGGGCCGGAGTGGTCGGCGGCTTCGCGCGCAGGGCCAGAAAATGGTGTTTGGTGCGCGGAATGACGCAGCCGATGAGCGAGATGAACAGCAGCAGGTAGATCGCCGAGAACCAGGCCGAGGTGTACACGTCGAAGGCTTGCAGCTGGTCGAGGACCGGTGCCAGGTCGGGGTTGTCGGCAAAGTACTGGGTGACGCCGTTCGGGTCTGAGCTGCGCTGCGGCACTAGCGATCCGGGAATGGCGGCGATGGCGAGCATCAGCAGCAGAAACAGGGCGGTGCGCATACTCGTGAGCTGACGCCAGAACCAGCGCAGCCAGCCGGTCAGGCCGAGCTTGGGCTGCACGACCCCCGGTGTCTGCGGGCGGGAATCGTAGTGGTCAGATGGCCGGGACAAAGCTGCCAATCACCCCTTGCAGGTCGAGGAGCCAGGCATTCCAGATGCCGGTCACCATGAGGACTCCGATAACGACGAGCAAAACGCCGCCGAACAGGTTGATGGCACGTATATGCCGTTTCAGGAATGCGACCGATCCGGTGGCCCAGTTGAGGCCGAGGGCGATCAACAGGAACGGAATACCGAGGCCGAGGGAATAGAACAACGCGAGCAGACCGCCCTGCCAGGGTGAGCCGGTGCCAAGGCTGAGGGAGTTGATGGCGGTGAGGGTCGGGCCGGTGCACGGCGTCCAGCCGACCGCGAACACCGCGCCGAGCAGGGGCGCTCCGGCCAGGCCCATCTTGGGGCGCCAACTGGTTTTGATGGTGCGCTGCATCGCACCGAACTGGCCGACGAAGACCAGGCCGAGCAGAATGACCACGACGCCGGCGATCCGGGTGATCAGGTCGCGGTAGGAGTTGAGCCAGAATCCGGCCGCGCCGAAAACGACGCCGGTGAGCACGAACACCACGGTGAAGCCGAGCACGAACAGGCCGACCCCGGCCAGCAGCCGGTTGCGGCCGCGCCGATCCCGTTTGGAGGTTCCGGTGCGCCCGTCGGTGAAGCCGCCGATGTAGGCGAGGTAGCCGGGTACGAGCGGCAAAATGCACGGGGAGGCGAACGACACCAGCCCGGCCAGGAGCGCGATGGGAATAGCGAAGAGCAGCTGCCCGCTGAAGACGATCTCTCCGAAGGGATTGTTCACTCGCCGGTGCCGCTATCAATGATCGCGCCAGTCTCCGCGATCGTGTCGCGAATCAGGGTTTCCAGAATGGAGGGCGAGGTGACCTGGCCGAGAATGCGGGCGGCAACCCGGCCTTCGGCGTCGAGCACGAGTGTGGTGGGCACCGCGTTCGGCGGGATGCTGCCGCTGAAGGCGAGCTGCATGGCGCCGGTGTCGACGTCGAGCACCGAGGGGTACGTCACGCTGTAGGTCTCGTTGAACGCGATCGCGTTTGGCGCCTGGTCCCGCACGTTGACTCCGAGAAAACTCGCGCCCTCATTTTCGAATTGCGCGTTGATGCTTTGCAGATCGGATGCCTCGGCCCGGCACGGCGCGCAGCTCGCGTACCAGAAATTGACGACCAGAACCTCGCCAAGCTTGTCGGCGCTGGTGACTGTTTCACCGGTCTCGGTCACGCCGGAGAACTCGATGGCCTCGCCGCGGCTTTCGAGGGGGATCTCGGTGACGCTGCCGTCGCCGGCGATGAAGCCCTTGCTCGAGCCCTCGCGGTACTGCTCGGCGAGCGGGTCAGAGGAGCAGCCGGCGAGCAACAATGCGGCTGCGGCGAGACCGGCCAACAGCGGGGCGACCCGGCGACTCTTCACGCGGCTCATACGGCACCCACGTCGTTGCTCGGATCGAGAAGTTCTGCGGCCGGGCTGGCATAACCGGTTTCAGCGAAGTGGTCGCCGCGCCATGACAGCGTCGTGATGCTCGACAGATCGCACCGCCGGTTGCGCGGGTCGTGGGCGAGTCGTTCATGGGCGAGGGAGCGGTGCACCATCCAGATCGGCAGCTGGTGGCTGACCAGCACAACATCGCCCTCGTCGACCGAGTTCCAGGCGTCATCGATCGCCGCGAGCATCCGCTTCGAGACAGCCCGAAACGGTTCGCCCCAGCTCGGCCGGAGCGGGTTGACCAAAGCCGGCCAGTTGCGGGGGTCGCGCAGCGCGCCGTCTGAACCGCGCATCCGCTTGCCTTCGAATGCGTTGGTCGGTTCGATAATGCGTTCCTCGCTGTCGACCGGCAGCCCAAAGGCGGCGGCGATCGGTGCGGCCGATTCCTGCGCTCGCTGCAGCGGCGAAGCGATCACGCGCACAACCGGGCGGCCGCGCTCGACCAGTTCGGCGGCGGCGGTGGCGGCCATGAGCACACCCTGCTCGGACAACCGGTAGTTCGGCAGCCGTCCGTAGAGCACGCGTTCGGGGTTAAAGACCTCACCGTGACGCACGAGATGCACTTGACTGGCTACCACCCGACCAGTCTACGGAGGCCCCAGCCTTGAAACCGCCGTGAGAGCGCTCAGACGTCAACGATGCTGATGCTCCGGGCGAGGTCATCCACGATCGGCAGCAACTTCAATACTTCTACACCGGGCTCCCCTCGGCGGGGACCTTGGGCGGCTCCGGCTAAGCTCGAACAGTGACTTCGCGCGTATTAATCAAGAACCTGTCCGCTCTCGACGACGGCCCCGTATCGGTGTCCGGTTGGGTCGATACCGTTCGAGACCAGAAAAAAGTGCAATTCGTCGTGCTGCGCGACGAATCCGGCGCCGTGCAGCTGGTCAATCCCCGCACAACGGATGCCGATGGCCAGGTCGTCGCCGACGAGCCGGCGACCAGTATCTCGGGTCTCGCCCAGGGCACCTTCGTGACGGTGACCGGTGCGCTCAAGCACGACGAGCGGGTCAAGCTCGGCGGCATCGAAATCAAGCTGGCCACCCTCACCGTCGTGTCCGCCGCCATCCCCGAGACGCCGATCGCGGCCGACTCGAGCCTCGACAAGCGCATGGACTGGCGCTTCCTCGACCTGCGCAACCCGAAGCAGAACCTCATCTTCCGCATTCAGACCACGTTCGAGCACGCGCTGCGCACGTACTGGATCGAGCACGACTTCATCGAGCTGCACACCCCCAAACTCATGGCCAGCGCGAGCGAGAGTCGCGCCGAACTGTTCGAGGTGGGCTACTTCGAGACGAAGGCGTACCTCGCGCAGAGCCCGCAGTTCTTCAAGCAGATGGCGCAGTCGGCCGGCTTCGGCAAGATCTTCGAGGTCGGCCCGGCATTCCGCGCCGACCCCTCGTTCACGAGCCGCCACGCCACCGAGTTCACCAGTGTTGACTCCGAGATCAGCTGGATCAACAGCCACGACGACGTCATGCAGCTGCACGAAGACCTCATGGTCGCCGGCTTCACCGCCGTCAAGGCCCGGCACGGCGACGAGGTCAAGGCCCTGTTCGACGTCGAGGTGACCGTTCCGAGCACGCCGTTCCCGCGCATCCCGCTGGCCGAGGCCAAGGAGATCGTGAAGAGCCGTGGCTACGAGGTTCCCCGCGACGACGACGACATGGACCCGGAGGGCGAGCGCCAGATCGCCGCCTACGTGGCCGAGAAGTACGGACACGAATTCGTGTTCCTCACCGACTACGCCTCGAGCATTCGCCCGTTTTATCACATGCGTCACGAGGGCGACGCGTCGATTACCAAGAGCTACGACCTCATCTTCAACGGCACCGAGATCTCGACCGGAGCCCAGCGCGAGCACCGCATCGAGGTACTCGAAGCGCAGGCGATCGAGAAGGGCCTCGACCCGAAGGAGATTGAGGGCTACCTGGACTTCTTCCGCTACGGCGTGCCCTCGCACGGAGGGTTCGGCATGGGCCTCGCGCGCGTACTGATGCTCATGCTGCACCAGGCGTCGATTCGCGAGGTCACCTACCTGTTCCGCGGCCCGACCCGCCTCGAGCCGTAAGGATCAACTAGACCTCGAGGTCGACCGCCAGGCGGTCGGCGACGACGGTACGGATGAACGCACCAGCCTTCTTGTGCTCCGGGTGCTTCTGGTAGCGGTCGAGGGCCTCGAGGTCGTCGAAGTCGGCGATCAGCGCGACGTCCCAGTTCTCGTTGCCGGCAACATCCGGCCCCACCGTCAACGCGCGAATCTCGGGCACAACCCCGACGAGGGCGTTCAAGCCGGCAGCGATCTGGGCCGCGTCGTCGGCCTTCTTGCGCGGGGTGAGAGCGCTGAGTTTCCAGCAGACGATGTGACGAATGGTCATGAGACCTCCAGTAGGGCGGTGCGCAGGCGCACCGGATCGATGCGCCAGTAATTGTGCACCTGGCCGTTAATGAGGAGCACCGGGATGTCCTCCAGGTAGAGGTCGTGCAACTCGCCGTCATCGAGAATGGAACGTTCCTCGAGCGTGATAGTGAGGGCCGATGCGTCATCGGCGAGCTTGGCCACAACGCTGCCGACCACGTCGCGTGCGTCGTCGCAGAGGTGACAACCGGGCTTGCCGATCAGGGTGAGGTGTGCGGTGGGCATGGGTCTAGCCTACGAGGCCGCGGTTACTCGACTAGACCATGCTCTGTTAGATGGAACTGCCGGTTCGGAACGTCCAGGTTTTCGTTGCAAGGGGGTTGCCGGCCGCATCCCGCACCGCACTGGTACCGCCCGTAATCGTCACCCGGTACAGCGTGTTGGACGCGAGCGTCACGGAGGGATTGATCGTGAGAACTTTCGTCGTCGAATTGAAGTTCCTCACTGCCGTAATAACCGTGCCGGTCGAAGCATTCGTCAATTTTACCGTTGACGAACTCACGCCGATGATCGCTTCGCTGAAGGTCGCCGTCGCGTTGGCGGTACGGCTAACGGATGTCGCCCCCGATGCCGGGCTGACACTGGTAATAGTGGGTACCGGCCCCGACGTGAACGACCAGGAGGTGGGCACTAACGGGTTGCCGACGGCGTCCAGCAGGCCAGACACGTTGACCGAGAAGAGCCTGTCGGCGCCGAGGGTGGCTGTGGGGTTGAGGGTCGCCGTGCGGGTTGTCGCGTCATACGTGACGGCCGCTGGCACGAGCGTCGTTCCCGTCTTCATCGTGATCGTGGTCGTCGAAACCTTCGTCACCGGCTCACTGAAGGTGACCGTGACGTTGGCGGTCCGGCTGATTGCGCGGGCATCCGTTCTGGGGACCGCCGCGATGATCGTGGGTGCCGGACCCGACTGAAACGACCAGCTCGTGCCGGCGATCACGTTGCCGGCAATGTCACGCACACCGGTCACGGTCACGGTATAGAGCGTGTCCGCTGCGAGGGTCGACGACGGGTTGAGCGTGGCGACGTTTGTCCCCGAGGCGTAGGTCACGGCCGCAGCTACCGTTGCCGTTTGGGAGCGCAGTGAGAACGAGCTCGCCGTCACATTGATGACCGGTTCGCTAAACGTCGCCGAGATGTTCGCCGTCTGGCTGATCGACCGTGCATTGACGACCGGCACCCGGCTAGTCACGGTCGGCGGGGTGACGTCGCTGTTCCCCAGCGAGACGTCGCTGTTCCCCGGCGAGACGTAGAGCAGATAGTTGCTCGTTGACCGAGCGTCGAAGACCACCCCCTGCGTTGCCTGTGCGGAAAGAAAGTCGTCGATTTGCGCGGGAGTTGACGACGCGTTGACCTGTAGGTACCGCGCTACGGCACCAGCAACATGGGGCGCTGCCATGGATGTACCGCTCATCAGCGTACTGTCAGTATCCGACCCGATGAAGCTGGAGCGAACCCCGCTACCGGGGGCAAACAGGTCGACGCACTCCCCGAAATTGGAGTAGCTCGACCGGTAGTCGCCCTCGTCGGTTGCGCCGACGGTGATCGCCGCGGGCGTCTCGGCCGGAGAGGCGGTACCGCACGAGTCTTGCGACCTGTTGCCCGCAGCGACGACGACCGGCACGCCGGCTGCCGAGGCGTTTTCCACTGCCTCGTCCAGCAGGGTGTTGGACTCGCCGCCGCCGCTAATGTTAATGACCGAGGGGCCTGACCGGTAGGTAACGACCCAGTCAACGGCAGCGATCAGGTCCGAGACGTAGCCGCTCCCTCCGCAGTCGAAGACGCGGAGGGCGACCATGCTCACGGACTTCGCAATACCGTAGGTCGTACCGCCAATGGTGCCGCTGACATGCGTGCCGTGGCCGTTGCAATCGCCGGCGTCGCTGTCATCATCGACGAAGTCATAGCCGCTCGTCGCACGGCCACCGAACTCGGTGTGGGTAAGCCGGATTCCCGAGTCGATCACATAGACCGTCACGCCAGCCCCTGACGTTCCGTAGTCGTAGGTGCCAGAAAGAGCCGAAGAACGCTGGTCGATGCGGTCTAGTCCCCATGGGGCATCCGGCTGCAACGTGTCGATGTGAGTTTCGGTATCCAGCTCGACCCGCTCGACCAGGGGGCTGCTGCGCAAGTGCGCGATTTGGGCCGCGGTGAGCTTGGCCGAGAAACCAGCGAATGCCGCGCGGTAGCGGTTGTCAATCCTGACGCCCGCCCGGCTCTGAGCCTCGGCGAGGGCGACGCCGGCAGCGGATGACGCCGCCTGCACGATCACTGATTGGCGGGGATCAGCGGGATCCGCAGCCATGGCAGCGCCTTGCGCGCTCGCCGCGAGCGTGGCGGCCGCACTGGCCGCTTGTGCCGTGAAAGTGCTGGCAGGCAGTATAATCCCCGCAAGCACCAGCAGCGGGATGATTATGGCAGCAGTACATCGACGCAAGAGCGCCGAGGGAGCGTAGTTCACGGGTGTAGCCTCTCGGACGCTAACGCCCACGTATTCCATCAATAGTGATGCCGCGCACCATGGCACCGCCACCCCCATTCGGGGTAATGGCACATCGACGCTATGCTACCGGTGCAACGCGCAGGAACACTCCTCCGCCCAGCCGTCTCTCAGGCAAGCAAAAAGCGCCAGTCCCGAAGGGCTAGCGCTTTGCTCACAGAACAACGAGGAGTCGTTCTACTTCTTATTACGACGCTGGTGGCGAGTCTTGCGAAGCAGCTTGCGGTGCTTCTTCTTCGCCATACGCTTGCGTCGCTTCTTAATTACAGAACCCACACGGACCTCACAAGTATTGGTTTAGTCGCGGGGCCCGCGACTGACACGAAAACACCATTCTATCGGACAAAACGCTCTCCAACTACTCAACCGTCGGATCGGGCCGGTCGTGGGAACGCGAAATGCCCGATTTCAACCGTTTCTGCGCCACTTCTTCGCGGTCGCATCCTTGACCACCTGGGACATCTGCGAGGCGTCGGCGAAAGCCTTGCCGATGGCCGAGGCGAAGGCTCGCTGCTCGTCTTTCAACCCCTCACCCTCCAGATCGGCGGTCTTGACGGCCTGATCGAAGTCGACGCTGAGGAACGGGATCAGCCAATCCTCGATCTCCTCGAGCGGCGAATATTCCAGTCGGTAGAAGCGGTGTTGCCCGTCTTCGCGCACGGTGACCAGACCGGCTTCACGCAGCACCTTGAGGTGCTTGGAGACAGTCGGCTGGCTCAGCCCGAGATGACCGACGATGTCGGACACGCTCAGTTCGCTGCGCCCCGCGCTCCCGGGCTCGCCGGCGGGATCAGCCCGCTCCAAGAGGATGCGCAAAATGTCGCGTCGCGCCGAGTCTGCCACCACGGTGAAGATGTCTGCCATACCCTCAGGGTAGTCATTCGTACTGGGTAAAAACCACCGCTGGGTAGTACCATGTCAAACTGGCACAGGTCGCAGGTCAATCGGGGGTTCCAGGTGTTGTCGAGAACCGGGACAGGGCCGTCCCTCCCCCACCCACTCTCTATTTTGGTGCGCATCCGGGACCGCGTGAGGGCGTTATTGTTCACACACGGTATTAATGAGCTTGCCCTGATCGATATCGTTGGCAGTTGCGCACCAAGGTCACGACTCTCGGACCGATGGCGGGCCGGATCGATACCTGCGGCTTAATTTAGTCATTAGAGTGTCGACGAGTTTGGTCAGCGACCCTCATCGTCGAGCGGAGAATCCCCATGCACCACGCCCACTCCGAACCAAGTCAAACGCAGGAGCCTCGGTCCCTGATCCGCGAGTTCGTGAAGCGTTCGCCCTCCCGGGCCGCAGCACTCATCTTCGTCGCGGCCGCTCTTTTCTTCGCCATCGTCTTGTCTCTTCCGATCGCTGCGGCAGATGGGAACCGGACGCCCCTGCCCGATGCCATTTTCACCGCCGTCTCGGCCGTGACAGTGACGGGCCTGACGACGCTGGACACAGCAACTCACTGGTCTTTCTTCGGACAGGCGATGATTCTGCTCGCTATCCAGATTGGTGGGCTCGGCATTGTCACGATTGCCCTGCTCCTGGCGCGGGCGGTTACTCGGCACCTGGGCCTCGGCGACAAGGTCTTCGTTCAGCAGAGCCTCGGCACGTCGAGGCTCGGTGAGGTCGGCAGCCTGCTTCGCACCGTGGTGCTGACCACGCTAGCGATCGAAGCGGCACTCGTGGCAGTCCTGATCCCACGGTTCGTGATGATCGAAGACAACTGGTGGGAAGGCGTCTGGCACGGACTCTTCTACGGAATCTCCTCGTTCAACAACGCCGGCTTCGTCTCGCATGCGGGCGGCCTCGGCCAGTTCGATGGCGACTACTGGATTCTGACCCCGATCATGATTGGAGTATTCGTCGGAAGTTTCGGCTTCCCCGTGTATCTGACCTTGATCCAACACAAGTGGAATAGAAAGCGCTGGACCCTGCACACCAAGCTAACCCTCGGCACGACCACACTTCTGCTCATCGCCGGAGCGGTTGCCTGGGGAGCCATGGAATGGGGAAATGAACGGTCAATCGAACACCTCAGCATCCCGGACAAGCTCTTCCACGCCTTATTCGCCTCGACCATGATGCGTTCCGGCGGATTCGCCATCACGGACACGAGCGAATCGAACCCGATCACCCTCCTCATGACGGACGCATTGATGTTTGTCGGTGGCGGATCCGCATCGACTGCGGGAGGCATCAAAGTGGTCACGCTCGCGGTCCTCTTCCTCGCCATCGTCGCGGAAGCGCGTGGCGATAGGCGCGTCATGATCGGCGGACGGACGATTCCCGACGGCACCCTGCGGCTCGCCATCAGTGTCACATTCCTAGGCGCCACGCTCGTGCTCGTGGCGACCGGGCTCATCATGATGATCAGCGATGAGCCGCTGGATCGCATCCTCTTCGAAGTTATCTCCGCTTTCGCTACCTGCGGCCTGTCTGTTGGGCTCAGCGAAGAGCTGCACCCGGCGGGAAAATACGTGCTTAGCCTCCTCATGCTGGCCGGCCGGATTGGCCCGATCGGTCTGGCTGCTGCCCTTGCGCTCAAACAACGCAATGTTCTCTACTCGCTCCCGGAAGAACGCCCGATCATTGGGTAGTCCGTTCAGTCAGGCAACTTTGGCCAGGCTCGCTGGCCGTCGAACCGCTCGATCGCCCTGTTGATTTTCGGCATGGTGGTTTACCGGAAGGCGTGTACGTGATGGCGGCCACGATGTTCATGGGCCGGGTTGGTACAGTGATTCTCGCGGCAGCATTGGCCGCAAGGCAGAGCAGGCAACTGTTCAAACACCCAAAAGAGAGGCCCATCGTTGGTTGATCGCATCAAACACGACGCTCCCGTACTCATCGTCGGGCTCGGGCGTTTCGGTGCTGCCACAGCCGGCCAGCTCGACCGTCTCGGCCGCGAAGTGCTCGTGGTCGACACGAGTGAGGCGCTGGTGCAGAAATGGTCGGAGCGAGTCACCCACGCTGTGCAAGCGGATGCCCGCTCCCTCGAGGCGCTGCAGCAAATCGGCGCCCAGGACTTCTCCATCGCCGTCTGCGCAACCGGTGCCTCGGTCGAAGCGAGCGTGCTCATCGTGGCGAACCTGGTTGACCTGAAGATCCCGCAGATCTGGGCCAAGGCCATTTCCAAGTCACACGGCAAGATCCTCGAACGCATCGGCGCTAACCACGTGATCTACCCCGAGGCCGAGGCCGGGGAACGCGTTGCCCACCTCGTGTCGGGTCGCATGCTCGACTTCATCGAGTTTGATGATGACTTCGCCCTCGTGAAAATGTACCCGCCGAAGCAGATCCGCGGCCTCAACCTGGTTGACTCCGGCGTGCGTCGCAAGTACAACGTCACGGTGGTCGGCGTGAAGAGTCCGGGAAAGCCGTTCACCTATGCCACCGCTGAGACGGTGGTCTCCAACCACGACCTCATCATCGTGTCGGGCGCCGAAGCCGACATCGAGCGGTTCGCGGCGCTCGGATCTTAACCGATCAGCATCCGTTCTGGCGGAATGCACCCGGATTCGGTGAATAATCCTCCAATTCGTGGACGGCGACCGGCTATTCTCCTACTACGGATATAACTCGTCGCAGCTCGGCGAGGCTGCCTGTGGCGTCATGTCCGAGGACGGAAAGGCTCATCCATGTCACGAAACGTTCCCGCGCTCCCCGATACCGTTGCGCCCGAGGCCGGATTCACGGTGCCTGACACCACCGCTGACATCATCGCCGAAGTGCAAACCGATACGACGGGCGAGGTCACCATCAACGGCGCAACGCGCACGGTGACCGGCAACGATGAGGCCGGCGTGCGCGAGGAGATCATCGGTCTCGTCGTCGAGACTGCCCGCACCCGCGGGCAGTCTGTGCTGCTGCAGGTCAGCGACGAGCAGGGCGACTGGCCGCTGACGGTGCACCCGAACGGACGCGTCGAGTCCGCCGGACCGGTCGTCGTCGGGCGGCATCCCAAGCCCGCGCACACCGTGCCGCTCCCCGTGCAGAACAGTTCGTCGCGGTCTGCCGTGCCGATCGAAGCGGATGCGCGCACCCCGTTTGCTGCGCTGCTGCAGCCGCCCGCCGCAGAAGCCGCCGCCGATGAACCCGACGATGAACCCGTCAGCCTGTTCGAATCCCTGCTCGCTCCTCTGGCTGTTGCCGCGGAGCCGCGGGCATCCGTCGGCGGAGCAGAGCGGACACCGTCGCTGCCAGTCGCGTCAGCGCCGGTCGCGTCAGAGCCGGTCACATCGGTGCCGGTCACATCACGTCCAGCCACCTCGCCATTCGTTACCTCGCCCGCTGCCGCGGCCGCCGCGACATCGACCACCGTCCCGCCCAACCTCGCCGATTTTCTGAGCTCGCGGCCGCCGGCACCGACCGGTCCGGCCGAGCACGGCTGGCAGGGCGCCATGCGCCGCCTCACCGGCGGGCTGGTCTCGCTCGCGCCGAGTCCCGCCGAGCAGATGCAGCGCAGCGCCATCAGCGCCGTGCAGCGCAGTCTGAACGGTCCCCGCACGATCGTGGTCCTCAACCCCAAGGGCGGGGCGCACAAAACAACCGCAACGCTGCTCATTGCGGCAACGTTCGGCATCTATCGCGGCGGCTATACCCTCGCCTGGGACAACAACGAGACCATGGGAACCCTGGGCGTACGCGCCCAGGCCGCTCGGCACACCAATACGGCCGTCGATCTGCTGCGCGACCTGGATCGCTTCGGTGATGCTCGCTCCCGGGTGGGCGACCTCGACAACTATGTACGGTCGCAGGGCGACGCCCAGTTCGATGCGCTCGCCTCCGACCTCGATCCGGCCGGAGCGGCGAGCATCGACGATGTCGCATTCCGCAAACTGCATACAACGCTCAGCCGCTTCTACCGGGTGCTCGTCATCGACACCGGCAACAACATGCGGGCCAGTAACTGGGAGGCGGCCGTGGAGACCTCCGACCAGCTCGTGATCGTCTCGACCATCCGCGAGGACACCGGTTACGGTGCAGCCTCGCTGCTCGACGGCCTGCGCCAGAAGGGGCACGCCGACAAGGTCGCCCAGGCGGTGACCGTACTCGCTTCACCGTCGAAGACCGCGGATGAGCAGTTGTCCGCGCGCCTGCACGACCACTTTCGCCAGCTCACCCGCACCGTCGTCGACGTTCCCTACGACGCTTCGCTGGTCGGCGGCGGACCGCTCAACGTCGACGCGCTGGCGCCCCGCACCCGCTCAGCCTGGCTGCAGGCGACGGCCGCCATCGCCGAGGGGCTGTAGGCGCTAGGAGGCGGCGAGTTCCTTCGCACGCGCCAGGGCGGCATCCGTTGCGGTGTCGAAGAGTTCCTTGAGGCCACCCTTTTCGAGCTCCCAGACGGCGCGCTCGGTGGTGCCGGACGGACTTGTGACCAGGCGGCGCAGTTCGCTCGGCGACTTGTCCGAAACGGCGAGCAGCGAGCTCGCACCGAGGAAGGTTCCGTTGACCATGATGGCCGCTTCTTCGGGCGTGAACCCCTTGGCGATGGCCGTTTCGGTGAGCTGCTCGATCAGGTAGAACACGTACGCGGGGCCGGAGCCGCTGATGGTACTGAGGGCGTCGAGCTTGCTCTCGGGAACGAGCAGAACGTCGCCGACGGTCGCGAACAGGGCACGGGTGAGTTCGAGGTCAGCGTCGGTCGATCGGGTGCCAGCGCTGATGCCGGTGACGGCCATGCCGACGACGGCGGGCGTGTTCGGCATGGTGCGGATGACGTGCACGGTGCTGGGCAGCAGCGATTCGAAGGTGTCGATGGTGACGCCGGCCGCGACGCTCAGCACGAGCGTGCCGGGAGCGAGCGACGTGCCGATTTCCGCCAGCAGATCGGCGACCATGTACGGCTTGACGGCGATGATGACGATCTGGGCGCCGTCGATGGCTTTGAGGTTCGCGTCAGCGTCGATTTCGGTCGCGTAGGCGGTGACACCGTCGGTGTCGGCCAGCTCGGCGGCCTTGACCGCGGTGCGGTTGGTGACGCGAATGCCGCCCTCAACGGTGACGCCGGGCTTCAGCAGGCCGGCCAGAATGGCGCGAGCCATGGAGCCGGCGCCGAGGAAGGCGATCGTGGGCAGAGTCACATTCGGGGAAGAAGTCATCCGATCAGTCTACTTTTTCCGTCATCGAGGTGCCCAAAACGCCCCACCTGAGCGCAGCCTCCGCCAGCTGGCGCCGGTTCTAAGATGATCCCATGAGCGCATCGGGCGGAAACAAGGCAATCGTGGCGGCCTTCGCGGCCAATCTGGGCATTGCCATCACCAAGTTCGTGGCCTGGGCTTTTTCCGGCTCCTCCTCGATGCTGGCGGAGGCGGTGCACTCGGTAGCGGATGCCGGCAACCAGTTGCTCCTGCTGCTCGGTGGTCGCAAGGCGAAAAAGCGGGCCGACCTGGAGCATCCGTTCGGCTATGGGCGCGAACGCTACGTCTACGCCTTCGTGGTGTCGATCATCCTGTTCTCGATCGGCGGTGTGTTCTCGCTCTATGAGGGTTTCGACAAGCTGCAGCACCCGCATCCGCTCGAAAATGTCTGGCTACCGATTCTGGTGCTCACTATCGCCATGGTCCTCGAAGGCTATTCGCTGCGCACCGCGATTCGGGAATCGAACCATGTGCGAGGGAAGCAGAGCTGGGTGCAGTTCGTGCGGCACGCGAAGGCGCCCGAGCTGCCCGTCGTACTGCTCGAAGATGTCGCGGCGCTCACCGGCCTGGCCTTCGCCTTCGTGGGTGTCGGCCTGACCATCATCACCGACGAGCCGATCTGGGATGCGATCGGCACGCTCGCCATTGGCGCGCTGCTCGTGCTGGTCGCGATCATTCTCGGCATTGAGACCAAGAGCCTGCTGGTCGGCGAAGGCGCCAGCAGGAGAGATCTCGATGCCATCGAGGCGGCCATTCTCGACGGCCCGGAGACCAGGCGCATCATTCACCTCAAGACCCTCTATCTCGGCCCGGACGAGATTCTGGTCGGCGCCAAACTCGCCTTTGACGGCGACCACCGCTTTACCGACGTCGCCGCGAATATCAACGCCGTGGAGACCCGCATTCGAGCCGCCGTGCCGTTGGCCCGCACCATCTATCTCGAGCCGGATATCTACTTCGACCCGAACCTGGCCGACCCGCCGACCGACAGCTTCGTGATCAAGGGACTCGAGTAGGACTCAGCGCCGGCTTCTGCGCGCCGGATCCTCGAAGAATTCCCGCAGAATGGTGCCGCACTCGACCTCGTTGACGCCAGCGAAGACCTCGACCCGGTGGTTGAGTCGGCGGTCGCGCAGCACGTCGTAGACCGACCCGGCCGCTCCCGCTTTTTCATCCCAGGCGCCGAAGACGACCGTGGGCAGCCGGGCGGCGAGGATGGCGCCGGAGCACATGACGCAGGGTTCGAGCGTGACGATCAGGGTGCATTCGGTCAGGTGCCAGTCCCCGGTGTGCGCGGCGGCCTGGCGAATGGCGACGACCTCGGCGTGCAGGGTGGGGTCCTGGTGCAGTTCGCGCTCGTTGCGGCCCCGGCCGATCACCTGGCCCGCGCTGTCGACGATGATGGCGCCGACTGGCACGTCGTCGGAAGCCAGGGCGGCGCGCGCCTCGGTCAGGGCCAGCAGCATCCACTCATCGTGTTGATCTCGTGCACCCATGTCTCACCTCAACCCGTCTAGTAGAATCGAGCCTATGCGAGTCCACGTTGCCGACCACCCGCTCATCACGCACAAGCTCACCGTGCTCCGCGACAAGGACACGCCGTCGCCGCTGTTCCGATCGCTGGTCGAAGAGCTCATGACGCTGCTCGCCTATGAAGGTACGCGCGGCGTACGGGTGGAAGCCGTGACCGTGCAGACCCCCGTATCGGCGGCGCAGGGCGTGCGGATCAGCGACCCGAAGCCGCTCGTCGTGCCGATTCTGCGCGCCGGCCTGGGAATGCTGGAAGGTATGGTCAAGCTGTTGCCGACCGCCGAGGTCGGTTTTCTCGGAATGGCCCGCAACGAAGAGACGCTGCAGCCGACGACCTACGCCGAACGCCTGCCCGACGATCTGTCGGATCGGCAGTGTTTCGTACTCGACCCGATGCTCGCCACCGGCGGCTCGCTCATCGCCGCGATCAACTTTTTATTCGACCGCGGCGCGGTCGACGTGACGGCCATTTGCATTCTGGCGGCCCCGGAAGGCCTCGCCGCCGTCGAGGCGGCACTGGCCGGCCGCGAAGTGACGATCGTGCTGGGCGCCGTCGACGAGAAGCTGAACGAGCTGGGCTACATCGTGCCCGGCCTCGGTGATGCGGGCGACCGCTTGTACGGCCTGGTCTGATTTCATGCAGGTCCTGCGACCGACGACACGCTAGGCCCGGGTCACATCAATAATCTTTGATCAATCCACGTTTCGTCATGCAATATTTCACAAAGACGTGATTTTGCACGGAATCGCCTAAACGGGCAGCACGCTGCGAACGTGTTGCACGTCATTCGGTGACTTACCGCGACGCCAAATTGACACGCGGCGTCACATTCCGCTTTACTCACAGTTATGACAACCAGCGCACGCCCCCTGACCTCCCTCGAGGCCCCCGGGACTGCCGCCATGATGATGGCCGGCACCCCCGCCATCCGCTGTTGCCGAATGTGCCGCTAACCGCGACTTTCCCCCTCGCGTTCACTGCCTGACAGTTCAGGCTGACGCCCCGAATGCTTTTCGATGCATTCGCCTTCCGGCCCCACGGGCCACACCTCGAGTCTCAGGCACGGAATAGGCGCTTCGCGCATCCGTCGGGCTCCCGTCGATCGAACAGTCAAGGACCTCTCCCATGTCTCTCGCACACATCCACGCCACTCGCCCCACGCTCAACCGCCCCGACCTGACCCTGGCCCCGCCGGTGGCCACCCCCCGCATTCGCGCCGTGCCCAGCGGCACCGAGGCTCGCGGCTTCGTGCTCTACGTCGGCATCGATGAAGCCAAGGCGGCCGCGGCCGGCACAAGCCTGAACCGCATCGTCGAGGCGCTCAAGGCCCTCGCCGCCGACATCGCCCCCTCGTCCGAGACCTACGCCGCCGTCGCTTTGGCCCCCCAGGGCGCCGGCGGCCGCGACGTTGACGTCGTGCGCCTGGCCCTGCAGGATCCGGCCGCACTCGCCGCCCACCGCGCCGAGCCCGAAGAACTCGACCGAGCCCGCAGCGGTGTCGTCGTCGACATCTCCCGCAAGCGCGTCATTCTCGATAACGAGACGGCAGCACTGACCTACAAGGAGTTCGAGCTGCTGCAGTACCTCGTGCTGCGTGAGGGCCGCACCATTGACCGGGCCGAAATCATTTCGTCGCTGTGGAACTCCGCCGACGAGGAAGACACCCCGAACGAACGCACCATCGACGTGCATGTTCGCCGTCTGCGCTCCAAGCTCGGCCGCTACGAAGACATCGTGCGCACAGTGCGCGGTGTCGGCTACCGCTTCGACCGCCACGCGGACGTCGCTATCCGCCAGTCGACCACGCCGAGCCCCGACCTGTTCTGAACGGCCGCTCACGTGCTGCCGGTTAAAAGGACTGAGGGCCAGTCGCAGAGGCTACGACTGACCCTCTTCCCTTGCACCAAGAGTGTCCTGCAATCACATTTCACGTCGTCCGCCACAGCAAACGGTTGACGCACCTAAAACATATAACGAATAGGTAACGGGCGCCACCTTTGGGCCAGAAAATCACCTGCGAGTTTCATGCACGGCATCCGTTTTTTCTCAGCAAGCGGATGCTCCCGGCCCAGCCACCGACCCTGGCCCGGCCTGCCCCGCCGAGTCTCTATCCTTGATAGAACGAGGTTAGGAGCCGCAGGTGGTGGATCGAACAATCGCGGTGGGCGCGTGGGAATCGCTGTTTCGCGCCCAGGTGGCCATCATGCGCAGCCTGGCCGCGAATTTTCCGTCCAAGGAGATTTCGCTCAACGAGTACGACGTGATGTTCAACCTGTCTCGGCAGCCGGAGCGACGCATCCGCTTGCGTGATCTCAATCAGCACGTGCTGTTGACTCAGCCGAGCGTGAGTCGCCTCGTTGATCGGCTCGTGTCGCGCGGATATCTACACAAGCTCAGCGACCCGAGCGACGGGCGCGGCGCGATCATCGAGCTCACCGAGGCAGGCCTGGCTCTGTTTCGACGGGTCGCTGTTATGCACATGGGCGCGATCACCGAGCGCATTGGCGAGTCTCTGACTCAGGCCGAACTGCTGCAGCTCGCCGCACTGTGCGACAAGCTGCGCGTCGACTGCCCTGGCGAGCGTGACGAGGACCCAACACTCGACGTTTAACCCACGCCGGCCATCGAAAGGTCGGGCGATGGAACGAGGGCCCTACCCCTCGTCCCACCGAGGCAGTCCCTCGCAGGGATGCCTTCCTCACCGTGCGCCCGAACATTGCCCGGCGAGAAAATCGGGTGCAACCACGTACCGGTCCCTGGGAACAAAACGAACGCCGACAAGTTGAGAAATGCTCGCTTTGGTCGATGCTATCCCAGCTTGGGGACGGAAACCCTAATCTTGCGCAAGCACTCAGCATCTCGTTTATCATGAAGCCATGGCTTCCCTCTCCGGTTCATCCGTTCTTATCGTCGGCGCTACCGGTGGCTTGGGCCGCGAAATTGCCCAGCTTCTGAGCGAAGAGGGCGCTCTGCTCACCCTGCACGGGCGCAGCGCTGAGCGTCTCGCCGAACTCGGCATCTTTGGAGCGACGGTCACTGGCGACCTGAGTGATCCGAGCACGGCCGCACAGCTCGTGTCCGCCGCCCTAGCCGCACACGGCCGCCTCGACGGAATCATCAACGCCGCCGGAGTCGTAGCGTTCGGCCCCCTAGCGGATGTCGCTGACGAAACAATAGATACGCTGATGGCGGTGAACGCGACGGCACCGATGCGCCTGCTCCGGGCCGCCCGTCCCGCTCTGACCGAATCATCCGGCGGGCATCGTGATCCGTTCTTTGTCACGCTCAGCGGCATTGTGAGCGAGCGCCCAACCGCGAACATGGCGGCATACTCGGCCTCGAAGGCAGCCCTCGCGGCCTTCGCGCAAGCGGCGGGCCGGGAGATGCGACGGGACGGCATCCGCTTTCTTGATGCACGACCCGGCCATACCGAAACGGGGCTGGCCACCCGACCGATCCAGGGGGCAGCACCGCCACTACCTACCGGCTATCAGCCAGCGGATGTCGCCCGACGCGTCGTCGACGCGATCATCTCCGGCGAACGCGACCTGCCGAGCACCGCCTTCGCCGGATAGCCCCTACCAGTCCGTGCGCGTGCGCTCCTGAGCCACAACCTCGTCGCGGTCCACAAGACGCCTCAGGCCGGCGAGCGGCTGGGCCATGCGGTGATTACCGCGGATGCGCGGCTCCACGCGATCCAGGAATGCCCAATATCCGGCCGTGAACGGGCAGGCCTCCGGACCCAGCCGAATTTTCGGATTGAACCGACAGCCCCCGCAGAAATCAGTCATCTTCGAGATATAGGCGCCACCGGCGGCGTAGGGCTTCGTCGCGACAATGCCGCCGTCGGCGTGCTGCGACATGCCGACAACATTGGCCGGCATGACCCACGGTGTTCCGTCGACGAAGGCATTGATAAACCAATCCGACAGTGCCGACGGTTCGTAGCCTCGCTGCAATGACCAGTTGCCCAGAATCATGAGGCGCTGAATATGATGCGCGTACCCGGTGCGGGAAACCTCATCGAGCACGTGGCTCAAGCACCGCGCTTCGACGGCGGCACCGTTCAATTCCAGAAACGCTGGCGGAAGCGGCTCGTGGGCTCCAAGAAAATTGCTCTCCGCGACGTAGTTCTCACCGAGGTGCCAGTACAGGTGCCAGACCCAGTCCCGCCAGCCCATGATTTGGCGCACCACGGCCTCGGCGCTGGGCAACGGAACCTGACCGGAGTGGTACGCCAGGACGACCGCGTCGATGACTTCCTGCGGATGCAGGAGGCCGAGGTTGAGTGGGACGCTCAACCTAGAGTGGGCCATCGTGCTGTCCCCGATCAGCGAGGCATCCTCGAAGGGCCCGAAGTCCGACAGTCGCGTTTCGACGAAATCATCCAGCGCCGCGAGCGCTTCCTCGCGGGTGGCCGCAAATCGGCGCGGGCCATCCGCTCCGATCAAGTGCACTCGGCCCTCGGCGACGAGGCGGTCAAGGTCTCGGCGCACCTCCTCGTCGATGTCGTCTTCGACCGGGGCCCACGGGTCGGGCAGGCCGAGACTGGCCGCACGTTTCGGTGGCGGCTGTCGATTGTCGTGATCGAAGTTGAAGCGCCCGCCCTCCGGCTCAGGGCCACGCATAAGTGTGCCGGTGGTCGTGCGCACGTGGCGGTAGAACTGCTCCATCACAAGCCGGGATGCGGGCCGGCCGTCGGCCCAACTGGCGAAGTCCTGTTCGCTCGTCACGAAGCCTCGACTCGGCAGAACGGATGCGCCCAATTCTGCGACCAGCGCGCGTGCGCCCCACGAGGTGGGGTTGATCACCTCGAGATTACGGCCCTTGAGCACGTCCCGGTAGTGCTCGGCTCGCAGAAACTCTGCGCGATCACCCAACTCCCGCGCGCGGTGGCGAAGTGCGCTCAGGATGAGGTGGGCTTTAGCCCGGTGATACGTGCGTCGCCCCAGAACGGCAGCCGCCTCGACCAGCACAATGGGCCCACCGTCGTCGTAGTGGGGACCGAGCTGGTCGGCAAACAGAAAGCGCGGCAGGGACATGATGCCGATTCTATCCCCGCCGATAAAAGACACAAAGCACCCCGTCCGACACGTGGCGAACGGGGTTAAGCGGTGCGCCGGAAGGGATTCGAGCAGTGCTCCCGCCAACATCAAGAATCCAAGACCCACTGTCTTCGTCCATGTAAATACCGATACTGCCTTCCGTATTTTTATGAGTATGCGATGACGAACGTGGAGATAGTGTGGCGCACTTTGGCCGATGCCGCGCTGGACGGTCAACGGGACTGGGCCAGCATCCGGATATCGCTGGCGCAGCTTCTGTCGCGCCGTCCACCACAACCTGCGTGCCGACACGATGGTGTCAACGACCCTGCCCGCTACCCAAAACCTCTTTGACGACATCGAGGTCGACTACGTTCAACTCGGCATCTACCTGCTCTACGAATCTCAATTCGGCGCAAACTGCGCCCAAAGGTTGAAGTCTTCGCGGAATACCCCGATGAGCTCTCGTTCGGTGGAATACCCGTTGGGACCATCCTGCTGCCGTGATCCTCTACACGAGCAACGGTCTCTGCCGCGACGGGGACCTCAGCAGCAGGAACCTGTCGTGGCGGAGGGACAAAGCACGCCGCAGTCGAACCGCCCTCCCGGCCACCGAACAACGCAAATTTGTGGCATTGCGAACAGGTGGCTTAGGGGTCCGGGTGCCAAATTTTCGTCGCTTTCAGAAAATCTGCTCCTCACGGCCGTCGTCGCGCGAGCCCGCTTTCTCAAGCTCATACAAAGGTCGCCCGCTCCGGGCAGCGGGGCGTGCTGAAGAACTATCCGCGAACAGCCGATCTGGCGAACCGACTCAGCCGCGGGCAAATCAACGTCACTTTGCGGGTCACGAACCTACCGTCGTGGCGACACGGATGCGCCGTCGTGCAAAACAGCGTCGGCTTCCTCGTCGTCGATGGCTTCCGGATGCCGTTTGAGATTGAGCAGGGCCATCCCCAGCCCTCCCCATACGGCCAACAAAGCGATGATCATCATGACGATCGCGGAGGTACTCATGGGTTCTTCCTTTCCCCCGCTGCGGATCCGGATGCGGCGGTTTCGGGCAGGCGAGTTTCGCGATCCATGGTCTCATCCGCGGCGGATTTATTCGCATCGAGTTCGGCGTCCAGGATCGGTTCATGGATATTTTTCTCATAAGCGGCGGATCGATGACTCCACGGAATCTTCGAGAGCAGGTAGGCGATCAGCACCAAGGCAATCACCATGCCCCAGCCGAAGACGCCGACAAACCAGTCCGGTAAACCGCCGTAGCCCTCGCTGATCCTGGTGGTGACGGTGTCGATCAGGATGTAACCCAGGACCACCGGAGTGACACCGCCGATGAAAATCTGCCAACTGCGGCCCAGCTTAATCGAGGACGTTGCATTGATGTGTTCGCGCAGCCGGGGAAGAGCGCTGAACCCAGCGGACATCGCCACTACGGCCACCAGTGCGACGGCTACAATTCCGAAGCTATTGACAAAGGCATCGGTTACATCGAGCAGGTTCAGGCCCGTCGTCGTTGGAAACAGCAGGATCGATATCAGGGCAATAGGGATGCCGACGACCAGCGCTGCCTTCACCCGCCGCCAGCCTAACTTGTCCTGAACGGCGGCAATGATGACTTCGACGATACTGATCAGCGACGTTAGACCGGCGAACACAAGCGAACCGAAGAACAGCACTCCCAACAGAACACCCGCCGGCGCCTGCGCAATGATGGTCGGGAACGCAATGAATGCCAGACCGATACCGCTGACAGCGACTTCGTCCACACCAACCCCGCTCGATGCCGCCATGAATCCCAAGGCCGCGAAGACCCCGATGCCGGCCAGCAGTTCGAAGCCGGAATTGGCGAAGCCGACGACGAACCCGGAACCGGTCAGATCGGTTTTTCGCCGCAGGTAGGAGGAATACGTGATCATGATCCCGAAGGCCACCGACAGTGAGAAGAAGATCTGCCCATAGGCAGCCACCCAGATAGAACTGTCACCGAGCCGGGTCCAGTCCGGCGTGAAAAACGCGTCCAGTCCGGTCCAGGCACCCTCAAGGAACAGCGCTTGGACGACCAGAATGAGGAACATGATCAACAGCAACGGCATAAACACGATGGAGGAGCGGGCAATTCCCTTTTGCACTCCCAAAGCGAGGATGGCGATAACCACGCCCCACACGAGAATCAGCGGAATGAGCACGGAGGGCACGAAGTCGAAGCCCAGGTTCACCTGATCGCTGACCTGGAGGAACTCGCCGGTAAAGAAACCCGCTGCGTCGTCGCCCCAAGCGGTGGTGAAGGAGAATATGAAGTACATGCCGGCCCAGGCAATGATCACCGCGTAGTACACAGCAATGACGAAACAGATTCCGACTTGCCACCAGCCAATGGCTTCGGCTTTGGGATGCAGTCTCCGCATTGCCAGCGGCGGTGACCCACGAAATCGGTGCCCGATGGCATAATCGAGGAAGAGTAGCGGTATTCCGGCAGTGAGCAAGGCGACCAGGTACGGGATAATGAACGCCCCGCCGCCGTTTTCGTAGGCAACGTAGGGGAAGCGCCAGATATTACCCAGTCCCACGGCGGACCCGATGGCAGCGAGAATGAACACTCTCCGCCCGGACCACATTTCACGTTCCGGCCGCGCACTCACAGTCGAGGGCGGTTGTTGTGTCTTTCCCAATGCACTCACAATTATGATCCTCGCTACAGAAACTCTTGGTAGGTAACCTTCTTCACGGTATCCCCGCCCCAGAAATCATGTCAAGACGCACGGCTACATTGATTCGTAGAATCATTCGAAAGAGAACCTCACATAAGTCGATATCTTCTGATTTCATTTCTCGTTATCGGTGTCACTGGTGCTTGCGAACGCGTAGTAATGCGTCTTTTACGGGAGGCTGAGTGCGAGGTACCGCATGTTTGGGTCGTTGTGGATGTATCCGATAGATAGAAAAGGTGTAGTTCTGAAATATTGAAAGCAGAAACCGGGTGGCCCGGGCACCCGTGAGGTATGCCCGATCAAAATCTTTATCGGTTAACACCAATTGTGCTGCCCTGCCGAGTACCAGGGGTCCTGCCCTGGACGCGTTAGGTCGATATGTTTTGGGACAACTCAGAAGTGCTCTTTGATGGCATATCGCAGGATCAGGTCGGTGCCCGGATATCGGGTCTGAGTTTCGGTGAGGCTCGTGCAGAGCTCGCTGACGGCGGCGGTTCCGCGTTGGGTGGGCATCGGGTTCAGGGTGCTAATGAGGATGCCGGGCTGGGTAGAGTCGATGTCGCCGGGCTGCTTGAGGATTTGCCGAACCAGGTTGTGGGCGTCGCGGTCGGCGCGCTGGAAACCGGTGTTGGTGTGGATCTCTCGGGCGAAGGTCACTGCGGTGTTGAACGCGGCCATCCGAATAGTGTGGGTGAGGCGCTTCATCTCCTGATCCAGGACCTGCTGCCCGGGCCAGCTTTCACCCAGCGGAACCCGTGCGGACAGCTCCCGGTAGGCATCGTCGGCCGTGGCCGCCGTGGTTGCGGCGGCGATCAGGGGTGCGTGGATGTCGTTGTGCATCTGCTTGGTGCTCGTGATCCCGTTGGCACCGGGTTCCGATGTGTTGAAGGCGAGCCTGGCGGCCGATACTGTGCCGGCGACGGCGTCTCGGTAGTTGCGGGCGTTGTCTTGAACCAGTTTGGCTTTCACCTTGGGGGGATTTGGCACGAGTCGTGTCGCGTCGTCGTCGCCGCTGGCGTAGGAATCGTGGGCATCGAGCGCGAAGCGTTCCCGGCCGAACCGGAAGTAGTTCTTCTGCCGCCACCGGGCAGCCTGAACCGTCCCTGNTGAACCGTCCCTGATTTCCTGCCGCTTTCTTTCTGGTGAAAGGATTCGGATATGCCCAAGAAACACCCAACAGAGGTTCGCGAACGAGCGGTCCGTATGACTCTTGATCGTTTGAAGGATTACCCGTCAATGTGGGCCGCGTGCCGCGACCTGGCCCCCAAGCTCAACATCGGCGCCGAGACGCTCCGAAAGTGGGTCACCCAGGCGCAGGCCGACGCCGGCGAACGCACCGGGCCCACGAGCGAAGAGCTCGAGGAAATCAAACGGTTGAAGCGCGAAAACCGTGACCTGCGCGAGACGAACGACATCCTCAAAGCGGCAGCGTCTTTCTTGAGCTCAGGGAGCTCGACCCTCGCAACCGTCCCTAGTCGCTTTCATCCTGGGGATGAAGGTGAACGGCCATGGAGTCGAGTTGACGTGCGGCGTCCTGCGCGAGCAGGGCGTCGTTGTCACTTCACGGTCATGTCGGGCATGGAAGACTCGCGCTGCCGCCGTGCGAGTTCAGAGCGACGCGGTCCTCGTCGACCGTCTCAAAGCATTGAAAGTGCGAGACGTCCAGGGTCGTCAGCAACCCGAGATCCTCTATGGTCGGAGGAAGGTGACGGCGTGGCTTCGCCGGGGCGGGTTCGCTGACGTGTCCAAGCACACGGTCGACCGTTTGATGCGTCTCGAGGGCATGAACGGCCTCGTGCGAGGCCGGAAGCCCTGGGCGTCGGCCTCGACCGGCAAGGACTCACCTCATGCCCCTGACCTACTCAAACGGAACTTCAGTGCACCCCGGCCGAACCACAGCTGGGTAACGGATTTCACGTACGTGCCGACGTGGGCGGCTTCGTCTACGTGGCATTCGCAATCGACCTGTACTCTCGTGCGGTTGTGGGCTGGCATGCTTCAACGGTCAAGGACACACCGTTCGTTGAGGTCTGTTTGAATATGGCTCTCTGGCGCCGCGACCATGCCGGCCACGCCATACGGCCCGGTTTGATACATCACTCCGATGCGGGCTCACAGTATACGTCTATCAAGTTCACAGAGACCCTCGCGCTCGAGGGGCTCGTCGCCTCGAGCGGGACCATCAGAGACGCCTACGATAACGCGGCTGCCGAGACCGTCATGGGGCTCTACAAGAACGAGGCCGTGGCGAAGACCTCACCGTTCGTGACGGGCCCATTGAAGAGCCTCGCTGACGTCGAAAAACTCACCTTCGACTGGCTGGATTGGTACAACAATCGACGCCTGCACAGCGCACTCGGCAACATGCCGCCCGAAGAATATGAACGCAACTACGACGCTGAAACAAACGGCCCGATAAATATCGAAACCGCCAACAAAACGGCGGCATGAAACCCGGGACGGTTCAACACTCAGGAGCGGGAAACAACACAGAGATACTGGATGTGACTCTGGTGCGGGGTGACCCAAATCACTGTCAGCGGAACAGTTATTCAGTTGCCCAAGAGTTTCGATGGCGGCCCCAACGCTCGGCACCAAGGCAAGACGAAGACACCTCGCTCGCGCCGCACCGTCGATGTGCCGGACTGGATTGCGGACAGACTCCTCACGTTGCCGCGCAGCGGCGAACTAATCTTCTCCACGTCGAGCGGCTAGGCGTACAGCCCGAAGAATGTTGCGCGTGCCTGGCGATTCGTTTGCGCGACCGCCGAAATGTCTGGACTCGTCACGCACGAGCTGCGCAAAACTGCCGCCACAGTGACTAGCGAGGATAAGGGCTCGCAAACAGCGGCCGATTTGCCCGGGCATGCCAGTGACACGCTGACCAAGGAGAGTTATATCAGTTGCCCGAAGTCAGTGACGGGGGCCCGCGACGCACTGGCTACGTTATTCAAAGCGGGACAATAGCGGGACCTTACCCAACGAGAAAACCCCGTCCACCAGGCTAAAAGTCTGATGAGACGGGGTTTATCTGTGCGCCCGAAGGGATTCGAACCCCCAACCTTCTGATCCGTAGTCAGATGCTCTATCCGTTGAGCTACGAGCGCATGTCGATTCCGCGAACTTTAACGCCCCGAGATCACTTGAAAACTATACCAGCTATCGAGACCTCCCCGCGCCGCGAAGGCATGCCCGGCCACGCACGAGACACCCTTTTGGAGTTTTTAACGCCTTTTAAGCGGTCATCGCGTTTTGAGATTTCTGGGGATGACACCGATTCGTTGGCGCTTCTCAAATAAGAAAGTAATTACCGAAGTCTCTATCTCCCATAAGGGTGGGTGTGTCTCATGGACGAAATAATTTCGGTACTGCGTGGGCACATCCTGCGACTGGCCCTGCTTCGCACCGGCGTCGCCTTGCTGTGCGCCGCTGTCACCCTGCTGCTCGGCGCTCTGTCGCCAGGCTCCGGCGATACAGCGGATGCCGCACCCGCGCCTCACCTCGATCGCGACAGCGCTGCTTTCCGGGCTTCCCACCGAGATAGACAGCGTGGCGGGCAACGTCGTCGCGTTTCCCGGCGCTGCGCCGGTAACGCCCATCGTGGCTGCGGTCGCCGCTCCTGTCGCGCACGTCACTCTGCCGTAGTTACATCGACCAGCCTCAACTCCGGCGGTGGCCACACGACCGGCGCGGCATCCGATCTTCCGTCGGGAGCCTCTCGCTCATCGGCATCTGCGCGGCCAACGCCGCCGAGGCACACGGCATGCCCGGAGCCGGCTGAATCATCTAGGCAGCCAGATCATCAGCGACGTGTCCGCAACGATCACACTCAGCGACAGTGCCGGGAGAATATTCGGTGATTCCTCAGCCAGCAAACCGTTCTCAACAACCAGCACAATTCCGGCTGCCTCGACATTGGTCTTGTTTCGCGGCACCGATGCAGCCTCGGTGAGCACCGGCAACTCCTCGCCCGCAGCGTTGAACATGACACCGCTCTTCGGCTCGACTCTGGACAGTGCTGGGACCAACGCGTTGCCCCTCTTGGTCCTGATCCTGCTGCTGGACCTGGCCGGTCTCGGCCTAGTCCTGCGACGCGCGGCGGGACGACGCGGGCTACTGACCCAGTAGCGGGCAGCATCCGCTGATATCAGCCGGGCGCTTCGGCTTTCAGGTCGCAGCGCCGGCTGTTGCGCGCCATCGACGGTAAAGTCAACCCCTGTTATCGGCCTCGGCCGGGTGATTTACTCATTGGGTGAATGAAACCAGCCGCGCCGACACGGCAGCCTTTGACTACTCCGACCTGCGCGCCATCTTCATCAATTGCACCCTGAAACGCAGTCCCGAGGTGAGCAACACCCAGGGCATCGTCGATCTCAGCGCTCGAATCATGCGGGAGCAGGGCGTGCAGGTCAACCTGATTCGCGCCATCGACCATGACATTGCCACCGGAGTTTACCCGGACATGACCGAACACGGCTGGCCAACGGATGCCTGGCCGTCCCTGTTCGAGGCGGTGCAGGCCGCCGACATTCTCGTGCTGGCCGGGCCGATCTGGCTCGGCGACAACGGCTCGGTGACCAAACGCATCGTGGAACGACTCTACGCCCACTCGGGCGAATTCAACGAGAAGGGCCAGTACATCTTCTATGGCAAGGTCGGCGGCGCCATCATCACCGGCAACGAAGACGGCGTGAAACACTGCACGTCGAACCTGCTCTACAGCCTGCAGCACATTGGCTATTCGATTCCGCCCGCCGCCGATTCCGGCTGGATCGGCGAAATCGGTCCAGGCCCGAGTTACCTCGACGAGGGGTCTGGCGGTCCGCAGAACGACTTCACCAACCGCAACACAACGTTCATGAGCTGGAACCTCATGCACCTCGCCTCGATCCTGAAGCAGAACGGCGGCATCCCGGCGTACGGCAACCTGCGCCAGGACTGGGACAGCGGCGAACGCTTCGGATTTGAACCGAATCCGGAATATCGGTAGCCGTCAATTCGAAAACTCGATAGTTCCGGAAACCGGGTTGGTAAAATGAGGTCATGGTTGCCGCCTGCTCTCGCCGGGACCGCGGCAGCTATCTCGCGATTGCCGGCTTCGCGGTGGTCTGCCTGGGCGTCGGCTGGTACTGGTCGCTGCCGCTGTGGGTGGCCGGTCTGTATCTGGCGGCGAGCCTGGTCTGCTTCGTGCTCTACCTCGTGGACAAACGCCGGGCCCGCACCGCACGCCGGCGGGTATCGGAGCGAACGCTTCTGCTCTGGGGATTGGTCGGCGGTTGGCCGGGCGCAATCGTGGCACAGCAAATTGTTCGGCACAAGACGCAGAAGACGCGTTTTCGCCGCGCGTTCTGGCTCACGGTCGTCGTCAACGTTGGGCTGTTCGTCACACTGAGCTCACCGGCATTCGACGAAGTGCTCGGCCAGCTGTTCAGTATTCGTTGAATTCTTCCCCGGTTTCAGCCTCGTGCTTGGCCTTCAAAATGGCCAGGTTGATCAGCACAAACGCTTCCAGGCGCTCGTTACGATGCTCGGCGTAGTCGGGTTCACGTTGATCGACGGCCAGTTCGATGAGCTTCGATGAGACGGCCGAGCTGACCTCTTCACTCGCCGACCGTTGAGCACTCGCAACGATGCGTCCCACCTGGTCGTCATCATCGGCCACGGCGTCGAGGGCCAGAGCCAGCCGCTCGTGCACCCGCAAGCGCAGGGCGAACTGCTTGAGGTCGTGTCGTTGGTCGTCGGTCAGGCTCAGCCGCCATTTCATTGACGCGAGGTCCTTGCTCATCCGGCTGACCCGCCGGGCGTACTCCTCGTTTTGCCGGGCCAGGTGGCGCAGCTCACTGCGGGCATCGGCGGCGTACCGCGCGGCGTCGTAGTCGTCGTGCTCGCGGAGCGCGCCAACGATGATGTCGTTCTTCACCGCCATGCGCACGGCCGACACCGCGATCAGCAGGCCCTCATCGACGGTGCGTTCGAGGTCGGGCAGCTCAGCGTTCACGTCGGGTTCTCTGACGTTCGCGTGAGCGTCAGCACGACGCCGGGACCGGTTCCAAATGATTGCGCCACCACTTCCTCGTGCAGGTGACTTCCATTTTATCGAAGGAACTGGTTCGTGCCGTGCGCGGATTGTGTGAGTCCTACCGTCCATCTGGTCGATGCTCTCGGTGCTGACGTGAGCCGCACACCGATGCGTGGGGCCGTCATTCACCCTGAACGAAGGGGCGATGCGTGCGGTGGAGTGCGGTGAACGCATGGGAATCCGGTTAGGCATGAGTGTCGCCCTCAGCCTTGCAACGCTCCTCCTGGCCGGGCTGGGTCGTTCCAGACGGTGTTGAGCAGGTCCATTCGCGAGAATCTCGGGCTCACGTCCAGCGGGTGAGCGCGGCACGCGCAAGCTGCCGTGCGGCATCCGTTTCGAGTCCGTGCGAGACCGACCCGCTCGGCGGAAGCAGGCTGCCCGTTCCAGCCCAGCCGAGCACCCGTCGGGTGTCTGACGCGTCGCTTAGCGCGGAGTCGTTGCCGTAGCGCCCTCGCCCGCCAAAAGTCCAGCCCACCATTGAGGTGAGCAGATCGAGCGACTCGCGGAGGCGATCCCAAGAGCGGGCTTCACCGGCGGCCACGAGCATCAGGAGGAGCAATGCGCTGTCCCGGCCGTCATCACTGCGCTCGAGCGGAAGGCGGGCCGCGAGGTAATGCCACAGCTCCACCGGAGCATCGCGCAGCTGCGCACCCCGCTTGGTCAGCAGCAGGTCGCCCCGGAATTTGCGCACCAAGCCGAGCTGCGCAGCCGTCTCCCGCAGAAACAGCAGCGGGTAGGTTTGCAACTCCCGGTTCGCCTCGCCCCGCCAGATCTTCTCTGTATCGAGCTCTTCCATCAGCGCCCGGACGCGCGCGGGAGGGAGATACCCGGCACTGGTCAAACGGATTCCGCCGCCCACGTTCCCCAGGAATGTCCGGATCACCGCGGTGGCCGTCGCGGCCTCGGCCTCATCGATCGGCGTCGGCTCCACCACGTCTGCGGACGCGAGGTAGCCAGCGAGGTGACGCTGCGCGTCCGGACTCACTCCCGCGAAGAGGATGTCCAGCTTGGAAGGCGTGCCGCCCGAGGAAGTGTGGCGGCGCAGCCAGCCGAGTGCGGCGTCCGACCCCGCCAGCCGTTCCAGACCCCGGTTGATTTCGGCGAGATCGATCTCGTCGACGAACCGGTGCAAGCCCATCTCGAAGGCGATCTCCCGTTGCTCCGGGTAGTCAGGTGGCGTCGTTCCCGCAGCCACGGCAAGAAGGTGTTCCCAGCCGTAAATCCCGCCCACGTCTTCGACCGGCCCCCGGCGGCGACCGTCGACACAGCGCACGGCGGCATCCGTCACCGCCTGCTGCGGCAGGACGTCTTCAAGTTTGATGGTGTGGTCCCAGTCGTCACCGAAATCATAGGTATAGCGGAGCCAGTCATTCTTCTTCGCCAAGAGCTGATCGAGACGCAGCTCGCTTTCCAGCACGCCCTCGTCGCCCTCCTCAACGTCGTAAGGGGTGAGGATCCCCTGCGTCTCGTGACTGTGGCGGTCTGTGGCGAGCGCGAATCGGTGCAAGTGGCTGTTGGTCCAGCCGAACGCGGTCTGCAGCACGTCGTGCAGAACGTCGAGGGTCAGGTTCGACGGCAACGTGAGTCGCCGCCAGATCGGCGGGTGTGAATCGGCGAGGTCGACGCGGAGGCGGAACAGAACCGGAGTGTCAGGTGGTGTCAGCAGTGGGAGCGGCTTGAGCGGTGCATCCACGAACGCAAGGGCTGAGTCGTCGGGCGAACCCGAGCCGGCCGTGAAGGCGTCAAACCGCGCCTTGAAGTCAGCGAAGTCGGTCACGTTCTCGGAACTCTCGTCATGGTTGGGCGGTGTCGTCATATCGACAGGATATTTGAACTTGCTCAGGACCCTAAAACGGTTGGGGGTTGGTCCCGTCGGTGTTCCAGGTGGTGTTCCAGGGGTCACTCAGGGGTTCGTCTGGTGGGGATGGTGCCGGTGGTGGCGTTTCGGTTTGCTGCAGGTGCGGACTGATGCGGGTGGCGGGGTCGGTGGCGTAGTGCTTGCCGGCGGGGCTGGTCCAGTGGACGGTGCCGTCGGGATCCGCGACGGCTTTCCAA